>CAILRB010000001.1 GCA_903836465.1 uncultured Chlorobiaceae bacterium
ACCTTTTCTCAGTCAAAAATGACTCTAATGGGGTGTTATTACGCTTTTGTTCAGGGGTACGCCAAATCTTTCGATCTTTATAAAGCAATATAAGCTATTATTTTATAATATCATAACGACTTTTCGTTCAACCACTAAATATGTTAGCCATGGATATCGGAAAAAGATTGTTTTATTGAATCTGTCAGGAACAAGAAAATCTTATGCTCCAGCGAAGCTGGAAACGTAGGGACGTGTACTACATCGATCTATAGCATACACAGGGAAGTAGTGAAAAAACAAGTCGCAAAAAGTCATAAAACATCACAATACCTCACATTAGCATGGCATTGCGAGGTATAAATGATGTGATATATTTTTTCGATGGAGAAATGAGCTGAGCCAGAAAATCAGATGCGGATAATATCAGCGGATAAACAGTACCCTGTGCCATGGGAGGTTTTGACGGGAAACTCACAGCCAGCCTCCTCGATCTTTTTGCGCAGACGGTAGATCATTGATTCGAGTGCGTGGCTCGCCTGTTCGGTCGAGGGATAGTCAAGGATTTTCAGGATATCACGGCGGGCGACAATCGTGTTGCTTCGCATGCTGAGAGAGGCAATAAACTCGAACTCTTTGGAGGTGAGTTTAATGGAGTCTCCCCTGGGAGTGATCAGTGTCCACCCTTTGCGTTCAAGTTTCCACTGCTCAAGCGTATCGCTCTCTCTGAGCGATTCGAGTTCAGAAACGGCAGGTGCTGCATCAAGACGGGCAAAAAGATTGGTAATGGTTGCGGCGAGTTCGCTGCAGTCAATCGGCTTGACCAGATAGAAATCAGCTCCGGATTTCAACCCTGCAAGTTTGTCGTCAAGTGTTGAGCGTGCCGTCAGCATGATTATCCACATATTGGTATTATTTCGTACATATTCAGCAAGCACCAGACCACTCTGGTCGGGAAGACCGATGTCGAGTACGGCCAGCAGGTATGTTTGCCGGGAGAGATGGTAATAAAATTCACGTGCAGAAGCTGCTCCGGTCACCTCATACCCACAAAGTGTCAGGTATTTCACCATGTTTTCGAGCAGGTCACGGTCATCTTCGACAATAATGATGCGTTTTTGTTTCAATGAGCATCCCTGTTAAAGTGTTTCATCCTTTGTTTATTCCTTTGTAGTATCCGCAAGGGGAAGACGAATCGTTACCACGACATCGGTGTAGGTTTTTTCAAAAGTGACTGTGCCATGATGCCGATAGATGATCTCCTGCACCAGCCAAAGCCCAAGACCGGATCCATTGGTATTATTGCTGTTGCTGCCGCGCTGGTATTTTCTGAAAAGTTGTTCTGTCTCATTCGTCAAAATACCATTGCTCTGATTTTGTATCCTGATGAAGACCTCTTCCCCCTCTCCGTAGCAATCAACCTCAATCGGAGAATCTGGCGGAGAGTATTTCCGGGCATTATCGAACAGGTTAAACAAAGCAGTTTTAAGATAATGTTGTTCAGCATTGATTGCATGGTCAGTGAGCGATAGGGCAAAGAGAAAGGAACGATTTGGCCAGAGCGAACGAATTTCCTCAATCTCTGCGGCCATGAATGGCGCCAATAGAGTTCGCACCACTCCCTCTTTCTCCTGAGAATCAGAGAGACGGCTTTTCTCAAGCGAAACATCCATCACCTCCACCAGCCGTTGAACGGCACGCTTCATTTTGGAAATTTCATTACCATTATCTTGTGAACGCTGGTCGCTCATCTGAAGTTCCATGATATCAAGGGAGCTTCGGATAATGGCGAGAGGAGTTCGATATTCGTGAGACACCATGGTCAGGAATCGTTGCTGACGCTCCGTTGCCACTCGTTCCGTTGCAAGTTCCAAACTTTTCAGCTCAGACTCCCTGAGTGCAGCCATTGCCCGGTTTTCAGATTCTCGAAGACGCTCTGCGAGAGCCAGGGTCATGAGTACGATATTAAGCAGAGAGGCATACTGGATATTGTTGATGCTCCACCATTCAAGGGGAACCAGGCCGAGCAGTTGCAGAAAATGTATAAAATAACCAAGATTGCTGATGCCGAATGCGATAAAGAATACCATGCCTCCGGGTTTATTGTTTTTTACGGCTTTATAGCTGAGCCAACTGACCACAAAAAACAGGAAAAGCACTCCCATGGAGGTGACAGGGGCCATTTCGATATAAAATCCGAGAGGATCAGCAAGTACCGTGAGAGCGCCAATAACTGCCATGAGCCTGAGGTAGTTGCAGGTAAACGGTGTAAGCTCTGAGGCAAAAAGGCCAGTTAAAAAAACTGACATGAGGAGTATTCCGCCACCCTTTCCAATATCAGCGAGATAGTCGGAGATGAGATGGGCAGATCCGGGCAGGATCAGGCTGAGGATACCGCTTATGGAGAGATAATTGATGGAGACTGCCAGGGCGTAGAGCGCGAAGTAGATGAAGAGTCTGTCTTTAATGCGAATGAAATAGATAAAGTTCAGCAGCGAGATCACGATGACAATGGCCAGATAGCCTCCCTGAAACAGGATGTTGGTATCAGTTTGGCGGATCATGTCTGTCGGGGTATGCACAGAAGCCCCAAAATTCAGGGAACTGATCGCCTGAACCCGGACGTAAATGGTGACAGGCGTTTCGAGAGGCAGTGACAGGGGGGCAAAAAAGTCGGGGTCCGGCACAGGACGATCAGCAACGGGAATGTGGTCGCCGAGGATTATCTGGCGCCAGGATGATGTCCTGGATGGGTCTCGGCCTGTCTGAACAAAAACGGTGACGTGATCCAGATAGGGCGGGTAAAGCCGTAACCATGCCTCTTCGGGAAACCCTGAGGTACGAGAGAGGGTAAAGCGCAGCCAGACCGCTTTGTGGCTGTACCCGTCGTTGAGATTACCCTTGAGATGCGTGAAGGCGATGGCATTTTTTGGATCAAGAATGTCGGCAAGCGTGAGCTTTTCGGTGTGGTCGTCATAACGATCGATATGTCCCGAAAGCTCAACGCGGGGCAGGCTGTCGAGGATGACGGGTGTTGCTGCTTTTGCCGTAAGGGCAGGGAAGAGAGAGACAAAAATCACAAACAGGATGAAGGCAGCAATGGTCACCGCAAGTTTTGTTACTCTTTGCCAATGAAGGGCATCAGCAGGAACCATGCTCTGCAATAAAATGCGTCAATGAATTATTCTCCCGGTAAAGTAATATTCCGCTATGTAGAACAAAAAAAAGAGCGGTTTCAAAGATTGAACAGCGATCCCAGGAGCCATGAAATAGCGCTGATGACCACTGAGCCCGCTACGGCCCACCAGAAGCCGTCAATGGTGAATCCACTGACAAGCACTGCGGCAAACTGCAGGAGAAGGGCGTTGATGACAAGGAGGAAAAGCCCCAGGGTGAGAATGATAAAGGGGATGGAGAAAAAGAGCATGACCGGGCGTACAATAGTATTGATAAGCCCAAGAACAAGCGCCACGGCAATTGCGGCGCCGAAGCTTTTGATGTGAATGCCGTCAAGGATATGTGCGGTAGCATAGACCGCTAGGGCGTTAATCAGCCATTGAATCAAAATGTGCGTCATCGTCTTTTCTCGGTTTGCTTTGCATTGAATCTCACCCTATGAAAGGTAAGAAAGTTGCGTGAATGCACAAGTTAACACGTTCATCAGATATTCAGTTCCTCAAGGGCGTCACGCAGTGTTGAACATCCGGCAATGGTTATCGGCAGCTTTTTCAGCGATGGTTTCAGCTCCCGGGTATTGGCTTCGGGTAGTACGATGCGTTTGAAGCCGAGGTGCGCGGCCTCCCTGATGCGTCGTTCGCTGTCGCTGATGGCCCGGAGTTCACCGGCAAGGCCAATTTCTCCGCAGCAGACGGTTGCCGGATCGACGGGCCGGTTCATGAGCCCTGAGGCAATGGCCGCCGCTATGGCAAGGTCTGCCGCAGGCTCTGCCAGTTTGAGGCCTCCGGCTATTTTCACAAAAACATCCTGACCCCAGGTCTCGATCTTCAGCCTGTTTTCGAGCACAGCAAGGATAATCGACATGCGTTTCAGGTCGAAGCCGGTGCTGATGCGCTGCGGCATGGAGTAGTTGGTTTTGGAGACCAGCGCCTGAACCTCCACCAGCAGCGCCCTTGTTCCCTCAATGGCGGCAAGAATCGAGTTGCCCGGCACATCGGTTCTGCGTCCGGAGATAAAGAATTCCGAGGGGTTGCTTACCTCTTCGAGGCCGGTCTCATCCATCCGGAAGACGCCGATTTCATTGGTGGAGCCAAAACGATTTTTGACTGAGCGAATAATCCGGTAGCGCTGGTAGCCCTCTCCCTCAAATTGCAGGACGGTATCGACCATGTGTTCAAGCGCCTTCGGGCCTGCCAGTGCACCTTCTTTGGTGATATGGCCGATAATCATCAAAATAAAGTTCTGCAGTTTGGCTGCTCGGATAAGCGAAGCGGCGCATTCCCGTATCTGGGTGATCGTTCCAGCAGAACTCTGGTACTCCTCTGAGTGGACTGTCTGGATAGAATCAATGATGACCAGTGCCGGTTTTTCCCGTTCCATGAGCGACAGAATGCGTTCAAGGTTCACCTCCGGTACGAGCCAGAGATTTTCTGCTTTGATGGAGAGTCGCCGGGCTCGTTCGCGTATCTGGTTGGGTGACTCTTCGCCGGAGATGTAGAGCACTTTTGCCGGAGCGAGACGGGGAGCCAGTTGGAGCATGAGGGTTGATTTGCCGATACCGGGCTCTCCGCCCACCAGTACGGCTGAAGCCTGCATGAGCCCGCCTCCGAGTACGCGGTCGAGCTCGCCCATGCCGGTCATGATTCGCTTGAACTCTGAGGGCACGGCGTCATGCAGGTTCTGCACAACGGCAACAGCTCCAGCAGAACCCGATCGCTGTTTTTTGGGCTCGGGGTCGAGGTGAGTCTCCACAAGGGTTCCCCAGCTCTGGCATTCAAAACACTTTCCCTGATATTTCAGGGAGACCGCACCGCAGTTTGAGCAGATATATTTCGTGACACTTTTGGCCATTATGCTTTACAGTCCGTTCGTGCGCTGGAACGACTGAAGCGTATTTTTCAGAAGCATGGCAATGGTCATGGGGCCAACGCCACCGGGAACCGGAGTCATGGCCGAGGCAACCGCTGAAACGCCTTCGTAATCGACATCGCCAACCAGACGGTAGCCGCTCTTTGTTGATGCATCCTCAATGCGGTTGATGCCGACATCAATAACCACCGCGCCCGGTTTTACCATATCAGCAGTGATAAAGCCCGCTTTTCCGATAGCAGCAATGAGAATATCGGCTTGCTGTGTGTAAAAAGGAATGTTTTTGGTGGCGGAGTGGCAAATAGTGACCGTGCAGTTGGTTGCTTCGAGCTTCTGGAGCATCAGGTTGGCCATTGGTTTGCCGACAATGTTGCTTCTTCCGACCACGACGCAGTGCTTGCCTTTGGTCTCAATGTTGTAACGACCAAGCAGCTCAAGGATGCCGTAAGGGGTGCAACTGACAAAACATTTGTCGAGATGTCCCATCACCAGTCGTCCCAGATTTTCGGGATGAAACCCGTCAACATCTTTCGATGGATCGATGGCAATGGTGATGGCAAATTCATCGATCTGTTTTGGGAGTGGCTGCTGCACCAGAATGCCGTGGACTGCCGGGTCGTTGTTCAGCTCCTGGATGGTCTTGAGCAGATGTTCCTGGGTAGTGTCGGCAGGCATTTCGATGACGGTGGAAATCATGCCGATCTCTTTGCATGTTTTGGCTTTATTGCGTACATAAACCTGCGATGCGGGATCCTGGCCGACAATGATAACTGTCAGTCCGGGTACTTTGCCGGTTTGGGCCCGGTAGCTGTCAACGCTCTCCTTGAGTTCGTTTTTCAGGTCAAGCGAGACCTTTTTTCCGTCGATAATGAGCATGGTGGTGTGGCTTTGTAGGTGTATTCAGGTTGGTTATTATCCCATTTTCTGAAAAGAGTTGTAATATAGCTATGAAAAATTCATCGAAGCTGCAAATTTCATAAGAGGCAAAGTAATGGTCTTTTGACGAAATGTTTTGTTTACCAACATATCGCCCTTGTAGGGCGTTTACTTAATATTGCTTACGACAATTAATTGAACGTATTGTTATGTCGCTGGTTTCCATTGGTAGTGTTCTGATAGAGAAAGATGTGTTGAAGGCTTATTTTTCCTGCGATCTCCATGAATGCCGTGGAGCGTGCTGTATTGAGGGTGAGCTTGGCGCCCCGTTATCGCCTGCTGAGGCATTGCGGCTTCAGGAATTGCCTGAGGAGCTGCTCAAGATGCTGCCGGAAAAAGGGTTGCGTTATCTCCGGCGGCACGGCCCTGTAGAGGTCTATCAAGGGGTTCAGTACACGAGAACCGTTGAGAACAAGGAGTGTGTTTTCACTGTTGTTCGTGACGGCATCACTTTCTGCGCCATTGAGATTGCCTGTCGGGAGGGGATTCTTGGGTTCGACAAACCGATATCCTGCCGATTGTTTCCGATAAGGGTAAGGAAAAAGTTTGGTTTGGATTATCTTGTCTACGAACAGCACTCAATGTGCCGTGCTGCCAGAAAGGCGGGCGGGGAGTGCAAGGTACAACTTATTGATTATGTCTCCTCTGCGCTTGAGTCATTGTATGGCCCTGACTGGATAGCGGATTTAAAAGTCTATGTCGATGCATCTTCCTCTCTATAATGGCTGATATCAGGCTTCAACAGAAGCAAACATTACAGTTCTCTGCCCAGCAGATACTCAGCAGCCAGCTTCTTCAGCTCCCGATGCAGAATCTTGAAGAGCGGATTTATGAAGAGGTGCAGGAAAATCCTCTTTTGGAGCTTGTTGAAGAGCGAAGAGAGGGTGAAGGGGAAGGTGCGGGGGAGAGTGACCGGTCAGCCGGTGACGATATGTTTGACTCGGTTGAACGGTTCAGTAAAAGCTCTCTCAAAGAGCGCTCAGAGGTTCCCCCTTCGGGAGAAACATCTGAGGGACGGCTCAACTTTACTCACGAAAATCCCTCAAAAGAGCGTTTTTTTCAGGCGGTGCAGCATGACACTTTTCATGAGACGCTGCTGAAACAACTGGCCTTGCATGAAGATGTTAAAGAGCGTGAAGTGCGGATTGCCATTGAAATTCTTGGTAATCTTGATGGTGATGATTACTTCACCGAGGAGGCTGATGTCATTATTGACAGTCTGCATCTCCAGGGTCTTGATGTCAGCGAAAGCGATCTGCTGCGTGTTTTGCGGAAAATCAATTTTCTTGATCCGCCCGGTGTGGCCGTTCGTGATTTGCGTGAACGGCTTCTTGTGCAACTGCAGATTGCAGCAGAGCGTTATGACGCGAAAACCTTTGAGCTTGCGAGAAGAATTCTCCAGAATTATTTTGATGATTTTCTCCACCGACGCTTTGAACTGCTGATTAAAAAGCTGGGAGCGGCGAAGGAGAGGGTCGAAGCGGCGGTTTCGGCCATTATCGCCCTTGATCCTCATCCCGGGATTTTTCAGGATGAGGGTGGTCACTATATTACCCCCGACTTTGTGGTCACCTACGAGAATGGAGAACTGACTGCTGCGCTCAATGACCGAAGTGCTCTTTCAGTCAAGGTGACGGATCGCTATCAGGAGCTTCTGAAAAACAGGAAAGCCCCTAAAGAGGAAAAACAGTTTATACGGAAGAATTTGCAGCGGGCTCATGAATTTACCAGTGCTCTTGACACCCGGCGTCAGACGCTTCTGAAGGTTATTGAAGCATTGATGAAGCAGCAGTATGCGTTTTTTATTTCCGGGCCGGAGCATCTACTGCCCCTTGGGATGAAAACCATTGCAGCCGGGACAGCTCTTGATATATCGACCATCAGTCGTGCGGTCAATGGAAAATATGTTCAGACTCGTTTTGGTGTTTTTGAGTTGAAGTATTTTTTCAGCGGAGGGCTCTCGACTGAGGAGGGTGATGATCTGTCGAGCAAGATTATCCGTCAGTATATTGCTGAGATGGTTAAAGATGAGGATTCAGCCAATCCGTTGAGTGATGATACGATCACGGAGATGCTGGTGAAAAGAGGAGTGCACATAGCGCGCAGAACAGTTGCAAAATATCGTGAACAAATGCAAATTCCAGTGGCAAGATTAAGAAAAAAAATATTTTAATTGATGAAGAATTCAGAGAGGCCTCAAATCCGTTCAACAACGGTTATTGGTGTGATACGCGATGGCAAGGCTGCGCTCGGAAGCGATGGCCAGATGACACTTGGCAATACGGTTGTAAAGCATTCAACCAGAAAGATCCGGAGGTTATATCAAGGAAAGCTTGTTGCCGGTTTTGCGGGCGCAACGGCGGATGCCTTGACCCTGCTTGACCGCTTTGATACGAAGCTTGAAGCCTATAATGGAAAGCTCGACCGGGCGGCTGTGGAGCTTGCCAAAGACTGGAGAACCGACAAGTATCTCCGCCGTCTTGAGGCGATGCTTGCCATTGTCAGTAACGACAAGGCGCTGATTATTTCAGGAACCGGCGATGTCATTGAGCCGGAGGATGGTATCGTTGCCATTGGCAGCGGAAGTATGTATGCGCTGGCAGCAGCCCGATCACTTATGAAACACACCTCTCTTTCCGCAAAGGAGATTGTGTTTGAGAGTTTGAAGATCGCTGCCGATATCTGTATTTATACCAACGATCATATTATTGTTGAAGAGGTTTGATCGAGATATTGGCGCATTGCATCCAGGGTCTGCCGGGTAGCAGATCCTGGTTAGTTTTTTGTAATCCACAATTCATTGCAGGGATATGAGTACTAAAAGTTCTATTGCTGAGAGTAATCTGACTCCGAACCAGATTGTCTCGCAGCTTGATAAATATATTATTGGCCAGAAGGATGCGAAAAAATCTGTTGCCATCGCTTTGCGCAACAGGCTGCGTCGTCAGAATGTGAGTGATGAGCTTCGCGATGAGATTATGCCCAATAACATCATCATGATCGGGCCGACCGGCGTTGGTAAAACTGAAATTGCCCGCAGGCTTGCCAAGCTGGCAAGGGCTCCGTTTGTGAAGGTTGAGGCATCAAAATTTACAGAAGTGGGTTATGTCGGGCGTGATGTGGAGTCGATGATCCGTGACCTTGTCGATCAGTCGGTGGCTATGGTGAGAAGTGAGCGTTCCGAAGAGGTTCGCGAAAAGGCCGCGCTACTTGTTGAAGAGCGTCTGCTTGATATTCTTCTCCCTCCTGTTTCATCCCCGCATGATTCCGGTGATGAGGAGAGTGGTGATGAAGAGGGGGGCGAGACGCCAACGTCTGATCACCAGGATAAATCGATCGAGGTTAACCGCCGCAGTCGCAAGAAGATGCTGGAACGTCTCCGCAATGGCAAACTTGAGGATCGTCAGATTGAAATGGATACGTCCGGTGATTCGCCAGGCGGGATGATGCAGGTTTTTGGGCCTCTCGGGCAGATGGAGGAGATCGGGGGAATCATGCAGGATCTTATGAGCGGACTTCCACGTAAAAAGAAAAAACGAAGGGTGTCGATTGCTGAAGCACGCAAACTTCTTGAGCAGGAAGAGGTACAGAAGCTTATTGATATGGAGAGCGTCGTCAAGGAGGCGATCAACAAGGTCGAGCAGTCCGGCATTGTCTTTATTGATGAGATCGATAAAATTGCCTCTCCTTCTACGGGAGCTGGCGGCAAGGGTCCGGATGTCAGCCGTGAGGGGGTGCAGCGCGATCTTCTTCCGATTGTTGAAGGTTCCAATGTTGCGACCAAGCATGGCATGGTGAAAACCGACCATGTGCTTTTTATCGCTTCTGGCGCCTTTCATGTGGCAAAGCCTTCGGATCTTATTCCCGAGTTGCAGGGTCGTTTTCCCATCAGGGTTGAGCTGAAAAGCCTGACGGAAGAGGATTTTTATTTGATTCTAACGCAGCCGGATAATGCCCTTATCAAGCAGTATTCAGCGCTTCTCGGAACAGAAGGTGTTGATTTGACCTTTAGTGAAGGGGCTATCCGCGAGATTGCCAGAATTGCTGCACAGGTCAATGAGAGTGTTGAAAATATCGGAGCGAGAAGACTCCACACCATCATGACCAATCTTCTTGAGGAGCTGATGTTCAATATTCCCGAGAATTTTTCTGATGATCGGGTAGAGATTGACGAGACCATGGTGAAAGAGAAACTGAACCATGTGGTGGCAGACCGCGATCTCAGCCAGTATATTCTTTAATAAGCCCCGCAGGGGCGAAATATTGGTAGCATTAACGAATTCTTGTCATAAACGAAGAGAGGATGGGCAATGACAATACTTGTTCTTAACGGACCGAACCTTTCCCGGCTTGGAAAGCGTGAGCCGGAAGTGTACGGCTATCGTACACTTGACGATATCAACCTTGAACTTATGGAGAGTTTTCCGGAACTCTCCATTGAGTTTTTTCAGTCAGAAGATGAGGGTGCGTTACTGGAAAAACTCTTTCACATTGAAGACAAGGGTGGATATGCCGGTGTTGTGCTGAACGCAGGAGCGCTTACTCACTATTCTATTGCTCTGCGCGATGCTATCAGTGCCGTCACCATTCCTGTTGTGGAGGTTCATCTTTCAAACATCTATGCCCGAGAGGAGTTCCGACGCACATCGGTGATTTCAGAAGTATGTGTCGGAGTGATCAGCGGATTCGGAGCCAACAGCTATCATCTTGGCATCCGAGCTCTTCTGGGAATTGTCGGCAACGATCAGTTGTAGGCTCTTTTTTTACTCTTTAGAGTATTTTATCAGGAGTTTGTGCATCTCCTCAATGCGCCTTTTGTCACTCTCAATAAGTATGGGCTGGTTAAGAGCGGTTGTCATCAGGCTGATGGCTTCAGTCCGGTTATCGTTCCTGATACAGATGAGGGCAAGTTCATGGTAATTCCTGATGATTTTTGGATCAATACTGATTGCTTTTCTGAATGCTTTTTCGGCCAGCTCATAATCTCCCTGTGGCACTTCGCCGACGAAGGCGTTGCCTACCATTCTTCTGAACCATCCGATACCGGCAGCTTCACGATAAAAAGAGCCAAGCATTGAAAGTGCTGTTTCGTCGTTCGGGTTTAATCGTATAGCGGTATCAAGTTCTCGTTTAATTTCCCGTGCACGCTTTAATTTTTCCTTTGTGCCGACGTTGTCTGCCATCATCCCGAGCGATGCAGCAAGCCAGGTGTGACCTTTTCCATTGGTGCTGTCAATGCTTATCATGGTACGGGCATATTCCTCTGCCTTGAGGTAATGTTGCAGCCGGATCTCGTTATTTTCAGGCGGGATGGATTCCCCAAGACTTACCTGCAGCCGGGCAAGTTTCCAGTACACCTCAACGTTTTCAGGATTTTTGTGTAGTGACAGGGTATAGATCGAATCGGCTTTCAGGTAGTTCATCTTCCATAACTCCTTGTCTGCAAGATCAATCAGCCCTCTGGTTTGTTTTTTTCCTGCGGCTTTTGCCTGATGAGAGGGGCAGGATGCTGCCAGTGAGAAGGCCAGAATAAAGTTTATCCAGAGATGGTAGTAGAAGGGGCGATGTGGAGTTGTAAGCATTTTATTTATTTGAACCAGATTGCATCAGGGTATTTGTGGTGTAAATGTTTGTCAAACCCGAGCCAGTGGCCTGATGGAAGCACCATCATCATTATGGCAAATGCCATAAATGGAGGCAGGGAAAGGTTGAAATAGCCGCCAGCAGCAAAATTAAGAACCATGAAGAGAGCAAATGCCGCATTAAATCTTACAGCAAGGCCAAAAACAAGACCGAGTCCGATGATGAGCTCTCCGATGGTAACGATCCATGCGATCGGCAATGCCAACGGAATAGCAAAATGGACCAGATAATGTGCCTGAAAAGAGTTCGCAGGGAGTTCAGCAAGCCGTTTGATGAAAAATCCCTGCATGAGGTCGCTCCATAACCACCCTTTTACCAGCTTGTGCCAGAAGCCGTAAAGAAAAAAAGCGGCGAAGAGATATCGTCCAAGCAGAAAAAGAATAATTCCGATTTTTCTGAAAAGAGGATTTTTCATTGCCACCCTGTTATAGTCCATTGCGTTTGAAGATAATATCCACACTGTTTTTCAGCTTTCCGAGAATAGTCTCAGCGCTGAAGAGCCGGGCGATATCGTCAGCATCAAGATAATTCAGCAACTCTTCATCTTTCAGAAGCAGGTCACGCAGGTGCACTTTGGTAGACCAGCTCTCCATGGCGTTTCGTTGCACCAGCTTGTAGGCCACTTCACGGGTCAGCCCTTTCGCCGTGAGAGCGAGCAGTACGGTTTGTGAGGTGGTCAGGCCGTAGGATGAGTTGAAGTTCTCCTCCATTCTCTCCGGATAGACAAGCAGTGTGTCGAGCGCATCACTGAAAGTACGCAGCATGTAACAGAGGGCTGTTGTTGAGTCTGGCATGATGATGCGCTCAACCGATGAGTGAGAGATATCCCGCTCGTGCCAGAGCGCCACATTTTCCATTGCGGCCAGGGAGTTTGAGCGGACGACTCGGGCAAGTCCGGTCAGGCGTTCAAAGGTGATAGGGTTGCGTTTGTGGGGCATGGCGGAGCTTCCTTTCTGCCCTTTGCTGAAAAACTCTTCGGCTTCCCGAACCTCTGTCCGTTGCAGGTGGCGCAGTTCAACCGAGAACTTTTCGATGGACGAGGCGATGATGGCAAGGGTAGTGGCATACTCTGCGTGCCGGTCGCGCTGAAGAATCTGGGTCGAAATGGATGAGGGTGTCAGGCCAAGTTTTCGGCATACTTCGGCTTCGATGTCGGGCGACAGGTGCTGATAGGTACCGACAGCGCCGGATATTTTACCGACAGAGATTGTGGCGACAGCCGTTTTCATCCGTTCGAGGTTTCGGAGCATCTCCTGATGCCAGAGCAGCAGCTTCAGACCGAACGTGGTTGGCTCGGCATGAATACCATGGGTTCTGCCCATTTCCAGAGTGTATTTAAACTCGACAGCCCGTTTTGCAAGCACCTCAACAAGGCGTTCAATATCGGCAACAAGGATTTTTCCGGCATCGCGCATCTGCATGGCAAGCGATGTATCGCCAACATCCGACGAGGTGAGCCCTTCATGAATATAGCGCGATTCCGGACCAACGTTATTGGCGATGTTGGTCAGAAAGGCAATGACGTCGTGCTTTGTCTCCTTCTCAATCTCAAGAATTTCAGCAACATTGAAGGTGGCCTTTTCTTTAATGACCGCAAGCGCCTCAGCAGGCACAATACCTGCTTCCATGCGTGCTTCGACAGCGGCAATTTCAAGCTGGAGCCAACGCTGGAATTTGGCCTCTTCAGTCCAGATTGCAGAGATATCTTTGGGTGAATAACGTGGTATCACGTGAAGGATCAGTTTAGTGTGTTGTTGAAAAGTTCTTCAATATAACGACCGGAATCATCAAAATTCATGGTTTTTCGGAATTTGTCATTTCTTGATAGATCTGCCGGATATAGTTGAGAGCAGCATCCCGATCGTAGGGTATGAGCCCGTCGATCACAGCATTTTCCATTCTTTTTTTGATCATTCCCACAGTTTTTCCTTCCGGCAGTCCGAGGAGCGCCATGATATCTTCGCCACTGACAGGGGGTCTCCATTTGGAAAGCTGGTCTTTTTCGCCAACTTCAGCGATTTTTTCTTCCACATGATTGAAATTGCTCATGATCCTTGAAACTTTTCGAGGATTTTTGCTGGTTACGTCGGCCTTGCAGAGGTTCATGAGGTCCTGCAGATCTTCACCGGCATCAAACATAAGGCGTCGAATGGCTGAATCGCTGATCTCCTCTTTCGACAGGGGGATCGGGCGGTGGTGAAGACGGACCATTTTCTGGACGTATGCGAGTGGATCAAGTGGCCAGCGCATCTCCCTGAAAATTTTTGCAACGATTTTTACACCAACAGCATCATGGCCGTGGAATGTCCATCCGGCACTTTTCGTAAATCGCTTTGTTGCTGGTTTTGCAATGTCGTGCAGAAGTGCGGCAACTCTCAGCCAGAGATTGTTGGAGTAGGAAGCAATATTGTCGATCACCTGGAAAGTGTGAAAGAGGGTATCTTTGTGTCCCATGCCATCGACCTGTTCTATGCCGGCCATAGTTGCAACTTCGGGCAAAATCTCCTTCAGTAATCCTGTTTCGTAAAGAATAATCAACCCTTTTGAGGGGCGTGGGGAGAGCATGATTTTGAAAAACTCATGACTGACTCGTTCCCTTGAAACAATATGGATTCTTTCGTGTATGGCTTTCATGGCATCAATAACTTCAGGAAGCAACGTGAAGTCAAGCTGGGACGCAAATCGTGCAGCCCGCATCATGCGCAGCGGATCATCTGAAAAGGTTTGTTCCGGATTAAGCGGTGTTCTCAGGATGCCTGCCCTGATATCTTCAATCCCGTTGAAAAGGTCGATGATCTGGTTTCGTCCTTCATTGTTGAGTACGAGGGCCAGCGCGTTGATGGTGAAATCCCGTCGCGAAAGATCGTCTTCAAGTGTTCCGATGAGTGTGACCGGTTTTCTTGAATCTGCGTTATAGGACTCTTTGCGGGCGCCGACAAGTTCAACTTTAAAGGTGCCCTGGACTGGATCAGAAAGTTCAAGCTGTGCCGTGCGGAATCGTTCAAAAAGCACGAAATTTCTGCCGTGCAGTTCATCGTGTACGTTTTTTGCGAAAGGGACAGGGTCGCCGATTATCATTATATCAATATCCGTACAGGTTCTCTGCATGAGCATGTCTCGAACATAGCCGCCAACAAGGTAACAGCCCATGCCATCTCTGTCGGCAAAATCGCCGATGTGATAGAGGAGCTCTGGTATGTTTTGAGGTGAGAGTGTCATTACTTTTGCACCAGGCGATGGTCAGTCATTCAAGTAAAGCTGCGTTGGCGATAATTTCGTCAGTGATTTGACCTGCAACCAGAATTGCCCTTCGTCCGTCTGATGAGCTGACTGCCATAGGGGTATTGTCTCTGACGGCGTTTATAAAGTGTTGAAGTTCGTCGCGCAATGCATTTATTTTAGGAACTTCCGGGAAGATATAATCCAGCACCATCCCCTGCATTGTTTCATGAATTTCACCAAACTGCTCAAGAATTTTTCGCGCGGTAAAAGATTTCAACGGGTTTTTCGATGACGCTTCTTCCGGCTTGACAAGCCGGTAAACTTCTGATTTTCCGGTGGTCAGGTCAAGTGATGCATAGCTTTTGGGATTGGTACAAAAAAAGCGGAGTTTACGCATCCTGCTGCGGCTGAGACGGCTTGCTGTAACGTTTGCTGTTGCGCCGTTGACAAAATCAATTCTGGCTGTTGCCATGTCGATCTCGTTGGAGAAAACCTTGACTCCTGAAGCTGCAATGTGTTTGATGTTAGAAGGAATAAGGGAGAGGACAAGGTCAATGTCGTGGATCATGAGGTCAAGCACCACGGAAACATCGGTAACCCGTTTGGAAAAGCCGGTCAATCGTTCAGCCTGTATGTACATTGGTTGGCCGATATAGGCTTCAACAGCCCGCAGTGCCGGGTTGAAGCGCTCGATATGTCCAACCTGGATGCGAACCTTGTTTTCCGCTTCAAGCCGGATAAGTTCATCGGCCTCTTCAACCGTTGTCGTTATGGGCTTTTCAATGAAGAGGTGTAACCCCTGCTTAAGCAGAGTACAGGCAATGCTGTAGTGTGAGCTTGTCGTCGTAGCAAGCACCGCAGCATCACACTCCTTTGCCAGCAGTTCAAGTGAGCCGAAGCTGTTGACCTGGTATTTATTGGCCATCTCTTCAGCCCTAACGCTGTCGAGATCGTAGATACCTGCAAATTGTAAATCAGGCGATTCCAGCGCGATTTCTTTCAGGAGCTTTGTGTGAAATTCTCCGAGCTTGCCGACTCCAATAACCCCGATTTTCATAGATTTCTCTCCCGTATCGATAAGGTGCTTTGAACAGCTTAGTTAGTAATTAGCCACTTCAGTTGGAGTGTCAAGGGCTTCAATTCTGTATTTGAAAAGGCTGAGGGCAATAAGAGCTCCGGCTACCGTTAAAATTCCCGCGACAATATAGGGGGCGTGAAAGTTCATGCCGTAGAGGATACTTCCAAAGAATGGACCCATGATACGGGCAAAAGAGTTGACAGACTGTGACAGACCGAGAATCTGGCCTTGCTGCTGCTTATAACTGTACAGTGAAATCATGGAAAGGTTTATAGGAGCAACCAGACTGGTACCGACAGCAAAAAAGAAAAGGATAAACAGACCAACCGTAAAGAGTTCGCTTTTTGGCGCAAAAGGAACAAAAAAGACGCCGACAAAGGTGAAAATATGTCCCCAAAGGAAGAGCTTATGCTCACCCAGTTGTTTGATGAGCGTCCTGATAAGACCGCCCTGTACAACGACGGACCACACCCCTACATAAGCAAAGAGGTAGCCAATCTGCTCGTCAGTTGCCATGAAATACTCTTTCCAGAGAAGAATGGATGCTATCTGTGTGTTCACGATAGCAAAGGTATAAATGTAGTTGGCGATCATGAGGAGGGCAAGAGGTCGTGAGCTGAAGACGAGCGCAAGTCCTTCACCATACTCCCTTGTTTTTTGGCCAAGAAACAGAAATACTGATCGTCTTGGTTCGTTGTTGTCTGACTTTTTTTTCAGAAAGCTGAACGCAATTTTCTGTGCATTTTTGTTTGACTCGGGAAGCAGGAAGATGGCAAGAATAAAATCGAGAGTGATCAGTGCTGCGGAGACATAGCCTACCGTCTGAATGCCATAGTTATGCTTGAGAACTCCTCCGACAAGCGGCCCGATGATAAAGCCGATCCCGAAGGCGGCTCCGATCATTCCCATCGCCCCTGAGCGGCTTTTGCTGTCGGTAACATCGGTAATATAGGCTTGGGCCGCCGCAATGTTGGCCGATCCGATACCAGAAAGTCCCCGGGCGAAAATAAGAAGTGGAATGGTGGCTGCCTGTGCAAAAACCAGATAGGAGACTGCGGTGATAAATATACTGATCAGCATGACCGGTCGTCGCCCGATCTTGTCGCTCAGCTTACCCCAGAGAGGGGAGAAGATAAACTGCATGATGGAAAAAATCGCCGCAATCAGTCCGATCATGAACGGATTTGCACCGAGATCCTTGGCATAAGTCGGCAAAAGTGGAAGCACAATGCCGAACCCGATCAGATCCAGTAAAACCGTCAGGAGTAAAATGAACAGAGGAGAGCGCTTCATGCCTTCGTAACGTTTTGTTCCGCTAAAGCCACAAAGATAAAAAAATTAACGCCGATTCTGATAGGGATTGCCTAAAAAATTGGGGGGATGGCTTCTTATAAAAAGAAAATGAGGATTTCAGTCGGGGTCGATGCAAGACAAAAAAATACTCTTAAAAAAAATATAGATGGCTGATTTTCTTTTAAATTTTCAAGAGTATTTTTTGTCCATTTCATGCTCAGTGACGAGATTTTATTGGTTACTGTAACGCGCCCTGAAATTTTTTGGCATGTTTATGGTCCGATGCAGCGCCCTGCTTGTCACCCATGGTTTCTTTTATTTTTCCTCTTTGAGCGTATGCTTCACCATACGTCGGGTTAAGATCTATAGCTTTGGAAAGGTCAGCCAAAGCCCCGTTGTTATCCCCAGTAAATGATTTTGCCGTTCCTCGATTGTAGTAGGCGTCAGCATTAGTTGGTGTAGGATCAACTTCTATTGTTTTTTTGAAGTCACCGACACTGCCCTGTTTGTCTCCCGTCAGACGTTTTGCAATTCCACGATTGAAGTAAGCGGCAGCAAATTTTTCATCAAGCTCAATCGACTTTGTGAAGTCAGCTATAGCTCCTTTGTGATTACCCGCATCAAGCTTTGATTTGCCACTGGAGAAAAAACTTTTTGCATCGGTTTTTGCGTAAAAAGGAGTATTACTGGTCTCATTGCTCTGTAGCATTTTTTTTGCATTGTTATAACCATGCATTGCTGCGATCTTAAAATCTGCTCTTGCGCCCTCACTATCGCCAATTGTTTTTTTTGCAATTCCTCGATTATAGTATGCCTCCGCATCTTTTGGAGTACGGTCAAGTTCTATGGATATTCTATAGTCTGCTTTTGAACCTTCGTTATCTCCAAGAGCAGCTTTTGCAAATCCCCGCTTGAAATACACCTCTGAAAGGGAGCTTCGTGAGAGTTTCGGTTCATATTCGATAGCTTTGGTAAAAACGGCTATGGCTTCCTTATAATTTCCTGCATTGAGCTTTGTCTCCCCGTTTGATAAAAAGTATTTCGCTTCATGATTACCTGCAGAAGCGGCATTACCAGACAGAGATAAAACGACTAACGGTAAAAAAAGAATTCTGGATATTTTTTTCATAGAGTACCTCTCATTTGTTAATGATAATTGTCATAAGATTAAACAAGTCTTCTGAAAAACTTCAACAATGATGCCAAGTCATCAATTGCAGGTTAATCTTAATACAATGCTCCTTAAACCATCATTAAGAGAGGCTTAAAAAGTGTTTAAAAATTGACAGTTGTAAGGAATTATGTTGGTGGAATAGCAAACAACAGCTCTTTACTTTGGTCTCAGGGCATCCACAGGATCGAGATTAGCAGCTTTCCATGCCGGAAAAAGCCCAAAAGTTATACCGATTCCTGAACAGACAATCATGGAAACGGTTATCCATATCCACGGAAATATTGGAGGCAAATTAAATTGTAACGCTACGATATTGCCGATCGTGATACCGACAGTAATGCCGATCAGGCCGCCCGCAAGGGAGAGAAAAAGAGATTCAAAGAGAAACTGGTGAAGAATTATTCTTTTGGGAGCCCCGACTGATTTTCTGATTCCGATCTCTCTTGTTCTTTCTGTGACGCTGACCAGCATAATGTTCATGATGCCCACCCCCGCCGTCAGGAGGGCCATAAAGCTGATGATAAAAGCACCCGTACTGATGGCCCGCTGGATATCTCTGAATGAGTCAATGAGTGATTCATTTGTTCTGATTTCGAAATCATTTGGTTCCTTGACCGTCAGGCCTCTCGCCAGTCTCATTGCTCCGATTGCCCGGTCGATGGCAGCGGGATAATCTTTGCGTGAAAGTGCTTCGACGGTAAGAGAGATGCTGCTTTTTTCGTTGACATGATCGAGGTATCGTGTAATGGGGATGAGCACAAAGTTATCCTGACTTTGACCGAACGCCGCTCCTTTTTTGTTAAAAACGCCAGCAACAGTATAGACCTCTCCATTTACCTTGATAAATTTGTTTTGCGGGTTTTCGCCTGAAGGAAAAAGTGTTGAGGCAACTTCGCCTCCAAGGACGACTGTATTTTTTGCAGAGCGGATATCTCCCACGGAAAGATTACGACCGGATGCTACGGTATAGCCACTTGAAGCGGAAAAGTTCTCATCACCACCGGTCATGGTAACATCCGGGTTGGTGGTCAGATTTGCATATTTTGCCTGATTGGCCATACTTGAGATGATAAAGCCGATTGTACGGGCTTTTGTTTCCATGCTTTTTCTGAACAACAGCGCCTGCTGGTAGGTGATATCTTTCCTGTTCGCAAGGAGGTTTCTGCTGTGGCCGCTTCCGAAAACAGTGGCAGGATTTTTCTGTATCTGGAAGGTGTTGGCCCCGAGGCTTGTCAGGCCCGACTCGACGCTTTTGTCGATGGCATCGAGGGCGGTCATGACTGCAATGATGGAAAATACTCCTACAGCGACTCCCATGATGGTGAGCCAGGAGCGAAGCTTGTTGACGGCGAGAGAATAGATCGCCTGTGTGATGGTTTCACGCAGCAGCATAAATACTCCTATTCATAACGCAGTGAGTCTGCAGGATCAAGTTTTGAGGCCGTCACGGCAGGAGCAAGCCCCGAAATAATGCCTGTGATGACCGAAACAGCAAGGCTTGCGATGACAAGGTCAAAGGAGAACTGTATCGGAAAATCAGGCACAATTTTTTCGATGGCAAAGGTGATGAAAAGTGCTGCCGCCAGTCCGATAGCCCCGCCAATAAGACATATCATTATCGATTCTATGAGAAACTGTAACAAGATGGTTTGTCGTCTGGCACCAAGGGCCTTGCGTAGTCCAATTTCTTTCGTGCGCTCTTTTACACTGACAAAGGTGATGTTCATGATTCCGATAGCCCCGACAAAGAGTGACATTCCGGTAATGAAGATTCCCGCCACAGCAATACCGTTTTTGATGGGGTCAAGCTGGCTTTTGAACGCTTGCTGTTCGTTGATTGAAAAGTCCTCTTCTTTTCCCGGAACGATTCTCCGGATCCTTCTCATCAGCCCGAGCAGCTCCTCCTTGGCTTCTTTAACGTGCGTCTGGTTTTTGATTTTGACTCTAATCGTTATGAACATTTTCTTTCCATAAGCCTTTTCAAAGGCACCGAGCGGCATGATGATCTGGTTATCAAAACTGAACAGCCCGAGAAACTTTCCCTGTTTTTTGAAGATTCCGATAACCCGGAATTTTCGATTTTTGATCTGGATCGATTTGCCGAGAGCAGGCTCATTGGGAAAGAGTCCGACGGCTATATCGTCACCGATGACACAGACCATTTCGTTTCTGACAGACTCACCTGGAGTATAGAATCTGCCTGATGAGAGATTGCCGGAAGCGGTCTGAAGGTAATCATGGGTGGTACCAAGAGAAAAGACCTGTTCAAGGGTTCGCTCCCTGTATTTTGCCGAGGCCTGGTAGGTTGACATCTGCGGAACAGCTATACTCAGTTCCGAAAGGGGATTATTGGCAATAATCCTGTTAAGCTGATCAGCATACTCTGTTTTCAGGTCAGGGCGGTTTCTGTACCGCCACCATTGGCCCATAGTGCTCCATGACGATTTTTGCACATAGATGACGTCATAGCCCAGCATGGCAAGGCTTTTGTCAAATCCTCTGTCGATACCGTTGATCGCAGTACCCATCATGGTAATGGCAACAATGCCAATAATAACGCCGAGCGCGGTGAGAAACGATCGGGTTTTGTTCGCCTTGATCTGGTAAAGAGCCATTTTAAGGCTCTCTCCGGTTTCATACCGGAACTGCCTGTAGGACAAGTTCATTGCCTGGTGTCGCTTTCGATTTTTCCATCCCGAAGACGAATGACCCGGCGGGTGTAGCGGGCAATATCCTCTTCATGAGTAATCAGGATGATGGTGTTGCCTGCTTCAGAAAGCGCTCCAAAGATATTCATGATATCACGGCTCGTTGCGGTATCAAGATTACCTGTTGGTTCGTCGGCAAGGATGATTGAGGGCTTGTTGATGAGCGCTCTTGCAATGGCCACCCGTTGAATCTGTCCACCTGAAAGCTCCGATGGTTTATGCATGATACGTTCTCCGAGTCCTACCTTTACAAGGGCCTCTGTGGCACGTTCTTCCCGTTCTTCCGGCGGCACTCCGGCATAGATCAACGGGAGTTCGACATTGCGCAGACAGTTAAGGCGGGGAAGCAGATTGAAGGTCTGAAAGACAAATCCGATTTCCCTGTTTCTGATGCGCGCAAGTTCATCATCGTCCATTTCGGCCACATTCTGACCATTAAGCTCATACCTTCCGGAGGTCGGGGTATCAAGACACCCGATAATATTCATAAGTGTTGATTTCCCGCTGCCCGATGGCCCCATGATTGCAGCATAGTCATTCAGCTTGAAATCAAGGTTGATTAAGTCCAGCGCCCGGACGACCTGATCACCCATTTCATAAAACTTGCAGAGCGACTGCATGGTGATGATATCTTTGGTCTGCATTGCTTGGTATTAGTGTTTCGACGGTTTGACCATGCAGCCATTCTTGAGGTCACTGGTAATGGCGGAGTAACTTCCTGAAACGACCTCTTCTCCTTTTCTGAGACCCTCGGTGACGATAATATGGGTATTGTCGGTTGTTCCGGTCTTCACCGGGCGGAACCAGGCTCTGCCTGATTTAATCACAAAAACTCCCTGTCGGCCTTCAATTGCTTTACTGGTGGGAGCAACGGTTACCATGTTTTTTTCCGGTTTTGGAGTCACTGCCGGTTCAGAGGAGCCTCTTATAGTAACACTTTGAATAGGGACGACAAGGGCGTTATTAATTCGTTCTGACTCAATATCCGCCGTTGCACTCATGCCTGGTTTCAGCAGGCGTTCATGATTGAAAATGCGGATTTTCACTGAAAAATTGGTCACCTCTTCTTGTGTTCCTGCTGCCTTGGAAATCGCCGAATTGGAAATTTCACGGACAACTCCTTTAAAAATCCGTTCTCCGAAAGCATCCACCGTTATGGAGACGGGATTGCCCGGTTTGACGTTGACAATGTCATTTTCATTGACCTCAACTTCTACCTGCATGCTGTCAAGATTTGCAAGACGCAACACTTCCGTCCCGGGAAACTGCCCGGTACCGACAACACGCTCACCAAGTTTGCTGTTCAGAACGATAACGGAGCCGTTGATGGGTGCATGAACCACAGTTTTCTTCATTCTGTCCTGATTTTGCTGAAGCAGGCTTTTATTCTGTTCTACGGTATGGAGGGATGCATTAAAGGTCGCCTGTGCTGCTTGTGCATTGGTTTTCGATGCGATGAAGTCGGATTCAGAGATCAGTCGGTCTTTGAAAAGCAACGATGCTTTTCGGAAATCATCATCGGCTTTAAACTTTCTTGACCTTGCTTCAAGGCTTTGCGATTTTGCGGAATTAAGTTGAGCCTGGCTCTGTACTACCTGGTTGATGTAAATATCCGGCTGGATTTTAAAGAGCAGGTCTCCTTTTTGCACGATCTGACCGTCCTGGACAGGCAACTCAATAATTTCACCCGAAACATCTGGCGAAATGTTGAGTACAAGTTCCGGCTCAATTTTTCCCGTTGCCGTAACGATATGAACAACCTCTTTTATAAATGCCTTTTCAGTTGTTACCTCGACAGGTTTTTCACGAAGCTTGAGAAGGGTAAAAATTATACCGCCCCCGGTCAGCAGAATGGCGAGGGATATTAAAACTGTTTTTCGTTTCAGAAAGGATGGTCGTTTGCTCATCGGGATGGTATACTGGATTCTGGTTGCTATGGTAAAGGCGCATTGCCCGTTGTGAAATCAAGGACACTTTTTTGAAGTGCCAGATTATAGGTTGCCTGTGAAAGGTTGGAGCGGGCATTGAAAAGTGTAGCACGGGCTGTGCTCAGTTCGATAAAGCTTGCTGCCCCGAGCTCATATTTTTTCTTGATACCCTCCCAGGCCGATCGTGCAGCCCTCAGGCTCACCCTGGCAGTTTCGATCTGACTGAAGGCAGACGTATACTCTCCCGCAGCCTGCTGAAGATCAATGACAATATTTTTTTTCAGGTCGGCAACATCAAGCCCCTTGTTTATATGGTTGATTTTGGCTGATTCTACCGTATAACGAGTCTGAAATCCGTCAAAAAGTGTCCAACTCATGTTGAGTGCAACAGAATAACCAATTGAATTTCCAAGCTGATCAGAGAGTGAGGGATAGGAGTATTCTCTGGGTAATCCGTTGTATGTTTGCCGCATGTACTCAGTTCCGGCAGTGCTTGCGTTGAAATTAAGATTCAGAGCAGGGTACCATTGGGCCCGCGCCTGGGTGATCTGCCATTTTGCTCCCTTTGTCTCAAGCTCTTTGCTTTTTAGATCGTTCCGATGGTTCAAAGCAACAGTGACAAGGCTGTCGATATCGGGTTTTGTAAAAACAGGATTTTTCAGCTCGTCCGATGATGGTTCAAGGGTAATTTTTGTTCTCGGGTCGATCTGCAGGCGGCGCAGCAGTTCCAGAACGCTTCGCTGCCAGCGGGTTTCTGCCTTGATGACGGAAAGGCCGCTTTCAGCAGCATCAGCCTGTTGCTGGTATTTGTCGATCATTGACTTAAGTCCCACCTTGAACTGCCGGTCGGTGAGAGTCAGTTGATCCTGCGCAGCCAGAAGGTTTTCGCGCGAAATATCAAGGAGTTCACGATTAAGAAGTACCTGATAATAAGTCTGGGTGACATCGTAGACAACATTCTCAAGCGCCCTGGAAAGCGTGTAGCGGGCCGCCTCTTTATTGTCCAGAGATGATTGCAGTGATGCGTAGTCGTGGAAGCCGTTAAAAAGATTCAAGGATGTTGTCAGGGTAAAAGTAACCGATTCGTTTTCTGTTTTGATTTTGAGTGGCGAGGCGGCAGGGTAGTCCTGGTAATTCGTTGTATACGTTTGACTGAGGTTATAGGGAATATAGCCTGTTGATACAGAAAGTCGGGGAAGAAAACTGCCATAACTTCTCAGGACATCGGCACCCTGGAGCTTCAGGCTGTATTCAGCCTTTTTTACCGAAGTTGAATTCTTGATTGCTATTTCAATGCAATTGGCAAGAGAAAGTTTTTGTTCAGCCATTTCAGCGCTTGCTCCGGTGGAGGAATAAGCAACAAAATACGCAACAAAAAAAAGTGATAATAAAAATCTGGAAACCAAGATACTTGCGCTAACCGTTTAGAGAGTCAATTACTGCCATTTACGCTCAACCAATATACGTTATTATACAATCTGCAGATCGGCTAAATCGTTTCATTGCATAGAGTCTCATTTTGCTTGGCTCTTAAAGTCGTTCAAGGAGCAAATCGATTTGTAGCTGATACTGTTCAGCATTCTGGGGCTTAAGCTGGATGAGATGCGTATAGATTTTTATGGCTTTTTTGTAGGCACCTTGTGCGGTGAAAAGATTTGCCAGGCTTTCAGTTGGCACAGCAATCGCGGTGTCATCTGAAAAAGGCATTTTTTGTTCAAGGATTGAGGTGGGATCGGCGTTTTCCGATGTTTTCACTGGTTCAAAGTGCATGAGTGCAGCAGAAAGCTGTTCAAGTTCATCAGTGACAGGGTCAAACTTCACTGATGTGGAGTTTGGCTGCTCTTCTTTTCTTGAACTTTGAAGGTCAGCGAGCTCCTTCCATGCGACCTGGTTTGCCGGGGCTATTGAGCAACATTTTCGCAGATATTCACCAGCAAGAGCACATCGATTAAGGCCCACAAGTGCTTTTGCATAAAGCAGATGAAAAAGATATGAGTTCGAAAACTGGTCAGAACATGAATCAAGTTTATCAATTCCTGACCTGAACTCTCTTCTTGATATATCAAGCGAAACTTCTGCAAAAAAAAGGTATGGGTTCATCATCACAGGTGTTTCGATTCCAGTGCGAGCTCAATCAGACGCCCGGTTAGTTCCTGAAAAGGGATCCCGACAGCATCCATGAGCCTTGGGTACATACTGATATCGGTAAATCCTGGAATGGTATTGACCTCGTTCAGGACAATCTCTCCACTCTCTTCATTAACAAAAAAATCAACTCTCGACATGCCCCGACATCCAAGAGCCTTGTATGCTGTGATCGCCGCAGTTCTCACTTTTTCCTGAAGGTCTGTTGAGATGCGTGCTGGTATATAATACTTTGCGGTATCAAAAATGTATTTATCCTGATAATCATAGAACTCCTTGCCGGGCTCAATTTCACCGCACAGGGAGGCTTGCGGATGCCCATTACCCAGCACAGCGATTTCAATTTCCCTTCCCGTGATTGTTTTTTCGACCAGAACTTTCCAGTCAAGTGAGCATGCCTGTTGAAGGGCTTGAGAAAGTTCTCCGCTATGATGCACTTTTGAGATTCCTATCGAAGAACCGAGATTGGCAGGTTTAATAAAAAACGGGTATGCAAACTGCTTTTCAATCAGGGAGTGAGTTGTTTCAGGGTCAGCCTGATAATCAGTACTGAAAAGTGTTATGGATGGTGCGACAGCAAGTCCCGCAGCGGCAACACACAGTTTGGTGAGAGCCTTGTCCATGGCGAGGGCTGATGCCAGGACTCCACATCCTGTATACGGGATTCCGCAGGTATCCAGAAAACCCTGGATGCGCCCGTCTTCACCATAAGTACCGTGAAGCGTCAGAAAAGCCACTTCGATTCCAGCCGCCCTGAAATCAAGATCAAAAGGTTTCTGATTGTTCCGCTCAACCATATCACGAAGTCTTGCTGTTGCGGCTTCAGGTGACGAGTTCCTCAAAAGAGCAGAGAGATCAAGCTTCAGCATATCGTGGGCGATACCCTCGAAAAGCCAGTTTCCATCAGGTGTGATATAGATCGGAAGAACCCTGTAGCGTTCATTGTCGATGTTGGCCGCAATTGATTGAGCGGAGATGATTGATATTTCGTGTTCAGCGGATCTGCCTCCAAAAATAAGAGCAACAGTAATGGGTGACATGAGTATGCGTTAGTGACGGTTTAAGGGGTGCATTTTTCATGAAAATACCGGTCTCGGAGAACATTTCCGTACACTATTTTGTTGCAAAATCCTTTTCAGCTATCTTGATCAAAATTTGCAATGATGAAGAGACTTTTTTCCAGGATTTATTGTCTGGATTCCGGCATGCATACCGGTGAAGAAAATATGGAGGTTGACCGGCGCCTTATGGCCTCATTCCTTGATGGCCGGTTTCAGACGCAGTTCGGTACTGACAGTTGTCTCTGGCGCTTTTATGCATGGCGTCCTTATGCTGTTACTCTGGGGTACAATCAGGACGTTTCTGGTATTGACAGAGAAAAATGCCGTTTGGCAGGGATCGATGTTGTCAGAAGACCTACGGGAGGCAGGGCCGTTTTTCATGCAGAGGAGTTTACCTACAGTTTTTTTACCGAGTCATCGGAGCAGAATTCTGAGCTGTACCGTATGGTGCATGAAGTAATCAGGCTTGCTCTTGAAAGTCTTGAAATTCATGCGGAGTTTTGTCGTTCGACTCTTGCCCGCCCACAGGGGGGAGGGGCTCCTGTAGCCGTGAGCTGTTTTACCGCTTCAGCGAGGTATGAGCTTCAGGTAGAGGGCAGGAAATTGGTTGGATCAGCCCAGCGGAGAACCCGTAACATTCTTTTGCAGCACGGATCACTTCCACTCTCATCACGCCATAAAGAACTTTGTACCTATGTTTCTTTGGCTGATGGTGAGGCTTTTGAGGAGATCAGGAATGAAATGGAGCGTAAAACCACTTCGCTTGAAGAGATTGTCGGCTACATTCCAGAATACTCCCGTCTTGTGGAACTCATGCGGAGCGCTCTTGGAAACCTGCACGGTGTCGACGTTGTGGAGCTGCAGCCAGACGAATTGTCAGAGCTTATAAAATGATGATGAAGATTAAATAAATTAAGAGGTACATCCCATGAACAAAAGCATTCAGCAGAAAGGCGCCCATGTCACGACAAGAAGGTTGCTTGACATGAAACAGAATGGTGAAAAAATATCAATGCTGACCGCTTATGATTATACCATGGCAAGAATTCTCGATCGGGCAGGTGTTGATGTTCTTCTTGTCGGGGATTCTGCAAGCAACGTCTTTTCGGGACACAGTACGACCTTGCCGATCACGATTGAGGAGATGATCTATCATGCAAAGGCTGTTGTCAGTGGAGTGCATGCTGAGAGTGGTCGGGCAATGGTGGTAACCGATATGCCTTTTATGAGTTATCAGCTTTCAGGTGAGGAGGCATTGCGTAATGCCGGTAAAATAATGAAGGAGCATGAGTGTGACGCAGTAAAACTGGAGGGCGGCAGAGTTATTGCTGAGACCGTCAAGAGGATTACTGACGTAGGGATTCCTGTTATGGGCCATCTTGGCCTCATGCCACAATCTATTTACAAGTACGGGAGCTACCGAGTCCGGGCCCAGGAGGAGAAGGAAGCCGAAGAACTTCTTGAGGATGCCAAAATTCTCGAACAGGCGGGGGCGTTTGCGATTGTCGTTGAAAAAATCCCCTCTTCATTGGCTGCTGAGGTGACCCGTTCTCTTACTATTCCAATTATTGGCATTGGCGCCGGGATTGAATGCGATGGGCAGGTGCTGGTCATCAATGATATTCTCGGGCTTAACAGGGAGTTTCATCCCCGTTTTGTCAGGCAGTATGCCGATTTGAACACGGTTATTGAACATGCTGCCAAACAATATGTAGAAGATGTCAGGCAGGGAACTTTTCCGTCGGTTGATGAAAGTTATTGAGCCATATTGTGGGTAAAATTTACAATCACCCTTGCCAGCCTTTGGAAATCGTATACAATGAGCTGGTACAGGTTCAGCAGAGCATCTGCATCCAGAAAAGCCTTTTCCTGTCTTAACGTTTTAATTTGTAAGAATTTGTATGGATTTGTATGTTGCCAAGGAATCAGCTTAGGCTTATAATGATGTTGTAACAATTGTTAACGGCGCTTGAAAGAATAGTGCGACGATACAAACACCCAACATTTTTAATCCGGAGCAAATCATGACAATTGCCACAGCAACACATCCTGAACATTCAACATTAAGTTTCAACCTCAATTCATCCGGAACAGGCGCAGCACAAACCATATTTATGGAGGGATCACCGCACATGATTAATGTTGATGCGCCACTAATGGTTGGCGGCAAAGATACCTCTCCCAGTCCGATCTCCTATGTGTTAAGTTCACTGATATCAAGCGCGCAAGTTACCGCTCAGCTTGTTGCAAAAGATTTTGGTGTCGAACTTAGCGCTTTCGAATTTACTATCAACGCAAATCTTGATACTGCAATTCTTATTGGTGGCGCAGAAGAAGGCAATCCTAATATCAAGAATATCGTTCTTAAAGCAACCATTGAGACGGATATTTCTGATGAACTCTTTGAAAAAATACGAGTTGAAACAGAAAGAAGGTGTCCGATATACCAATTGTTTTCAAAAAGCGGGGCCAACGTCAGATCTCAGTGGATACGTCAGGCGTCATAGAGTGTTGTGATCGAATGCTACTTTTTCCCTGAAATGTTGCCGGTTCACTGGTTTCATGAACCGGCTTTTTTGTATAGATAATAAGCTTTTCCGTAAAATTAAACCCTGCTCAAAGGCATCTCTTGCTGGCATGTCACTGATATTGGTGATAACACATGCAGCTCCCCCCGCTCTTCAGCAGATCGGACGTATTGATTTGTATGAAGTTGTATGAATTTGTGGGTTGTTCATGAATCAGCTTCGGGTTATAATAATGTAGCAGATGTAGTTAACGGTGCAATTAGCTCCAGGTATAGAGCGGATGACTCAAACTGCCAGTTTTTATATAATCCAAAATGATTCTATAACATTCAACGACAACGATCATGAAGCGATATGCGAAACAACACTTTTTCCGCCTTTTGATTTTGGCTCAACTGGCTCTTCTGGGCGTAGTGACGGTTTCAGAAAAAGCTGTTTCAGCCCAAAGAGAAGCCCCTTCGAGACGATTAGGTACCCACTATGGCGGTGGCATTGTCTGTTATCTTGATGCCACAGGCCAGCACGGACTGATTGCTGCTCCGAGCGATTTTAAAGACAAAATGACTTGGGATCAGGCAATAATCAAATGTCAAACGCTTGAATATGAGGGTTATCGTGATTGGCGCTTGCCATCTTTAAATGAATAAAGAATCCCCGCCGCAAGCAGCGGGGTATTGAAGATTTCCTCTTTTAGAACAGTGACAACTGATAATCACTGTAGCGTTTCTGATACGTACCGCCCTGCCCTTTGACATACTTGCCTATCATGTCTTCATTTCCAT
>CAILRB010000002.1 GCA_903836465.1 uncultured Chlorobiaceae bacterium
CCATAGTTTTTTACGGTTCAGCAGGGCATCTTTGGCAATACTGTAAGCCCATTCCGGCCAGTTTGAAGAGTATCCGCCTCCACCATCAACATTAAATTGCACGTTTTTAGACCCAGTATTCGTACTTCCAGCAAAAGCAACCGTCCCTACAACACTATTCAAGCCAGCGCTCAAGGCTGCTTTTTCAAGTTCTTTAAATTGCTGATACCCATCTCCAGACAACTTGAGCATGTCCATTTTTTTCGTGAAAGCCTCATGCTTCAGGGCTATTGATTTTTCTGACTCAGGGCACATAATACTCTCCTTATGTTAGGTTTGAGGAATTTTTAGTAAAAAACTAAAGTGCTTCAAAAATACAGAAAGAAGGGAGCGCAGTGAATGTATATAATTAATAATTACAATAGATATTTCTATATTATTTCAGCACTGTTAACGGTTAGACACGTTGCTATCTGTTTTAAAATTAGCCAATTTCCCTTCAAAAAAACTTGCCACAGCCGCCCATGCGACCCAGTGGGAACAGCCAAGATCTCTGGCTGCCCCCTATCCAAACTCGAAGAATCTACCCCATTTGTGAATTTTACTTATAGGCAACAAGTACTTGTCCATCACATCATACGTATACTTCGATGACACAAATATTATTTTTTGGAACCGATCCCAAAAAATGTAAGCAGATAGTCTGGGCGAATTCCAACAACGCAATAACCCTGTTTCTCCCGAAAACTATACGAATATCCAATTTGGACTATGTTTTTAAAATCTAAAAGCATTCCTGAGCCAAGCGCGTATGATTTATTGACAGATTCTGTATCGCTAAAAACCGTTCCAAGAAAATTGAAAGAAAGATCCCATGGCTGATATTTAATTCCTGTCGCAATAGACGGTGCAAAGTTTCCTAACGAGAAAAAACCGGCATCGCCTGTGACACGGAATAACACAGGGCTACTAATACCTGACCATATCCAGGGTTCTGAATATTTGAAGTAGTATTTACTTGTAGCGGGTGTGTTAGTGCCTTGGTTGTCGCCTTGGGTGGTAATCTCAGGTGTAATTCTGACGTACCTATTATTGGAAGACGCATGTCGAATATTCCTGAATTTTACAATATATGTAGTGCCGTGTTTAAAGCGTTCAGAGGTTTCTGTTGTTATCCAGCCATCTGCTGGATCATCACTGTTTGATACCTCGATTTTAGGGCTCCAGGTTGAGCTACCTTTAGGACTGATGGTTACCTCTGAATCCCTGTAGACAATAGGAGCATTTGCGACATTATCTTCATCTATAGGCGTCGTCGTGTATTCCTTTTTAACTTTTAGTGTAACAGTAAAAGCTATTGGATCGGTAGAAGAAGTAACTGCTTTTGGATCAGTAGAAGAAGGATCTGCTTTTGTCGCAGCAGGACAGATGCTTATTGCACACAGCACCGCAGCACCCATACCTCCAAAACGTAAGTACTTGATAATTGATAGCATTAGTACCTCCAATTATGTTTTTGTGTATAAGTTGTATTTTTCGGATATAAACACATAGAAAATATATGTATTTATTGATAATTGAAGAAAAATAAAGTGTATTTCATGAAAAAATTATCAAGGTTAAAATCAGAAAAGAGAGGGGCTTTAGTGTTGATGCTATTGCAGTAGTCTGATCTTTAACTTGGTGATTCAGCGTATTCGTTACTGTTTCTTCCTTGGAATACACTGAGTTTATCTGTCTGAAGCGTGTTTCTGAAAACCAAGGAACAACACCTTTTTTTATTGTTGTGCCATGATCAGCGGCAGACTCCCTGAGAGCGCAATGCCGCTAACTTCCTTTAAACAGGCAAGCAAAAAAAAAGTTGTGGTTTGTGTCGGCAAAATGGAGGTCGCCGGAAGAAGTCAGAACCATGGTACCATGGTTTGTTGGTCAACTGAAAACTCCTCAACGAAAAAAGGCCTGCAATAAACAGGCCTTTTCTTGTGCATTCATGTTCACCAGCAAGCGTTAACTGAAGATATCTCGGGCTTTTTCAAAAAAACTTTTGGCATCCTTGTCATTATGGGCGGACGGTGAAATCCCTGACGATTTTTTCATCTCCTTCAAAAGCTCCTTGTCCTGATGAGAAAGATCTTTCGGGACAAAGACATTGACTTTTACATACTGGTCGCCACGGCCTGATCCTTTCATGTGGCCAATGCCATGACCGGGAATGCGGAGCATGGTCTCCGGCTGTGTCGAGGGAGGGATGGTAAGCTTGACGGCTCCGTCCAGTGTAGGGACATCGACTTTCGTGCCAAGCACAAGATCCGGGAAACTGACGGCAAGGGTATAGATCACATCGTTGCCGTTACGGGAAAAGAGCTCATGTGGAATCTCCTCAAGGACCACAATAAGATCTCCGGCAGTGCCGCCTCTGGGGCCGGCATTGCCCTGGCCGCGCATGGTCAGGTAGTTCCCGTTCTCGACACCTGATGGAACAGTCACCTTGACAGTAACCTCTCCGAGTTTTATACCTTCACCGTAACAGGATGGACAGCGCTCTTTGATGATGCGGCCTTCACCTCCGCAGGTGGGACATGCCGCAATGTTGACAAACTGTCCAAACATTGTTTTGGATACCTGCCGAACTTCACCGCTGCCGTGGCAAGCCTGACAAACCTCTGTAGCGCCGGATTTTGAGCCGCTGCCGTTACACTCTTTGCAGGTAACCTGCTTTTTGATTTTCAGGGTCTTTTCAACGCCTTTGGCAATCTCTTCAAGCGTAAGTTTGAGACGGATTTTCAGGTCAGTTCCGGGAATGCCTCCTTGTGAGCGGCCTCTTCTCGCATTACCACCCCCGAAAGCCTCTTCAAAGCCGAAAGGAGAGCCACCACCCCGGCCTCTTCCACCTGTGAACATGTCGTTAAAGGCGCTGAAAATATCATTGATATCCGCGCCACCGGTGTACTGTCCGCCGCCACCCGATGCCGCCGAAGAACCGACACCTGCATGGCCAAACTGATCGTAACGACGCCGTTTGTCATCGTTGCTCAGCACTTCATAAGCTTCATTTACCTCCTTGAAGTGCTCTTCCGCATCCTTGTTATCCGGATTTTTATCGGGATGAAACTGCAAGGCCAGCTTCCTGTATGCCTTTTTTATCTCGTCCTTGGTAGCCGTTTTGCTTACGCCAAGAACTTCATAATACTCTCTCTTCATAATTGCATTTCTATTCAGTGTAATAAAACTTCATGCTATCTGGCGACAATAACCTTCGCATGCCTGATGACCTTTTCACCCAACAGATAGCCGGTCTGGTACTCTTCAATAATAGTGTCTGATTCTGCTTCAGGATGATCAATCTGTGAGATGGCTTCATGGAAGTTCACATCAAGCTTCATTCCTTTTGATTCAATAGGGTTAACTCCCTTTTCAGCAAGCCACTTTTCAAGATTTTTTTTCACCAGATCCACCCCCTCAATATAGGGCCGTGCTTCGTTTGATATTTCAGCGTTCAGCGGAGCATGCTGGAGAAGACGTTTGACATCATCAACAACCGGAAGCAGTTCCCTGATGATATTCTCAAGAGCTCTCGATGAGGCCATCATGGTCTCGCGCTCTTTCTGTTTACGGAAATTTTCAAAATCTGCAGCCTTGCGCAGCAGCTCATCACGAAACTTGTTTGTCTGTTCTATCTGCTTGTTCAGTTCAGCTTCAAGTTCAGCAATTCTTGCCAGAGAAGGATCCGTTTCCTCTGCAGGCTGTTCAGGGGAACAATTGCCTTCACTCACCAGATCAAAATTTTCCTCCGAAAACTCATTATAGCTATCAGATTCGTTCGTTACATTTGTTGTCATAGATACATTACTTTTTTAGTTAACGCCGGACAGGGTTGTAGAAAGGCTGTCGGCCATATAATTGAGAACGCGTACGGCGTGCTCATAATCCATTCTTTTCGGTCCAAGAATTCCAAGCTTGCCCACCATGTTTCCAACATAATAGGGAGCTGAAACAATGGTCAGGTCTTCAGCCTGTCGTTCACAGTTTTCCTTTCCAATAGTGATCGTTATATCCATACGCGACGGCCCGTTATTATCCACAAGCTTAGCCATACTGAACTTGTCATCAATCATGGTGATAAGCTCACGTACCTTTTCGGGCTGCTTGAATTCGGGCTGATCGACAATGTACTCGGTGCCGGATATGTAAAGTCTTTCAAAAACCGGTGATTCGTCAAAAAGAGTTCCCGCAGAGCGTACGATAAGATTTTTCAGGGCGCTGTCGTAGCCGTAGTCTGAAAGACGTCTGTTAATAGAACGACGAATTTCGGCGAGCGTGAGGCCTGAAAGACGCTGATTGAGCACATCGACCACTTCATTGACGGTTTGCCGGGAGAGCTCAAAATCGAGTTCCATCACAATGGTCTTGACAAACAGAGACTGAATGGAGAGGATAACCATCATTCGTGTTGAACTCAGCAACACCAGATCAAGTTTTTCAAAAATCGCATTTGAGAGCGTTGGTGACAGAACAACACTCAGTTGTCGTGAAATGGTGCCGAGAACTTTGACTGCCGACAGGAGTACATCGGAAGAGGTTCCCTTGCGATCAATACTGATTTGACCGATATTGGCCTCCAGCCTCTTTTTCTCACTCTCATCAAGACTCTGAAAAGTCATAATGAGATCAACATAGTAGCGATATCCCTTGTCGGTAGGAATTCTTCCCGCCGAGGTATGGGGTTGACTGATATATCCCGCGTCTTCAAGTTCGGCCATGACATTGCGTATCGTGGCGTCAGAAAAACCAAGATTGTAATTACTGGCAATATATCTTGAACCCACAGGAGCTGCGGTTACCACATAAGCCTGGATAATAATACCCAGTACCTGTCGTTCCCTTACAGTGAGTTCACGAGAATCCATCAACGTCCATTATAGTAATTGTAATGAAATGGTCAATAAACAGGTGAATTTAAAAAATTAATCGTTTCTGCACCCTGCCAATGATACGATTAATAAAGCATTATATTAATAGCTCCGCAACGCTGATTTCAAAAAATACAGCAAGCACTCTTCAGGCAAGAGATCCAGAAATAATCCTGTCAAGGCCGGAATAATCCTTTGAGACCGTTATCCCGGTAAAACCATGCAAAACCATGAATTCCGAGACCATTGCGGCTCCATCAGCATGCAACTCAAAACAGAGTTTTCCGCCCGGAACAAGAAGTGATGGTGCCAGAGATGCAATCACCCTGTAACACTCAGTTCCCTCAGGAGTGGTCAGCGCGCTTTCCGGTTCATACTGCCGCACCTCCCGTTGAAGCCCTTCCCATTCTGCACGGGGAATATAGGGCGGATTGGAGATAATAAGGTTATATAGATTTTCTTGCAATTTGCTCGCAAAGTGCTCATCGAACATATCGGCGTGTATAAAAGTCATCTGCGATTCCACGCCATGCTTTGCGGCATTCTCGCGTGCGACGGCAAGGGCATCAAGAGAGTTGTCGACAGCGGTGACCCTGAGTGAAGGAGAGAATTTGGCCATGGTTACGGCAATACAGCCGCTTCCCGTACCAATATCAAGCACCTTTGCTTCTGCAGCGTCACCACGCTTTGTCATACCGAGAGAAGCAAGGGCATGTTCCACAAGCAGCTCGGTTTCCGGACGTGGAATAAGAACCCGTTCATCAACCATGAACTGCAAGCCGTAAAAGTATTGTTCTCCGGTGATGTATTGTACAGGGCGTCCGTCAAGCCGCTGGCGGCAGAGTTTTCTGAAACGGTCAAGCTCCTCCTGATAAACCGGTCTGTCATGATGCAGATAGAGCTGAAGCCTACTCTTGGAAAGAACATGTCCCAAAAGAAGTTCAGAGCTTCTTCGAGGCTCATCCACGTTTTTTGCCGAAAAAAAATCGGCAGTTGTCTTGAGCAGCTCTACTACATGCCACTCTTTCAGCTCTTCCATCCCTCTCCATTAAACCAGATATTAACCTTTCCGCGCACCCGGATACTTCGATACTCCGATTGAGCGGACAACATTCATAAATATACACTCAATGAGCCGTTTTAAAAAGATGGTGGTTGAGTAACTTGGCAAATAGTACATTCCCTTGTATGCACCCGTTTATCGAGCGAAAACTGAGATTAATAAAACCTATACCATTGTACGATGAAAAATGTTCTGCTCACTTTTTTTCTGCTTCTTTTTGTTTCCATCAACAGCAACAGTGTTTCTGGCGCCTCAAAATTTATTGGCACTATGGATATGGCTCTTACCATGCCAAATGGTACCGCCACGATCACCTATCTTTTTGGACAGAACACGCAGCGTATGGATATGGTCATGCAGATGGACAAAATACCTGACCAGCTCAAGACAACCGTTATCACGAAGGCGGCCCAACCAGATATCGCCTGCATCATCAACCACCAGGCCCGAAATTACAGCATTGTCAATCTCCGAACCGCTGCCGAAAATGCCATGCTGCTTGATTTCGACAGCAACTATACTCTTGCCAGGGCAGGCAAAGAAACGATTAAAGGCTACAACTGCGAGCACATCATCCTGACCAGCACCACCGAAAAACTGGAACTCTGGGTAACGCGCAGTCTCGGCGATTTCTCCACCTTCAGAATTTTGCAGACACAGAATCCCCGTCTTTCAAACACCAAACTCTCCCAAACCCTCAGCGCCGCCGGTATTGAGGGATTCCCCGTCAAAATTGTGCAGCATAACGAATATGGACCCTACATCATGGAACTCATCCGTATCTCTGAGAAAGCAGTTTCGCCATCACTTTTCATGATTCCTGCAGGCTACAAGAAAATTACAGATACTCAGAAACCTCTGGAAACCCGGCAGAAGGAGCATTTGAAGCGTCTTATGGAGAAGATGAAAAAGTTTGAATAGCAATGCGACCACAGCTTTTTTTGCATCCATGAACCGACTTTTTTGTATGTTCAGAGAAAGGTTGTTCTGTTTTTCTGCGATATTTCTCCGACGGTTGAGCCGTAAACCTTTATACATTAGCGCTCTTCTCCTAACATCATCTAATTTACAAGTAACGTGGCAGACAAGATCACATCACGAAGCGAGGACTACTCCCAATGGTACATTGACCTTGTGCGCTCGGCAAAGCTGGCCGATTACGCTGATGTCAAGGGCTGCATGGTTATCCGTCCAAACGGCTATGCAATATGGGAAAAAATGCAGGCTGCCCTCGACCGCATGTTCAAGGAGACCGGCCATGTTAACGCTTACTTCCCGCTCTTCATTCCCGAAAGCTTTATCGCAAAAGAGGCTGAACATATTGAGGGATTTGCGCCGGAGTGCGCCGTGGTGACTCACGGCGGAGGTCAGGAACTTACCGAAAAACTCTATGTTCGCCCGACCTCTGAAACTATCATCTGGTCTTCCTATAAAAAGTGGATTCAGTCCTATCGTGACCTTCCGATACTGATCAATCAGTGGGCAAATGTGGTGCGCTGGGAGATGCGAACCCGTCTCTTTCTGAGAACCACGGAATTTCTCTGGCAGGAGGGGCATACCGCTCATGCCAACCCCGAAGAGTCGCAGGAGGAGGTGCTTCGCATGATCAATGTCTACAAGACCTTTGCCGAAGAGTATATGGCAATGCCGGTTATTATGGGCAAAAAGAGCGACAGTGAAAAGTTTGCTGGAGCAGTGGAGACTTACTGTATTGAGGCAATGATGCAGGATACCAAAGCGCTTCAGGCTGGCACTTCGCACAACCTCGGACAGAATTTTGCAAAGGCATTCGACTGCCAGTTTCAAACAAAAGAGAGCACTCTTGATTACGTCTGGGCAACAAGCTGGGGTGTTTCAACAAGGTTGATCGGAGCGCTCATCATGGCCCACTCGGACGATCGTGGTCTGGTACTGCCTCCGAAACTTGCCACTCGTCAGGTGGTAATTATCCCGATTCTCAAGGGCGATAAAGCGGCCGTCGTTGAACGTTCCAATGCCCTTGCTGATACACTGAACAAAAACGGCATTTCAGCCTTTGTCGACAGCAGCGAACAGAACTCTCCCGGATGGAAGTTTGCCGAATATGAACTGCAGGGCATTCCGATTCGTATCGAACTCGGGCCAAGAGATATTGAGAAAAATATCTGCATAGCCGCGCGCCGGGATACGCTTGAAAAAACTGAAGTTGCTCTTGACGATACACTGGCAGTGCATATCAGCGAAATTCTGAACACCATTCAGCAGAGCATGTTCGACAAGGCGTTGCAGTTCCGTAATGACAACACTTATGAGGTGAAAAGTTATGAGGAGTTCAAGAGTGCTGTCGAGAAGGGTTTTGTGATCGCCCATTGGGATGGCACAGCAGAAACTGAAGCGAAAATAAAGGAAGAGACAAAAGCCACCATAAGGGTTATCCCTGAGGAGGCGGATTATATTGCACAGTACCGAATTGAAGAGCCTGGCACCTGTATCTATTCAGGAAAACCTGCTGCCAGCAAAGTTGTGTTTGCCAAAGCGTACTGAATGAACTCCCCCCTTACTGAAAAATGAGAAGGGGGGGGCGGTTTCTTGAGGTACTCCAGATGATTGGCCTGTTGGCAGATCAGCTCTCTTTGAAAAATTCTTTTAACCCCTCTTCATCAGGCCTCATCGTTTTATCGCCCTTGTGCCAGTTTGCAGGGCACACCTCACCGTATTGCTCGGTAAACTGAAGAGCATCAACCAGTCGGAGCGCCTCATCCACATTACGGCCAAGCGGGAGATTGTTGACCACCTGGTGCTGTACAATTCCCTCTTTATCGATAAGGAACAACCCTCTCAGCGCTATTCCCGCACCTTCAATCAACACATCATAATCGGCAGAAACACTTTTGTTGAGATCCGATAGCAGGGTATAAGTAACTCCCTCAATGCCACCCTGGTTTTTCGGAGTGCCAAGCCATGCGTAATGAGAAAACTTTGAATCTACCGAACAGCCAATCAACTCAACATTTCTGCTGCGGAACTCCTCAAGCTTTTCCTGAAACGCATGAAGCTCTGTAGGGCAGACAAAGGTGAAGTCAAGAGGATAAAAAAACAGCACAACATACTTTCCTCTGAAATCTGACAGCTTGCATGAATCAACAAACTGTGAGCCGTTTACAACGGCAGCAACATCAAAATCCGGAGCCTTGCGGCCGACAAGTACACTCATGGTATTTCCCTTGTTATATGTTGAAATATATTAATTGGACTATTTTTGTCCATTATAAGGTTTTTCCCTGTTTTTCGCAATAAAAAAGTATGCTTGCAGACGTTAATAAGTCCACGACTTTTTTCAGGGCATAACCTCTCTATAATGGTGCGTAAAAAAAATAGTACAGATTTTCTCGTGAAGAAAGTCAACAAGAGAACTATATTTGGAAAATGTTATTATTTTTTATCATCAGGCTATTTGTGCTTGTTTCCATTTCTTATTCAGTAAAGAGTACACCGTTCCATGCGTTTGGATGTTGAGTTTCATACTGCATGGTGTTCGTGTTCTACTCGTTAGTCAGGTATAGGTTGATCCTTGTTTCGAGCTGCTTGCAAGGCGGCCTCCATGACAGGTTATTTTTTTCAAATGAAGCCATTACATCAATCCTAAACAGAGGAGGTACGTATTCCCGTTTCATCAGAACTACAGTCGTCATGAGAAGAATATTCATGTGATCAAACACTGCAATCAGAAAGCATTCCTGATTTTCTCTCAACTTTCAATAAGGAGTCGTAACCATGCCAAGCAAAAAAACCGACAAAAAAGCACCAAATATATCGGCAGTCACAACCCTTAACACTCCACTGACAACAATGCCATTGGTGCATACGAAAACACTTAATGTGCCACTTCTGCCACAACTTACCAGCATGTGGTGTTGGGCGGCTTCCGCTCAGATGGTGATGAAATATATGGGACATGATGTGACCCAATGCAAGCAGGCCAACCACGCATTAAATCGAACGGATTGCTGCAACAGTCCTATTCCGAACGCCTGTGTCAAGGGCGGGTGGCCGGAGTTTCCCGTTTGGAAGTTTGCAAGCCAGACGACGTCTTGGGGAATTGCTCTCACTTTTAGTCAACTTGTTGCCCAGATTGATGCGAACAAACCCTTTTGTTTTTCTTGGGGATGGCAGGGTGGCGGGGGCCATATGATGGTTGTTCGGGGGTATTCCTCTTCCATTATTGTTTTTTCGGGATCCGGGAATCAGATGGTTTATATTAACGACCCATGGGCTCCAAACCAGGGGAATACAAGATGGATTACTTATGCTGACTTTGTCGCCAAGGCAGGAGACCACGTTCATTGGCTCGATTATTACAACATCAAGTACACCGGATTATCTGCCATTGCCATCGCTAAAAGCATCGAGGAGGAAACGCCAACCGAGAAACAACAGCCAATCATGAACACCACTTCCACGACCTCAGCGGGATATGCTGATCCAGAGACCGCAGCGAGGGAAGCATTAAATTACATACCGTTGCTTGTCACAACTGATAACGCGAAGGAAATGGGATTTGATTCTATTCCTCGCGACCCATCTGTCCTGGCGCTGGGACAACCGCTCCCGATTTATTACATCCGTCACAACACGTTGACTGCCCATTACACGGGTCAAGACGTTCGAAAGCTCTTAACCGACGGAGAAGAAATGCTTTACCCGGTCTTTAAGGATGGCCAGGTCGTTTGCTCAGTGGTTGTGGCCAAACAACAGGGAGTGTGGGCCTTCCGTAGCCTGGGTGATTCCAATCTTGTGAAAGAATTGGTTGAGGTCAGGAATCGTCAAGCGTCCGTTTCAGGTAAAGATCATTCCAAATACTTTATCGTTCATATCCCGAGCCTGTACCACATGTTTGTTGCTCATTATGACTCCGCAGGCAAACTTCTGCTGAGCCATCTCCATGATAATGACAACTATGGCTTTGTTAAACACGCCAGTCACGATGCAGAGCGTGTTATCAACACTATTCTGCCGCATGCCAAGTCGCTTGGTGTTTCACTTCCCGGCGAGGCATAAACTCTTCATTTTGGTGGGCAAACGGTTCAATCGTTTGCCCATCGAAATGAACTCAATGATCTTGTTTCGTAATGCTTGCCACTTTGTTGCCGCTTGCAGGAATTTATAAACCGTTGTGCTGCCGTTCTAAAGGTGGCCCTATAGGGATAATTCCTTATAATACAGTATATTCAACAAGATAACCCTTCCTGAAACCCGAGCGAACAAGAGCTCTTTCTCTATCAGTTCACTCCTTTGTGCGTGCAACTGATCTGCTTCTTGAAATCGCAAAACCTACAGAGCTGTGAGTGAGGTAAATAATAAAAAAGACGATAAGCCGGGAAGCAGTAAAATACTTGAGTGGTTATCCTATTGTCTTGCATGTATTGCCGTTTTGATAGGATTGTCGGCAGTATTTAATTTTCCGTATATATCACGGGAGCATGATAAAGCACTACTTTGGTTTGGCTTTGCATTGCTTGCCATTCTTTTCCCCTACGTTAAAGAAATTACCTTCAAGGATCTTAAAGTTGTTATAGCTGATATTAAGGAAGTTTCAAAAAAAATAGAGGGAGCGGCAATAACTGCCAAAGATTTAGCGTATAATTTGTCTGATACCAAAAATGAATTGATCAGCGGATATCAGGAATTATTGCGGATGTTGCCGGAAGAAAAGCGCAATGAACGTATTCGGCGTCTTTCCGGCATGTATTTAAAAGAGCTTGGTATTAGTGTCTTAACGGTAAAAAAATGGTTAATTGATGCCGGAAAGCCAATACAAAACATGAATGATGAAATCGATGATAATTATATCTCCGTTTTAAGAGAGTTTCAGAAAGAGAATAATCTGGGAGATGACGGAATTTTTGGGTACAGGACGTTGAATATCATACTCAGGCTTCGTGGAGCAAAAAACAATCTAAAAGGAGAGTGAATTATGGATGAAATGTTGGCAACAATCAAGCTTTTCGCCGGTTCTTTTGTACCTCGTGGTTTTATGGAGTGCAATGGCCAGACGCTGTTAATCATGAATAATCAGGCGTTGTTCAGTTTGTTAGGTACCAATTATGGTGGTAATGGGGTGCAAAACTTTCAACTTCCTGATTTACGGCCTGTAGACGGGAAAGGTCAAAAACGTCCATGGAATAGTGATGAACCGCGCTCAATTATCTGCGTAGAAGGTATTTTTCCATCGCGCGATTAATGGACTGAGCTCACCGTTGTTGGTGGTGAAATGAAAGATCGTTGATGATTCTTTAACATATACTTGACTTAAAGGGGCTTTTTATGGCATTGAATGCTTATCTGAGGTTGGAAGGTCAAAAATCCGGAGTTATCAGAGGTTCTGTAACCCAGAAGGGTCGTGAGGATTCAATCATGGTGATTGCTTTTAATCACGAAGTGTTATCTCCCAGAGACCCTGCCAGCGGGTTGCCGACAGGTCAACGGCAACATAAAGCTCTTACCATTACCAAGGAGATTGACAGGGCAACACCGCTGTTGATGAATGTTCTTGTCACGAACGAGAACCTGAAAAAATTTGAATTGCGGTTTTGGCGGCCATCATCATCTGGTATGGAGAAGCAGTTTTTCACCATTAAACTTTGGAATGCTACTATTTCCGATATCAGAATGGAGATGCTGAACAACATGTACCCTGAAAACGTGCGACTGAATGAGCGTGAAATGGTGTCATTCACGTACCAGAAGATTGAGTGGACTTATGAAGATGGTGCTCTAACCTGCCAGGATGACTGGGAGTCAAGAGTGTAAAAAAGACGCAGGTGAAGACAGGGTTATGTTCAATAATGCTTGCCATGTATTGGTTCAATTATAAAACTTGTCAATACCATGATGCAAATCAGTGAGGCTGGTCTTGATCTTATCCGGAAGTTTGAGGGGTTACGTCTGGACACCTACGATTGCCCAGCCGGAAAGTTGACTATCGGGTATGGTCATACAGGGCCAGATGTCAAGCCAGGTCTGATAATTGACGCTGAAAAGGCAACGGCACTGCTCAAGGAGGATGTCGAACGATTTGAGAAATCAGTCAATGGTCTGGTTACGGTACCGATGACTCAGGGAATGTTTGATGCACTGGTTAGTTTTTCATACAATCTTGGCGCTGGTTCCTTGCAGAGTTCAACGTTGCTTAAAAAACTTAATGCAGATGACAAACAGGGTGCCGCCGCAGAGTTTCTAAAATGGAATAAAGCGAAAGGGAAGCCTCTTGCAGGACTGACGGCACGACGTGAAGGTGAGCGTGAGCTCTTTTTGGCGTAAAGGCTTCGGAATGAGTCTGTTTTTTTACTCTCTTTCGATACTGGTAACAGTACCAGCAGTTGGAGGTGTTATTGTCAAGGTAGCGTAAACGAACAGAAATGCTCAAAAATGTCGAACTTCAGCGGGACTCTATTTTTCCCATCCAAACATCAATACTGGCAATGTCGGCATGGCCATTGAAAAGAGTCAGGAATTTATCAAACACTTCGAACCCGGAGTGGACAGATATTTGCTGGATTTGGGGGTAATCACGATTAAGTTTTATCGTGATTACTCCTTCTGGAGAGACATAATATTTATTATCCATCATCCCGGTTGAACAGGTAGAAGCTACGCCTTTGGGAAGCAATCTGACATAAACCAACTGGGCCCTCCCCAACAGTTTAATCTTTATTTCCTCTCCCTGCTTAAAGTTACGAGGTGTTTTCAGGTTCATAAAGCTGGAATACCACAGGGTGCCAAAAAGTGAGATGTTACCCGCGCTTGATCCAATATCCCCTGAAAGGGGCTCAGCGCTGGCGGATTCGTAGCGAAGTAGAGTGCAGGTGCTTAAGAGTACAATAATGAAAATCTTTTTCATTGTATCAATAACGTACTCCTTTGCAATAGTATCCGGAAGAAAATAAATACAACTCATTCAAGAGTATAATTAAGCTTAAAGTCATGAAAAACTACAAATATTTTTGGTGAATCGCTAAATATTTATAAATACGCTCACCATCCGATTAAACTGGACGTTGAAAATTATATCCATAGAATCCTCTCCTCATCAAACTCTCTTCAGGAAGCCTTCAATATTTTTTGTATTGATCAAGATGTGCGGTAAAAAAACGAAATGCGTGATATAGACAACAATGCACCTTTGCAAAATTCAATACTTTTTCTACTATACCCTTGTTTTTTGCAAGATGTTCTTTAGTGTTCATTCGTTATCTTTTTCACTCGAAAGCGGTTTACATTGCCCTCGGGTTCCATTTTTTTTGCAGGAGTATGATACCGGCGTGTAGAGAATCACATCATATTCCCGGCTTTAATCCATTTTGTTCATTATGGCTGTCAATAAGGCATTCAGGCCGGTTAAAAGATTTTTTCTTGGGGGTGCGAGAGATTTTCGTGAGCGCAACATTTTTCACCAACTCGCACTCTCTGCTTTTCTTGCCTGGGTGGGACTCGGTTCAGATGGCCTTTCCTCATCCTGTTATGGACCTGCTGAAGCTTTCAAGGCTCTTCAGGGACATCCAACACTCGGAATTTTTGTCGCCATAGGAACAGGAATCACCATTCTGATTATCGCGGCAAGTTATTCTCACATCATCGAACTCTTTCCTCATGGCGGCGGGGGTTATCTCGTGGCCAGCAAACTTCTTTCTCCTGAAATGGGAGTTATTTCAGGCAGCGCTTTACTGATCGATTACATCCTGACCATTACAATCTCAATTGCCAGCGGTGCGGATGCCATTTTCAGCTTTCTTCCCATCAGCCTTATCGATTATAAAATTTGGTTTGCCGTGTTCGGGGTTGGTTTGCTGCTTCTTTTGAACCTTCGGGGAATCAAGGAGGCGGTTATGCCCCTTGTTCCGGTTTTCCTGCTTTTTGTGGCGACACACCTCATTGTTATTATTTATGCGGTCATCACCCATTTTGCAAATTTTGGCATAGTCTATCATGAGACGGGTCGTGAGCTTACCAGTTCATTTAACACCCTCGGCGTTTTCGGGGTGCTTTTTCTGGTTCTGAAAGCTTACAGTCTCGGTGCCGGTACCTTTACCGGTATTGAAGCGGTCAGTAACGGTCTTCCTGTTTTGCGAGACCCGAAAGTTGAGACGGCAAAAAAAACCATGAAATACATGGCCATCTCTCTCTCCCTCACGGTTATGGGTCTGATGCTTGCATACATTCTGTTTGATGTTCGGGATACACCGGGCAAGACCATGAATGCCATTTTGTTCGAGGGTATAACCTCGTCATGGGGCGGCTATAGCGGCGTTGCGTTTGTGTGGGTCACCCTGTTTTCAGAAGCGGTTCTGCTCTTTATTGCCGCACAGACCGGCTTTCTTGACGGACCGAGGGTATTGGCAAATATGGCGCTCGACAAATGGCTGCCCACACGCTTTGCCATGCTGAGTGACCGGCTGGTGACAGAAAAAGGGATTTTGGTCATGGGTTTCGCCTCACTCATCATGATGCTCGCCTCTCATGGATCCGTTGATTTTCTGATCGTGCTTTACAGTATCAATGTGTTTATCACCTTTACGCTTTCACAGCTCGGCATGGTCAAGCACTGGTGGGAGAAAAGGAATACCGAAAAGAGGTGGCTGCGCAAGCTGATGATCAATGGCATAGGATTGACACTGACAACCTTTATTTTGATTTCAGTGCTGATTCTCAAGTTTAATGAAGGGGGGTGGATGACCATTCTGATTACCGGTCTTCTGGTCATGGGGGCTTTTTATATCAAGAATCATTATAACAAGACCGAACATATCCTGAAACGGCTTGATGTTATTGTTGAAGCAGCGGTGCTGAGCGGGTCGGATGTTCACGACCGGGAGAGCGATCAATCCAGTCCGGCGCCGATGTATGACCCGAAAGGCAAAACCGCAGCGATATTGGTGAACGGCTTTAACGGACTCGGCCTGCATACCCTGTTCAGTGTGTTCCGTCTTTTCGGAAACAACTACAAAAATTATGTTTTTGTTGAAATCGGGTCTATTGATGCAGGAAACTTCAAGGGGGCAGATGAAATTGACAATCTCGGCAGCTTTGTTCGCAATGAGACCTCAAAATATATGGACTATATGAAAGATCATGGCCACTATGCCGATGCATACTTTTCTATTGGTACCGATGTGGTTGATGAAGTCAACAAACTTGTTCCGGTTATTACCGAAAAATTTCCGGATATTGTCTTTTTCGGGGGTCAGCTTGTCTTTTCAAGAGAGTCCCTGATGGATCGCTGGCTGCACAACTACACGGTTTTTGCCATACAGCAGAACCTCTATCTTCATGGCATTCCCTTTATAATTTTACCGATCAAGGTATGACCGCCTCGACTCAACAATACTTTTCCACATACCGGAAGCATATTCAGCCCTTTGTTTTAGCAGGGCTTTTCTTTCTCGGTGCATGCAGCACTCAAAATCAGTCTGATAATGAGAGTGCTTCAAGAACCGCAAAAGAATCCGCTCTCAACATGAAGCTTGCTGCAGGCAAAACACTCTATGAATCCAATTGCGCCTCCTGTCATGATTCAGGGTCATCCGGAGCTCCGAAACTGGGCAACAAGGAGGCCTGGCATGGTCGTATGGCAGAAGGGAAAGATGTTATGATTAAAAAAGCAATTACAGGAATCGATGGCAAGATCGGCATGATGCCTCCAAGAGGCGGTAATACATCTCTGAGCGATGAAGATGTAAAAGCGGCCATACTGTACATGACCTCCAAAATAAATACAAGCTCGGAAAACACCTCTCCCGAATCACCTGTTTTATAAGAGGAGTATCGACTCCTTCCTATAATAACCCCACATGCAGTGTCACAGCATCAGCATTCCTCCCGAAACCGGGATATAGCAGCCCGTCACGAAACGGTTGTGCTCTGAAGCCATGGCAAGCACGGCACCGGCAACATCTTCCGGGAGGGCAACCCTCTTCAGCGGGGCCATGTCCGCCATCATTGCTTTCTGTTCCTCGGGCAACCAGGAGGTGGCGTCGGTCAAGGTAAGGCCGGGGGCAATCACATTGACCCGTATTCCGAAGGGGCCAACCTCTTCCGCAAGAGAGCGGACGAAGGCGTCAAGGCCCGATTTCGCCGTGCAGTGGGCAATGAAACCCGGCGACGAGTGACGCGAAAGGGTGCTTGAAATGGCAATGATGTTTCCCGCCTTTCTTTCGATCATGCCCGGCAGCACCGCCTGACAACTGAAAAATATCGACTTGAGCTCTCCGCTAAGCTTCGCTTCAAATTCATTCCAGGAAAATTGCGTGAAAGGTTTTACCGGAAAACCAATCGCAGCGTTGCTTACCAGAAGGTCGACCGGACCGAGGTTTTTTTCCACCTCTTCGACCATCAACCGCACCTGCTCCTCGTCGCGGACATCCGCCCTCACGGGATATGCCCTTCCGCCTGCTTTCACAATTTCCTCGACAACAGCCATCGCCGCGCTTTCGCTCTGGAAATAATTCACCGCGACAGCAGCGCCTTCAGCGGCGAGAAGTTTGGCCGTAGCCCGACCTATGCCCCGGCTTGCGCCCGTGACCAATGCAACTGTGTTTTTCATATCCAGTACCCCTCCGTTTGTTGTATAAAAAGTTCAGATTTGAGACCCTCGCATAGCCGGGTACCAGCCCAGCCACCTGTTATTTCTTGATATAAGCGTTAAGCCCGATCGTTACCGGCTTGCCTTCAACCATCACCGAGGTCACCGTATTGCCGTGAGTACTTGCCACTACAAGCGTTTTTCCTGATGAAGAGGGAGTAGGCGTTTCGAGGTCAATTTCTATACAGAGCTTGCCGTTCTTGATTTCAACTGTCATGGCCATGGTGGTGTTTTGTTTGGTGTTGAGTGAATGGAAAGGGATAATATAACATACCTTATCCTGACTAAAGCGAAAAGCTTGCTATGAGCCCCTCCGACGGGTTCATAAGGTTGCTGTTTCGGCGTACTTTTATGCACAGAAATACTGAAAAATCTATGCGAATAACTACATTAAAATATTGTTATTCGCATAGAAAATAAAGGACATAACACTGATGGCCAACAATAACGGTAATGGAAAATCCCTCGAATCCTGGATCTGGGATGCGGCATGTTCCATACGTGGAGCCAAAGATGCGCCGAAGTATAAGGACTTCATTCTCCCGCTCATCTTCACCAAGCGTCTCTGCGACGTTTTTGATGATGAAGTCAACCGAATAGCAGGTGAGGTCGGCTCACGCCTGAAGGCCTTCCAGTTGGTCAAGGCCGATCACAAGCTGGTCCGCTTCTTCCTTCCCCTTTTGCCGGACGATCCAGAGCAGCCCGTTTGGTCGGTTATCCGCAAGCTTTCCGACAAGATCGGCGAAGGTGTCACCACCACCATGAGGGCTATCGCCAAAGAGAATCCGCTGTTGCAGGGTATCATCGACCGCGTCGATTTCAACGCCACCACCCACGGCCAACGCGACCTCGACGACGACCGCCTCTCCAACCTCATCGAGGCTATCAGCACCAAACGCCTCGGGCTCGATGACGTTGAGGCCGACATTATCGGCAAGAGCTACGAATACCTGATCCGCAAGTTCGCCGAAGGCGGCGGCCAGAGCGCTGGCGAGTTCTACACCCCGCCTGAGGTCGGCACCATCATGTCGCGGGTGCTCCAGCCCGAGCCCGGTATGGAGATCTACGATCCCACCTGCGGCTCCGGCGGCCTTCTCGTCAAATGCGAGTTCGCCATGGAGGAGATTACCAAAGGGAAACAGCGCAGCGTCGCACCCCTGAAACTCTTCGGCCAGGAGTTCACGCCCGAAACCTGGGCCATGGCCAACATGAACATGATCATCCACGACATGGAGGGGCAGATCGAAATCGGCGATACCTTCAAGAACCCCAAGTTCCGCAACAGGCAGGGCAAACTCCGCACCTTCGACTGCGTCGTCGCCAATCCCATGTGGAACCAGGACTGGTTTATCGAGGCTGACTACGATAACGACGAACTCGACCGCTTTCCCGCAGGGGCAGGATTCCCCGGCAAATCCTCCGCCGATTGGGGTTGGGTGCAGCACATCCATGCCAGCCTCAATGCCACAGGCCGCGCTGCCGTCGTGCTCGATACCGGCGCCGCCTCACGCGGATCGGGCAATGCTGGCACCAACAAGGAGAAAAGCGTCCGCCAGTGGTTTGTCGATCACGATCTCATCGAGGCTGTGCTCTATCTGCCCGAAAACCTCTTCTACAACACCACCGCCCCGGGCATTGTGTTGTTTCTGAACAAGGCAAAGGCAAAAGAGAGAGAGCGCCGCGTGCTGCTCGTCAACGCCAGCCAGATTTACGCAAAGGGCGACCCCAAAAACTTTATCCCGGACGAAGGCATCCAGCACATTGCCGAGACCCTCACGGGCTGGAAGGAGGAGGAAAAACTCAGCCGCATCGTCGAACACGCCGAGCTGAAAAAGAACGACTACAACATCTCCCCCAGCCGCTACATCCACACCAGCGATGCCGAAACCTACAGGCCCATTGCGGAAATCGTCGAAGAGCTGAACGCGATTGAGCTAGAGGCGAGGGAGACCGACGAAGCCCTGCGGAGCATTCTCAAGCAACTGGGAGTGGGGGGATGAAGGACAGAATCAACGATTTCCACCAAGACTTGATGTAAAATCAGATGATACGAACGAACACAGCCAGGGAAGCGGTTCTAAAACTCAGGGTTGTCGTAAGCTCGGTTCAAAAAGAACCGGGTCTCGAACGAGCAGCCGTCCCACCGGAAGCCCCAAGGGGATGTGAAGTGCTTGCACATTTGTTGTAAATTGCTTTCATTACTGTTGTGAATAATAAACATCGTAAAACTCTCGATAAAATATTCTCGGATCCGGTATGTGGCAATCTGCCGTGGTCTGATATCGAAGCGCTACTGGTAGCTGTTGGTTGCAATGTTGTGGAAGGGAGTGGCTCGTCGGTGACTTTTGAGAAAAATGGCCGCCGGGCCTATTTTCATCGGCCGCATCCGCAACGCGAGGCGCTTCAATACCGCGTCAAAGTGGCACGGGAGTTCTTGATAAAACTGCAGATTATCCCATGAAAAACACGATGACCTATGCTGGTTATACGGCCAGCCTTGAATTTGATCCTGATGATAATATTCTGGTCGGGCGCGTGCTTGGCATAGACGACCTGATAAGCTTTCATGGAGATTCCGTGGCTGAGTTTACCGAGGCATTCCATGAAGCGGTGGATGATTACGTATCAGCCTGTAAAAAATTGGGTCAGGCACCCGAAAAGCCCGCATCCGGACGTCTCATGCTGCGCGTTAATCCTGCGGTTCATGCTGCAGCGCTCAAAGCAGCCGCGCATACCGGACAAAGTCTTAATCGATGGGCTGAGCAGGTGCTGCGACAAGCAACCCATGCATAATTCACAAGCTACACCAGCGATGCCGAAACCTACCGGCCCATTGTGGAAATTGTCGAGGAGCTGATCGCAATTGAGCTGGAGGCGAGGGAGAACGACGAAGCCTTGCGGATAATCCTCAAGCAACTGGGAGTTGGGGTATGAAGATCTTTATCAGCAGTGTACAAAAGGAGCTTGCCACAGAGCGTGAGCTGACCAGTTTCTGTCGATTTGATGCCACGTTCTGCCCAAACGCTTCGCTCGATAACCTTGACGAAGAGAAAATCACCCGTTTTCTTGTGCTTGCCCGGCGCGGTCGCAATTTCCCATTGGCAGGAGATACGCCGCCCCATGAGGTACTGGAACATCTTAACCTGCTCGACAAAGGACGGCCGACCAATGCCGCTATTTTGTTGTTCGGCAAACAGCCGCAGCGATTTCTGATCACCTCCGAAGTGAAATGCGCCCATTTCCACGGCTATGAAGTGGAAAAACCCATTCCTTCTTATCAGGTGTACAAAGGGACAGTCTTCCAACTCGTGGATCAGGCCAAAGATTTCGTGCTCTCCAAGATAGACCTCTGGGTAGGAACAAGGGCGGAAAGCACCCAGGTGCCGACGAAATACGAAATCCCGCAGGAAGTTGTTGCTGAAGCCATCGTCAATGCCATTGTGCATCGCGACTACACCAGCAATGCCAGCGTACAGGTCATGCTCTTCAAAGATCGGCTCGAAGTCTGGAATCCCGGCAATCTGCCTCCGACCCTGACTCTTGAAAAACTGCGCGAGCCACATGCCTCCGTTCCTCATAATCCGCTGATTGCGGAGCCCATGTACCTGACCAAGTACATCGAACGCATGGGAACCGGTATCCGCGACATGATTCGGCGATGCAAGAATGCCGGGCTTCCTGAACCTGAAATCAGGCTTGATGGCGGCTGTTTTGTGTTGACGATCAAGAGAAAAAAGTCTGAGTCGGGGGGCCAGTCGGAACCAAGTTTGTCCCAAGCTACCGGGCAAGTCACGGCACCAGTGGGAGAATATGTTACTCGATTCCTTGTGTTGCTGGCAGATCGCGGAGCCCTTTCCAACGCCAACATTCTCGAAGCCTTCGGCCTCAAAAGTCGCCGACGCCTCCGTGAAACGTACATCGACCCATCCCTTGCCGACGGACTGGTGGAGCCTACCATCCCGGAAAAACCAACCAGTCGGCTCCAGAAATACCGCCTCAGAGAAAAAGGGCGCATGTTGCTGGAGCAGATGGAAAAGGAAGGAGGTCGGTTATGAGCGTTCTCGAACATAACGAACAAGTCGAGGCTCAAGCGGCCAAAGACACCCTACCAGTCGCACCACCAGTCACCCAACCAGTCGGATCGGAAAATTTTTTTATTGAGGTGGGTAAAGGAGAAGGCATGGAAACAGAGTCTGGAAGAGAGCGGGATATAAGGAAAGTAAAAGACATTGAGTTCACGCAGATCGCTTCTGATTGGAACTCAATCAGGCTCGGCGAAGAGAACCCTCAAGCTCTGCTTGCGATTCGGAACGGTCTTACTATGACACAGAATCAGGACAAGGGAGACTACAAAGTAAGCCGAATCGAGACCATCGGAGGGGGATGGATTGACGAGACAAGGGTTCGCTTTATCTCCGGCATCAAAGAGAAGGACATTGAAAAATATCGAATTCAGAAAGGCGACATTCTATTCAGTCACATCAATAGTGACCCACATCTTGGCAAGACAGGCTTCGCCGAGAAGGATTACGAAGATCTGTTGCATGGCATGAACCTGTTGCTTATACGAGTAAATCCTGAAGTTTTCGAAGCGGAGTTCCTGAATCGCATTTTTCAATACTACCGGGACATTGGTGTCTTCATTTCGATCTGCAGCCGATCAGTCAATCAGTCCTCGATCAATCAGGCCAAACTGAAGGCTGTTGAAGTTCCACTTCCTCCACTCTCCGAGCAGAAGAAAATTGCGCACATCCTTTCGACGGTGCAGCGGGCGATCGAAGCGCAGGAGCGGATCATTCAGACCACTACCGAGCTGAAAAAGGCCCTCATGCACAAGCTCTTCACCGAAGGCCTCCGCAACGAACCCCAAAAACAAACCGAGATAGGGTTGGTGCCGAAGAGTTGGGAGGTGGTGGAGTTAGGTGACGTGCTCAATCTCTTCGCTGGCTATGCGTTCAAATCTGCGGAAGACGTTTCAGAGTCGAATACTCAGCTTTTGCGGATGGGAAATTTGTATCAGAACATCCTTGATTTGAATCGGAGTCCAATCTACTATCCTGATTCATTCGCCGATACCCACAAGCGCTTCGTTCTGAAGGAGGGTGATTTGGTAATGTCCCTCACTGGGACAAGCGGCAAGGAGGACTATGGCTTCACAGTTCAAATTCCGAAGACGGAAAAGACTTTACTATTGAACCAGCGGGTCACGAGAATCGATGTCACGGACCACCGCATGCAAAAGGATTTCGCTCACCACTTTTTGCTCTCACGGAAGTTTCTCGATTCCCTCTACCCAACTGCAAAGGGAATGAAGCAGGCCAACCTGTCCACAAATGCAATGAAGAAACTGCAGATCGTTCTTCCCTGCGAGGCAGAGCAATCAGAAATTGCAGCATGCTTTAAATCGCTCAATCAGAAAGTCGTTGTTGCCGGGCGCAAGGTCGCAGTACTCCAAGACATCTTTCGCACACTCCTTAACGAACTGATGACCGCGAAGACCCGCGTATCAGCTCTAAAACTTACAAGTTTCCAATGAGCATCCAAATTGATACTGTCCGCATCGCAGGATTGCGTGGAATTAAGAATATTGAGGTATCATTACCGAGAGTTGCAGTCCTAATTGGCCCTAATAATTCAGGAAAGACCTCTTTTTTGAAGGCAATGCAGTTGGTTCTCGGTGACTACTCACGATTTATTTCTGAAGAAGACTTTAATATTGAGGCGAGTGACAAGAGAGCTTCATCCATAATTATCGACGTTCGAATTGTGCCTCTCAATTCCGAAGGAAAACGTGCCAAAATTTTCAATGAAGAATGGGCAACGGAGTTTGGAGATAAAATTAAGGCTGAACCGAATCTCAATCAATTCGTTGCTATTCGGGCTCGTTGCCAACCAAATGTCATCAAGGGCGGTTTTGATACCACACGTTTTACATTAGAGAAGTGGCCGGATTTCAATGCGTGGACAACAGAGAAGCTGAAGGAAACGCGAATGGCCCAGCGCGTTGATAGCATGCCATTTTATGCAATTGACGCTCAGAGAGATATACATTTGGAGCTGAAGGAACGCTCCTCCTACATCGGTCGTGTTTTATCGAACGTGGACTATTCTAAAGAAGATATTGCCTCCATTGAAGGTCTGATTAAAACTGTCAACGAGGAAGCTGTCGAGAAAAGCGCTGATCTCAAGGAGTTAAAGGGAAACCTTGAAAGTTTAAACCAGTCATTTCAAGGGGCTGGCGACGCTGAGATCACTCCATTTCCGAAGAAAATTCGTGATTTGTCGAAACATTTCACTGTTCACTTTGGAAACGGTCCTGACGGAGTGTTTTCGATGGAATACCACGGCATGGGGACACGAAGCTGGGCTTCACTTCTGACTGTTAAAGCGCTGGTCAAGCTGACAGATAAAAGACATCGAACTGAAGCTGAACCATTTTTCCCGATTCTTGCCGCAGAGGAACCAGAAGCCCATCTCCATCCCAACGCTCAAAGGACGCTCTATCGTCAATTGGCTGAAACTAATGGGCAGGTTATCGTAAGTACACATTCTCCATATCTGACCGCAATGGCAGATATTTCAGACATCCGTTGTCTTTCGAGAAATTCTCGGAATGTAATCATTCGATCGATTGTGTGCCCGATGTCAGCCGAAGATAAAAAAATCATCGCGCGGGAAATTATGTCAAAACGAGGAGAGTTACTTTTCTCGTCGGCGCTAATCTTATGTGAAGGGATTACGGAGGAGCAAATATTTCCAGCTATGTTTGAGATCTTCTGTGACCGACAATTGCATGAGGTTGGAGTTTCTTGCGTAAGCGTTGGGGGACAGAACTATTCTCCTTTTGTGAAACTCGCCTGCAGTCTCGGCATCCCCACTTTTATTGTGAGTGACAATGATGGTAATACCTTCCGGGATATCGAGGCTCAAATTCGAAGGTTACGAAATGATGCTGGCCTTACGCTGTCTACAGATGAGTTCGGCATTGCTTACCTCTCTAATGGTAATGACTTTGAGGCCGAATTGATGGGTATGGGATTGCGAGATGAGCTTGTAGACGCCCTCGTCTTATGTGCGACAAAAGGTTCTGAAAACCAGCGTTACGCAGCTGCCAAGCGCAAAGAAATTGTGGCGCTTACGGACTCAGATTTACTCGCTCACCTGAGAAAATTGAAGGCTTCTTATGCTGGATTCCTTGGAGATATAATTCGTTCAAACCCGAACGGACGAACGAAAGAAGAACTTGTTCCACTACCTGTTCGCAGTGGATTCGCAATAGTTAAAAAATGGCTTACACAATGATTTCCCTTTCTCCATCGCAGTCAAAAATTGTAGAGGCACCCCTTAACGGTGCAATCAGAGTCCTTGCTTCAGCGGGTTCAGGAAAAACCCGGGTGCTAACAGAACGAGTGCGCCATATCATGGATCGCACTAAAAAGGACGGAGTTGTTGCGATCACGTTCACGAACAAGGCTGCCGATGAGATGCAAGCTCGTTTAGAAGGCTTGGAGGGGTTCGAAGATAGATGCTGGATAACTACTATTCACTCTCTTTGCCAGAGAATTATAGATCAGTATGGCCATACAATTGGGCTCCCTTCTGATTTGCATATTTACGAGCGGGATCAGGATCGCAAAACCGTATTCTTGCAATCGCTTCGCGACAACGGAACTGAAGTGGATACTTTTTTAGATGTCACGGACTCGAAGACTAAGCGAGATCGCGAGAAAGTAGTCCAGAACTACTTAGACCAGTTTTCTGTGGTGAAACACAATCTATTGTCTGCTGACGAAATCAGAGAAAAGTATTCTGAAAATGAATCGTTTTGGCATATTTTTCAAGCCTATCAGGATGCTCTACTTCAGAGCAGAGGAATGGATTTTGATGATATTATTGTTTTTGCTGTCAGGATTCTTCTTGAACAGCCTTGGTGTGGTCAGATCTACCGAGCAAAATACAAGCATATCTGTGTTGATGAGGCGCAGGATCTCAACAGGGCCCAATACGAATTTGTAAAAGCATTCTGCGGGACGGAGATCCAGAGCGTTATGATGGTAGGCGATCCCAATCAGATGATTTACGGATTCAATGGTTCTTCGCATGAATACTTGTGTGAGAGGTTCGTTGAAGATTTTAAGCCAAAGACCTTTACGCTGAACGAAAATTATCGAAGTTCCAAGGCGGTTATTCATCTAGCGAACAAACTCAAGCCAAGGTCTCAGATCGAAGCTAATTTCGCCAAGAACGGTAGAGCAGAGATTAGAGCTTTTCAGGACGAAGAGGCGGAGGCGGCATGGGTTTGCGATAAGATTCAGGATTTATTAGAACCGGGAGTGGATTCCGATGAGGAGATTGAAGGGGAAATCAGTCTCTCCAATATTGTCATCCTGGCTCGCAATCGATTTGCTTTTCAGTGTATTGAGAAAGAATTAGCCGATAGAGAGATTCTGTATTCTCTTAAAAAGGGAGAACGCCGCGCTGAGCCAACATCGATCTTCGGAAAGGTTCTTGATCTTGGAATTCGCCTTCGTCTAAATCCAAAAGACTGGGTTGATGGCAAAAAGCTTTTTTCCTCTTTAAAGGTTCAATATCCCGAACAATGGGGACACGAATTGCAGCTAGAGAATTTAGCCGACCTCCTTTCTGATGTTAAGATTTCTTACCCGCAACTGCAAGCAGAGGTGCTTCGTGCAATTCAGCGGTTTAACCTGGATGAGCCGAATATCCCGAAGTTTTGTGCCACTTTCACGAAACGAATCGAAGAACTGTCCCTCAATGTTGAGCTTCAAGCTACAGGTGAGCTTGAGCGTTCACTTTTGGAACTCCGAGAGTTTAGAGATCTTTGGACAGTATTTAAGAGAAAGGGCCTTGGAGATTCACTCTCTGCATTTCGCAATGCAATAGCTCTCGGTCAACTATATGACGATGGGAACCAGCAGGGACTAACGCTCAGCACTGTTCATACGATGAAGGGGTTGGAGAAGGATATTGTGTTTCTCGTTGGCATGTGTGAAGGTATCTTCCCCGACTACAGGGCTGAAAAAAAACAAGAACTGGAAGAGGAATTGAACAATGCCTTTGTTGCGGTAACCAGATCTCGCAGATGGATTTTCATTTCGTACCCAAAGAAACGCAAGATGCCTTGGGGCAACACGATGGTTCAAATGCCCTCTCGATTCTTGGAGTTGATGGAAGGCTGAATTAAATCGCCATACATGACGAATAAAAAACCGTATTTCAGATTTATATCGTCACTTATTGCGACATATAGCCTAAAGATAAACAAGAATTCCTGATGAAAATTGATGGATTATTGACGGATGAGGCGATTCTGGCAGTGTTGCCATCGGAAACCTTTCATGCTTTTCCGTGGCTTTTGGCAGATTTACTGCAGGATCGGTTTGATAAGGTAGATGAAGTGGTGAACGTTGTAGCTCACTGGCGGAACTATCCGAACGAGTCGCACGTATACCCGAAGCAACTGGACAAAATAGAGAGAGCCCTGAAACTGGAGCCCCTTTCATGAAACCCTCCGAACACAAAACCGTCCAGGCCCGCATTCTTGCCTACGCGCAAGAGGTCGGGTGGTCTTTGGTTTCAAGAGAGGAGGCGGAGCAGCGGCGCGGGTTTGAGCCTGAGGTACCGTCTGCCGATCGCGCCAGAAACCGTTCGCTCTTCTTCGACGACCAGCTCTATGCCAAGGTGCGGCAGTTCAATCCGCGCTACACCGAAGCCGAGGGTGCCTTGCTCGGGCAGTTCCGCCATCTCCATACTGACATCTACGGCAACCGGGAATTCGTGGAGCATCTGCGCAACCGGGGCAAGTTTTTCGATCACGAAGAGAGGCGCGAGCGTGACCTGATCCTGATTGATTACGACTTCCCGGAAAACAACGTGTACGAAGTCACTGAGGAATGGGCTTTTCACAACGGCCATTACGGTACGCGGGAGGATATCGTTTTTCTCATCAACGGCATCCCGGTGCTGGTGATTGAGTGCAAGAATGCCAACAAGGATGAGGCGATTGCCCTCGGGGTGGATCAGATCCGCCGTTACCACCGCGAGACACCGGAGCTGTTCGTATCACAGCAGCTCTTCACTGCCACTGATGCCATCGGCTTCTCCTACGGGGTGAGCTGGAACACGGTGCGCCGGAATATTTTTAACTGGAAGGACGAGGAGGTCGGCAAGCTGGAGACGAAGGTGAAGAGCTTCTGCGCCATCCCGCAGGTGCTGGCCTTCTTGAAGGAGTATATCGTCTTTGCGGAGAAGGACGAGGAGCTGAACAAATACATCCTGCGCCAGCATCAGACCGGCGCGGTGGAGGCGACCGTCACCCGCGCCCTTGATCCCGTGCGTAAACGGGGCCTTGTCTGGCACACCCAGGGAAGCGGCAAGACCTTTACCATGATCAAATCGGCTGAACAGCTTTTTCGTGCGCCCGAGGCGGACAAGCCGACCATCCTCCTGATGATCGACCGCAACGAGCTGGAAGACCAGATGCTCAAGAACCTTGCCGCGCTCGGTCTGGGCAATCTGGAGCACGCTGGCAGCATCTCCCGGCTCAACAAACTGCTGAAAGAGGACTACCGGGGCATCATTGTGACAATGATTCACAAGTTCCGCGATATGCCTCCCAATATCAATACCCGATCGAACATCTACGTCCTCATCGACGAAGCGCACCGCACCACCGGCGGTGATCTCGGCAACTTCCTTATGGCGGGCCTGCCCAACGCCACCTTTATCGGCTTTACCGGCACACCGGTGGACAAGACGGTTTATGGCAAGGGCACCTTCAAGACCTTCGGCTGTGAGGATGACAGAGGCTACCTTCACAAATACTCCATCGCCGACAGCATCGCGGACGGCACTACCCTGCCGCTCTACTACCAGCTTGCTCCCAACAATATGCTCGTCCCGTACGAGACGCTGGACGCGGAGTTCCTCTCCCTTGCCGAAGCCGAAGGGGTGGCCGACATTGAGGAGCTGAACAAGATTCTCGACCGGGCGGTGAACCTGAAGAACTTCCTCAAAAGCAGGGAGCGGATCGAGATGGTGACACACTTCGTCGCTGGCCATTATCTTTTGAACGTCGAACCGCTGGGCTACAAGGCCTTTCTTGTCGGTGTTGACCGCGAAGCCTGCGCCCTCTACAAGCAGGCCCTCGATCAGTTCCTGCCGCCGGACTATTCCGAGGTCGTTTACACCAGCAATGCCAACGACTCTGCCCTGCTCAAGAAATTTCACCTCGACCCCAAGAAAGAGCGGCAGATTCGCAAAAACTTCTGCAAG
>CAILRB010000003.1 GCA_903836465.1 uncultured Chlorobiaceae bacterium
TCCGCCAACGGATTTGAATGCTCGTACCGGAGAGTTCACGCCGCCGGGAATAAACTTCTTTGCTTTTTCAAAGAGTTCAATTGATTTGGTGAGTTGAGGCATGTCGGACAATGCTGTTTAGGATTGAACAAGAGGTTACAAGAGTAGATAAAAAGTCTGGTCAAGATAGAAATACTCCAGAAGATATAAAACCCCAAAAAAATGGAGCCATCGCTATTGCTGAAGCATTTGTGAAACGATGGAAAGGTTTTTGCGCGAACGGAGATGCTCCAGATGCACTCCACAGTACTCATGCAGCAGGTCGCAAAGCCTCTCAATATCGTCGGCATCGGCGTTAATGGAGTTTCCCGCAGGATGGCGTGTTGCCGCAAGAGTATTCAACTGCATGGCAAGACGCACGGGAATAAGTTGTTTTCTTGCAAAATGATCCCCCGATGTGCCGGGCAGCGCCAGACCGCCAGGATTCATCACAAAATAAAGCTCGGTCAGTTTCATGGCGTTGATAGCTGGCACAAGCTCCTCTCCGCTGAAGACGCATCTCTGCAAAGAGGGCTGAAAGCCAAGCACAGAGACAAAGCGCAAAACAAACCAGGCATAAAGCTGCCGAAAATTGACACCTGGACGGTAGAGTTGCTCAAGGGTTCCTGCCAGCAGAGAAAAAAGCGGGAGACTTTTTTCGCCGTTTTCCGTACTCTGCCTGACCAGATCAATGATTCGGTAAAGAACAGCAAAACGCTCCATATCCGGTTCGGGAACCATTGGACTTAAAACAAGGTTCCCATCACTGACCAATTGAATATCGCGGCTGCTTTTTTTATAGAGGACAAGGTCGACAACATTGCCCGCGTTGAAGAGTCCCGAGAGCTTGTTTTTTGGGTTGCGTGCACCTTTTATGATAACCGATATTTTGCCGAACTCACGGGTGTAGATCGAGCAGATCTTGGATTGGTCACGGTATTTTGTTTCCCGTAAAATGACGGCCCGGGTTTTGACGATCACGGCCTGAACTTTTATATGTTGCGAAATATAATTATATACAAAAACGTCGCACTCTGCGGCAAACTGAATTATCAAATAGTAAAGAAATCGATTAATCAAGGAGAAAATAGAGATGCCGACCTACCAGTATCGATGCAATAACTGCGGAAATGAGCTTGAAATAGTCCAGAAAATGAGCGACGATTCTCTGACCATCTGTCCGAAATGTGAAAAAGAGACGTTTGAGCGGGTCATTACAGCCGAAGGCGGATTTGTGCTGAAGGGATCCGGATTTTACAAAACAGACTACGCCAAGGGTAAACCTGCGGCCGCACCTGCCGCTCCCCCCTGTGCCACTGCGGCCTGTGCTGGCGCGTCCTGTCCTATGGCAAAATAGGGGCGCCTCAGCCCGGCGGAGCGGCATACCGGCAGAGCTCATCGCCCCTCGTCTGATGCCTTGAAAAGCCTTCCCCTCTCAAGGGAGGCTTTTCTGTTTTTTGAACGGGTTCTCCTTTTCTCTCCAGGCAAACGTTGAAAGATTGATGCTCTTGTTTCCCCTGAAACTTTCGGGGTACTGTTTCCCTTCTACATTTCCCGTTACCTTTACCCTGCCAAGGATGCCGTCCGTGAAAAACATGCGGATCATATCCCCGCTCGAATAGTTTATTCCCGAAGGTTTCCGGTTCTCATTGTAGAGGTGATAGAGGCTTTCTGCCTGACTGGTGAGCGTAATCCCTGTTATTTTCGATTTGTTGTTGAGCAGGATCACCATTTTCTTGCCGCTGAACTGATCATAGACGACAGGCGAAAGGGAGAGTGTATCCTGTGAGGCAAAAAAAGCATTGTTCTTGACCTGTATTTCATCAATGTGTTTGCGTTTTCCCGCCCCGTCGGACTCTTTAAGATGCAGCAGGATAGTGTCGCCGCTGATCTGCTGTTCATTGTGCCAGACCAGGACGTCGTCGTAGAGCCAGATTTGGCTGGTTGTCCTGTTGATCACAGCTCTCCGCGACTTGCCGACGAGAGAGTTATCCACCATTCGGCCACGAACCTTCCCGCTTAATTCACCGACCTCCCTGTCCGTGTAGTAGAGCCCATGTTCGCCGTAGATTTCAACAGAATTGTCGGTTATAAAAACATTGCCCTCCAGCACGATTTTGTTTTCCTGATCGTAATCGGTGGCGCGGTCACATCGCAGTGTTATTGTGCCGTCCTGGAACACGACATTGCCGTTAACCATGCGATAACTTCCCGTGTTGCTCTGGCCTCCTTCGATGGTATCGGCATGTTGGAGAATAATTTTCTTTTTTTCGGCCCGTAGTGTATTATGGTGCACCACCGGGAGCACGATGGCCTGAATCATTACTATGCAGGCGGTCAGGAACGTCAATGAAAAAAATCTTTGCATGGTAAAGAAACTAAATTGATGGCATCCCGCAGATTGTTTTACCCCTAATGTAACAAAGCTTTGTTTTGACTGTGAAAAAATTACTGTTGACCGCTGGCGGCAGACCAGCCACACTTTTGCTTGCACCTCTCTATGCTGCGTTGAAAAATAACGGAAATTACAAACCGGTAGTGATGTTTGCTGCACCTGAGGGTGTTGAACCAATCAACGCAGACCTTGCCGCCTGCTTCGGTATTGGTGAAGCGAGTCATACCATCATGCTTCCGAAAGGCACTTCGGTAGAACAGCTTGCTTCAGCCATGACCGGTATGGAAAAAATAATGCTGAGTGAACAACCCGATCTTGTTCTGGTCTGCGGCTCCGACAATGTTGCTTTAGGTGCGGCTATTACCGCAGCAAAACTCGGCTTGCCGGTTGCCGCAGTCGATGCCGGGCTGCGAAGCTATGAACGCTCAGATGCCGTAGAGGTCAACCGCGTCGTTATTGATGCGATGGCCGACTTCCACTTTGTCAGCGAACACAGTGGTGAATACAACCTGATCAACGAAGGTGTCGCCGATGAAAAGGTCTTTTATTCAGGCAACCTGATTGTCGACAGCCTTGTCGGCCTGATGGAACAGGCAAACGACCGTGACGTGCCAGTGATTCCGGGCATCAAACCGAAAAAGTATGCGCTTCTGCTCCTGAACCCGGCGGGACGGTTCTCCGAAAAGGAGGCGCTGGAAATGATGCTGCGTCTCCTGACAGAGATATCCAATGGGATAACGGTTCTCATGCCGCTCGCTGCCGGATTTGAATCGCTGATGCAGCAGCATGGTATGGGCGACTCGTTCAGCGAAATAGAAGGAGTAACGATAATCGAACCTCCAACACACACCGATCTCCTGAAACTGCTCAGGGATTCCATGCTGCTGCTGACCGACATCGAAGAAATGCAGTCGGAAGCCACCGTCATGAATGTCCCCTGCCTCACCATCATGGAGAGCTCCTCGCGCCCCGCAACCATCGAAATTGGCACTAACGTGCTTGTCGGCCTCGATGAAGATGATATCAAAAGCCGCATTCACGACATTCTTCATCCCGGATTGCATCAACACATCACAAGCCGCTCAAAAATCCCCGAAAAATGGGATGGCGCCGCTGCCGGAAGAGTTGTTGCCGTGCTGGATCGGGTGCTGAAGGATTGAGCAATGCCTGGCTATGCTCTCCTTTCACTTTATGATGAATTTTCGGTAGTTTAGGCTAAGCAAAAAGGATAATCGAACCGTGATAAAACGCCATGTACTGGGATATTAAAAAAGTAAAGCCGCTGCCCGACTATACAATCTACGTTGAAACTATGGCGGGGCGAAAAGGTATATTTGACGTGAAGCCGTATCTTGATTTTGGTGTCTTCAGGGAACTGCGGGACATCAATTATTTTAATCAGGTAAGCATAACCTGTGGTTCCGTTACCTGGCCACACAAGCAGGATATTTCCCCTGAAACGCTTCTTGCTGAAATGCAGGCGGTTGACAAACCTCTTTGAGTTCTCAAGTATTTGTCGCATCAGTGGGTGGCAACGAGACCGACCTTCCAGAACAACCATTGATCAGATCAGGAATAATGTAGACACATGGCCAGAACTAAAGCACCAAAAGAGATCAAAGAAGAGCCCATAGAAAAACAGCTCTGGAAAGCCGCCGACAAGCTGCGGAAAAATATTGATGCCGCAGAATACAAGCATGTCGTGCTCGGTCTGATGTTTCTCAAATACATCTCCGACTCTTTTGAGGAGATGTACACCAAACTTCAGGCAGGTGAAGGTGAATATGCCGGAGCCGATCCGGAAGACAAGGATGAGTACAAAGGAGAAAATATCTTCTTTGTACCCCAGCAAGCTCGCTGGTCATTTTTGCTGACAAGTGCCCGCCAGTCGGATATTGGTATCCTTGTCGATGAGGCGATGGATATTATTGAAAAGGAAAATCCCATGCTCAAGGGTGTTCTGCCCAAGGTTTATGCACGCCAAAACCTCGATCCAGCAAGCCTTGGAGGTTTGATTGACCTCATGAGTAATATCGCCCTCGGTGATGCCAAGTCACGGAGCCGCGATGTGCTTGGTCACGTTTTCGAATACTTCCTCGGTGAATTCGCTCTCGCCGAAGGCAAGCAGGGCGGGCAGTTCTACACCCCGCGCAGCATTGTTGAACTCCTTGTCTCCATGCTTGAGCCCTACAAAGGCAGGGTTTTGGATCCCTGCTGTGGTTCCGGCGGCATGTTTGTGCAATCGGAAAAATTTATCAACGAGCATCAGGGGCGGGTGAAGGATATCTCAATCTACGGTCAGGAGAGCAACCAGACCACCTGGCGGCTGGCAAAGATAAACCTTGCCATTCGTGGTATCGACAGCTCCCAGGTCAAATGGAACAACGAAGGCTCCTTTCTCAACGATGCCCATAAAGACCTTAAAGCCGATTACGTTATAGCCAATCCACCATTTAATGACAGCGACTGGAGCGGTGAGCAACTCCGTGGAGATGGCCGCTGGAAATACGGCATTCCGCCTGCAGGCAATGCCAACTTCGCTTGGTTACAGCACTTTATCTTCCACCTTGCCCCCAACGGCATTGCCGGAGTCGTACTTGCCAAAGGTGCACTCACCAGCAAAAGCAGCGGCGAAGGCGATATCCGTAAATCCATGATTGCTGATGGAAACCTGATTGACTGCGTTGTTAACCTGCCCGCCAAACTCTTTCTGAACACACAGATTCCTGCCGCTCTCTGGTTTTTGAACCGGGCACGGAACAACGAGCACCCGCGAAAAAACGAAATTCTCTTTATTGATGCCCGTAACCTGGGCCACCTCATCAACCGCCGCACCCGTGAACTCTCGGGTGACGACATTGATCTCATTGCCGAAACCTATCACGACTGGCGAACCGGCGAAGGCGAGTATGAGGATAGCAAAGGATTCTGTGCCTCCGTGCCGTTGGAGCGAGTGCAGGAACTCGACTACGTGCTCACACCGGGTCGCTACGTTGGCCTTGCAGAGGAAGAGGATGACTTTGATTTTGCTGAACGCTTTGCAGCGCTGAAGGCTGAGTTTGAAGCTCAGTTGGTGGAAGAGGCTGAGCTGAACAAGGCAATTGCTGAGAATCTGGCGAGGGTGAAGGTATGAAATTGGTTATTCCGCAGAAATTTGGAGCTGATGCGCCCGTGGTATCGGCTCTTGAATGGGACAAATGCAATTGTGCAGCAAACTGCTGCGCAATTGGACTGGTCAGTAATTGCGCAACAAGCTGTTTCGCAATTGGATAAACCCGCAATTGGGCAGCAGCTTGCTGCCCAATTTGAAACCTCTCTATTTGGGCAACAGGCTGTTGCCCAAATACCTTTGGTGAATAATTTTGGAATTAGGGGGGAGCGATGAGTGAGTGGTATTCAGGAGTATTGTCAGATCTTGCTGAAATAATGATGGGTCAATCACCTGCGGGTGAAACTTGTAATGCAAATGGGAACGGTTTTCCTTTGCTGAACGGGCCAACTGAATTCGGTGTAAAATTTCCGACTCCGGCTCAATTTACAACTGATCCAAAAAAAATTGGCAAAGCAAATGATATTTTGTTTTGTGTCCGTGGTTCAACAACCGGCAGAATGAACTGGGCAGATCAAAAATATGCATTAGGCAGGGGTTTAGCGTCGATTCGGCATAAGCAGGGTGAAGAATATCGTTATTTCGTCAAAGGAGTTATTGACTATAATCTGTCAATGCTTTTGGCCTCAGCGACAGGCTCAACTTTTCCGAATATTTCCAAAGATCAGCTACAAGAGCTTGCGATTTTAATTCCTCCCCTCTCTGAACAAAAAGCCATTGCTAATGTCCTCAGCAGTCTTGATGACAAAATTGATTTGCTGCATCACCAGAACAAAACCCTCGAATCCATGGCAGAAACCTTTTTTCGGCAGTGGTTTATTGAAGAGGCACGGGATGACTGGGAAGATGGGACTATAGCCGATTTGATTGATTTTAATCCACTTAGAAAACTATCAAAAGGATCGGTTGCGCCTTACCTGGAAATGGCATCTCTTAACAATTCTACATTTAACCCGGATGATTGGTATGATCGAGCATTCTCATCGGGTACCAAATTTATCAATAGAGACACATTGCTGGCTCGCATTACCCCCTGTTTGGAAAATGGTAAAACAGCCTATGTGACTTTCTTGGATAAAAACCAGGTTGGCTGGGGTTCAACGGAATACATTGTCATGCGGCCTAAAGGAGAACTGCATCCATTTTTTGCCTATGCGCTTGCCAGAAATACTGATTTCAGGGCGTATGCAGAAGGATGCTTGGCAGGTTCAAGTGGCCGCCAACGA
>CAILRB010000004.1 GCA_903836465.1 uncultured Chlorobiaceae bacterium
AAAGCAAAATTCCGTAGTTTGATTTTGGAAAATCTCGGTAAGCTCAAAAACACCTCCGCAGGGTCAAAAATAGACAGTTTTTGATCGTGGTGGTATTCTCAGATTTTCAAAAAACAGGGGTTTTCTGTCAGGCACTATATAGAACAGCACAACACGTTGTAAACTATCTTTTCTCGATAAAAGTTCATTATTCGATTATACTATTTTATTCCGGCAAAAAAGTGCTGGTATCATCAGCTTGGGGCGGGGGATGCCAATCACATCAGCACCATTACCACGGAAAAGACTTTGTGTAAATTTTCCGTGGTAATGGTGCTGATGATGGTTGTGAAAAAACGGTTTTATTAACTGGCCAGTTCAGGAATAAATTTCACAAAATCGCCAACATTGCCTGCCGATATGGCGGTGATGGAGGAGAGGGTCGATTGGAATTCTGTGTAGACCACATCAATTTTTTTAAGCTGATAGCGCTCCTTATCTCCTTCAGTTATCAGTTCAAGGTTGTAAATAAACCAAGCGATATCGGCATCTTCTTTTTTAACGCGACTCAAGGGAGGAAGAGTGTCGAACAAGCTTTTATCAATGGCCACTGCCATTTTTTTGTTCCATGAATGCAAAATTCCACCTTTAAACAAGAGCTGAGGAACAAGACTTTTCCTTGCCGCTGAAAGAAAATCCGGCTGCGGATAGTTCGGTTGCGCTGTCCAGTCCATTGAGGCATTAGACTTTGGATCCTGCATGTAATATTCAAAGGGCTCACGTAAATTTCCGGAAACGTATGCGGCATGAACCTCCACAGCACCGAAGTCAATGATTTTGCCTTGTTCATCATAAGCGACAAGCATAACATCAATATTCCCTGCTGATTTTCCATTGGCATCATTCAGGTGAACCTCTGTTAATGAACTCCAGCGCGTGCCCTCTTCAAAAAAGAAGTCGGCGGCATCGTCGGTAATCATCCAGTCTTCACGAAACCGGACAGGACAGGTGATGACCGGTTTGTCGTTGTGTAAAACACTGCATACTCCGAGAGGATTTTTCAACTGGTCGTTGGTACAGTTAGGTACCTTGTTATTGAAAGGACAATGGCGGTGCGAACGGTACCGTTGTGCCTTCGGTGACTGGTCTGTTGCCGTAAAACCAAAGACCTCCCCTAATGGATGCTTAAAGGTATTCATACTGTGAGCAGTTTGCAAAGTGGAAGATTGAAGATGAGTGATCGAATCGGTAGTCTTAACATCTTTAACAAGCGTAATAATCGGCTGAAGTTGATCAACGTGTTGCCGCTCATCCATGTCCGTGCGTGGTACAATAGTTTGCGCAATAACAGGTTGGAAATGAGCGATTGTATCATGAGTCTGGATTTCGTTAACAAACTCAAGATTTGGCTTAACTTGCTCTGCAGGCAGCTGTTCTTCGTTGTCTGGTAGCCGCAAAGAAGTTTGCAGGATGGCAGGTTGAGTCGAAATGGTGGATCCGGGGTATTCCACCCCGTTAACAAGATCAATACTTTGCTGAAGATGATCAACGTGTCGTTGCTCATCCATACCTATACGAAGCAAAGTCTTTTTTACGTCTGAATCATCAACATCAGCAGCCAGAGAATTGAAAATGTCACGCTTTTGTTTTTTTATCTCCATCATGGAGCCGAAAAATTCGAGCAAATCTTTATTAATAAACATCTTTTGCGCTTGTTATAATGGATTCTATGAGCTGCTTTATCGTGGAGTTATGGTCAGTTTCAATCCGAATGCATATTTTGGCAACATGTCGGGTATTTGAAACAGCATTTTATCCCCCACCATTATCAGCATCATTCATCAAAAGTACACTATCAAAATCAGTAAGTATATTTTGAGCAGTAGATACTTAAAAAACTTATCATTTCTTTTTTCTTATTCCAAATTGTAATCTATAGTACAATTAATAAAATACACTTCCATGTAATGTCTGAAGAGACGCGTTGATTAATTGCCTAACGTGTCAAGAGCAGTGTCGAACCGTTCAGAAGAATAGTCTTGATGTTGGCTGTGAAGGAGGCCATGACAAGCAGGGGGTTGGCGTTGCGATCTATGGCACGGATAGCATCTTCAGTGACTGTTGAGATCTTGAAAAAATCCGGGTTGGGGAAGTTTTGTGTGAAACGGTCTATTGCATTGGTAATGTCAGGATTATTCAGCTCCTGAAAGTCTGGATTGATGCAACGATGGTTGGCGTCCTGAAAAAAGAGCAGGAGTGAGGCAAGAAAAAGGGTGAGGTCGCCGCGTGAAAGGTTTTTTGCGTTTTCTTCGCATGAGCTTATAGCTTCCTGGAAACGGCTTGGTGAGAGTACTTTACGCAAGTAGTCCAGTGCTTTATCACGGAGTACAAGAGTGGCCGTTTCTGATGGGTTGCTGTCGCGATTGTTGATAAGCTCCCATGCCATTCGGAGGTTACCTCTGGAAAAACTGGCAATTAAACTTCGCTCGTTGTCCAGGATTTCCGGTCGATTTTCTTTTAGCCACCGTTGCAGTTCCTGTGCAGTTACCCGTGAGAATCTGACCGCCTGGCATCTCGAACGGATTGTGGGAAGTAGCGCTTCGGGTCTTGATGAAACAAGAATAAAAAGCACGTGCGGTGGTGGTTCTTCGAGCAGTTTCAGCAACTTGTTTGCCGCCGAAGGGTGTAGCCTTTCGGCTTGTGAAATAATGAAAATTTTTTTGCTTCCCTCGTTCGGCATAAACATGGCTTTCTGCTGAAGGGTGATGATCTGTTCGGTCAGAATGCCCATAGATCGTTGCATGGCAGGGGAAAAGTAGGGGTTCTGCTTTTTTTGCTCAAGCAGCGCATTGTAGCGTTCCCTGGCTTCAGTAAAGCGCTTGTTCTCCTTTTTGGAGTTGTCGCCCGCATCAAGAAGGGCTGATTCTACAGGAAAAATATACTCTACGTTCGGATGAATGAACGTTTGGACTTGCAGACAGTCAGGGCATGACTCGCATGACCCTGTCTGATGGTTGGTTGATCTATTACGGCAGTTGAGAATTGAGGCGATTTCAAAGGCGACCGCTTCTTTTCCCGATCCCTCAGGGCCGGTGAAGAGGTAAGCATGAGCAAAACGCCCTGTTTCAAGAGCGTTCTGTAAAACGTGGATCTGCTGTTTTTGGCCGATAATGTTTTTCCAGCTCATGCCTGCCTTGCTGTGCTCAGATAAAGGTTAGCCAGTTGTAGGGGTCTTCACCGGTCTGGACTATTTTCAGGTATTCGTGTTGCAGCACTTCAGTAATCGGACCGCGTTTTTCATTGCCGATCGGGTATTTGTCAATGCTTCTTACCGGAGTGACCTCTGCCGCAGTACCGGTCAGGAAGACTTCATCAGCAATATAGAGAGCTTCGCGCGGAATCAGTGTTTCACGGACATCATAGCCATGCAGCTTGGCAATATGCATAATAGCGTATCGTGTAAAGCCCGGTAGTATCGACTGGGCCGACATGGGGGTGTAGATGACACCATCGCGGATAACAAAAATATTCTCACCGCTTCCTTCAGAGACATAACCATTGACATCAAGCGCAAGGCCTTCAGCATAGTCGTCCATCAAGGCTTCCATTTTAATGAGCTGTGAGTTAAGATAGTTTCCCCCGGCTTTTGCCAAAGTTGGCAGCGTATTGGGGGCTGGCCTGTTCCATGAGGAGATGCAGACGTCAACGCCGTTTTCAAGAACATCTTCACCCAGGTAAGAGCCCCATTCCCAGGTCGCAATAGCAACCTCTATGGAAGCCCTGTGCGGGTTGACTCCCAAGGCTCCCTGTCCGCGATAAACCAGAGGACGGATATAGCAGGATTTGTGATTGTTTGCCTGGATAGTACTGATGATTGCCTCTTTCAGCTCTTTTTCTGAGTAAGGAATTTCGATACGGTATATTTTTGATGAGTCTCTGAGGCGTTTGATGTGTTCGTCCAGAAAGAGAACGGCCGAGCCCTTGAGGGTTTCATAGCAGCGTATTCCTTCAAAAATAGATGAACCGTAATGGACAACATGTGACAGAATGTGGATTTTTGCGTCAATCCAGTCAATCAGTTCACCGTTCATCCAGATTTTGGCAGACTTGTTCATGATGCAGGCGTTGGGTGTTAAAACATTACCAGTAGTAAGCTCCAAGATATAAAAACCCCGCGATCTGTTGCGGGGTTTTTTCTGTCTGAAGAGTGAAAAAGTCAGTAAATCCTTTCGTAAACACCCTCTACTTCCCGCAGAATCGGTTCGTAAACACCGGGTTTGCGACCGAAGCAGATTCCGAGGGACTCGTACATGGCGACATGGTCAAGATCGACATGGCGTTGGACAATTGCTTTACCTGATTCAATGAACTCTATCTTGCGGCCCTTGACTTTGGAGATGGTAACGCCGGTTTTGCCGTCGAGCAGAAGCAGTATGGCTGCTGCCCCGGCTTCAAAGCCGAAGTTGATGTCATAAGCCGAAGAGTTCCCTGAACGGACAAGATGACCGGGATGGATTTCGCGTACCTCAGGAATTTCATACACTCCTTCGACGAACATCCCTGTCTCTTTCATAAATAACGGCATTGCAGGGTCGGCTTTCATTCTCTTCTGAATCTGCTGGCAGGTGAATTTTCCGGCGCCGGCAAGCTTTTTATGACCGAAGGCATCAATGCCGGCCGATTCATCAACAATATCGCTGCCATCAGCATTTTTCAGTCCTTCAGCAACAACAATGGTATAGGTGCCGCTATGCACGTCGCTCTCCCTGATCCTTCGGGTAAAGCGTTCTGCAAGGTGTTCATAAACAACATTCCAGTCTGCCGGAATTTCAGGTATAAGTATACAATCTGCCTCAGCGGCAATGCCACTGCGGAACGCTGTATGGCCGGCATAACGCCCGAATACTTCGGTGACGAGCACCCTGTTGTGGGTTTTGCCGGTTGTTTTAAGATCGTGGACAAACTGCGCGATGCGGTTGATGGTCGAGTCGCCGCCGACCGAATATGTCTGCAGGTCAAGATCCATGGTTTTTGGAGCGTGGATGCACTGAATCCCTTGCTGGTTGAGATCAACCATAACACTGCCTGAATCGTCACCTCCGCTGATAATGAGTGCATCAATGCCGAATTTTTTCATACCGGCCTTGATGCGGTTATACTTTTCAGGATTGCTTATGGCCTTGATTTTAACTCTTGAATGGCCAGCTTCGGAACCGGCAAAACTTGCGTCAAACCGGTCAAGGCGAACCAGATCAAGCCTGACAATATGCTCCTGATCCACAAGGTTGTATAAACCGGCATAGCCGTTCGGAATAATATAAAGTTCAAGATTTTTTGACAGAGCCATCATTGCGGCGCCTTTCAGCACTGCATTAAGCCCGCCGCAATCCCCGCCGCTGGTAAGGATACCAATTTTTTTCACAGTTATGCTCTCCTTTCAATGCCAAGGTTAGTATTTAATGGCCGAATTTATTTATTTGTCAGGAAATAATATTTCCCGCTTCTGGCAATTAAGATAGAGTTTTTGTGTGATTTTTCAACGATAAGTCTCAAAATTTAAATAACTGCATACGCCTCAGAAGATGATCGAACAACAGAATTATTCATGAACTACAGAGACCAGGCGAGGATCGCTTTTGTGCATCTCAGGGAGAGAAAACGCCAAACCTTCCTCACAGCACTTGGGGTGGCCGTTGGTTCAGCCATGCTGGTGACGACCATTTCCATTTCTCGTGGTTCATCATCAAATGTTATCGCCAAGGTAATCGATACCGCGCCTCATGTGGTGATCAGTGCCGAAAGAGTTATTCCTCTCGTGCCCGATAATATTGTAATGCCGAGAGGGGGGAGGGTGGCAATGGTAACGAAAAATATCAATCTTGATGAACAGGAAGTTATCAAGAATTATACTGAGGTAGTACAGAGCCTCCGGCCTGTTGAGGAGCTTCGCAGTATTTCACCCTTTGTGCTCAGTAAACTGATTGCTCGCAATAAAACTCGCTTTACTCCCTGCGTGGCTCGAGGTATCATTCCTCATCTTGAAGCCGATATTGCCGGGTTGAAAAAGAACCTGCTTGAAAAAAATGCCATCGAAGAGTTGGTCGCGACTCCGAACGGCATTCTTGTTGGAGATCTTCTGGCCAAAAAACTTGACGTCAGTTACCGAGGCAGGATTGTACTGGTGACCAAAAAAAGCGAAGAGTTTCCTGTAACGGTTGTAGGGCGTTTCAGCAGCGGATTTAATGCAAAGGACGAGCGAGAGGCTTATGTTAATCTCGCTCTTGCCCAGAGAATGGAGGGAATGGCTTCGAATGCGGTGAGCGGTATTGGTTTGAGAACAGCATATGTTGAGCGTGCTCGCCAGACCGCTGCTCAGGTGGAAGCACTCAGTGGCTATAAAAGTGAAAGCTGGGATGAAACCAACCGCAATATCATTGAATTTTATAACCGTAATGCGCTCATTACGCTGGTGCTGGTGGGGTTTGTTTTTGTTGTGGCCGGTCTTGGTGTTTCATCGGTCATGACCACGGTGATTCTGCAAAAGGTCAAAGATATCGCCATCATGCGTTCAATGGGGATGCTTGGTAGAAACATCAGCACTATTTTCATGCTTGAAGGACTGATGATCGGTATTCTCGGGGTGCTTATCGGCAGTCCGCTGGGACATCTGATTTGCCATTTAGTAGCATCTATCCGTTTCGAAGCAAGTACCGCAGGAGTGCTGAAGAGTGACCGGATCAACATCATTGAACAGCCGGACGCACATCTGATTGTGATTGTTTTCGGCATTCTGATTGCCGTACTCTCTTCCTGGAGTCCGGCAAGAAAGGCGACTCGTTATGTGCCAGTCAGTATTCTCAGGGGTGAAGTCGGCGCTTAGGTTGGCCGGATAATGCAGACCGCATGAGCGGCGGCCCCCTCTTCTCGTCCTATGTAACCAAGTTTTTCGTTTGTTGTTGCCTTGACCGAAACGGCCCCGATCTCAATGCCAAGACAGTGCGCAATGTTTTTACGCATCCCGGTAATGTAGGAGGCGATTTTAGGTGCTTCAAGAAGAAGCATGGCGTCGACATTGACGGTTTCGTAGCCGTGCTTTTCAAGCAGTTTTCTGACCTGCTTGAGCAGGATCATGCTGTCGATATCCTTGAATTCCATGCTTGTATTCGGAAAGTGCAAACCTATGTCTCCGAGTGCCGCAGCACCAAGAAGGGCGTCACTGATTGCATGAAGCAGGACATCGGCATCGCTGTGGCCGTCAAGTCCGTTGTGTTCAGGGATATAAACTCCACCGATCACAAGCTTTCGCCCTTCAGCAAAAGGGTGGACATCAATACCAATTCCAATACGCATGGCAAAAGGGGATTAAGGGTTATAACAGCAGGTATCAAAGATAGAATAAATTGTGAATATTCAGAATCTGCTGATTTGCTTGCCAGTGAAAAATAATTAAAAAAAGCACTAACTTTCCCCAAACAACACCGGGTGAGGTGTTGAAAGTTTTTGTAATAACAGTGAGTAATTGGTAGTCCTATGACCTTTTCTCAACTACAGCGTTTTTTTTGGATTTGTGCTGGCACACCGGTATCAGTGATTGAAAAGTATCCTACAGAGCATAGCAAATATCTTGGTATCGGGGCGACAATTTTTTTTACGGCGCTTTTTGCAGGCCTCTCTGGTGGCTATGCGCTTTATTATGTTTTCTCAGGGAGCGCTTTTGCAGAATTATGGGCTTTGCTTTTTGGGTTGATCTGGGGGATCGCGATTTTCAATCTTGACCGCTATATTGTGTCAAGCATCAAAAAGAGTTCCAAAGGACTGAAACAGTTCTACCAAGCCTCTCCACGGCTTATTTTTGCAGTTTTGATTGCAGTGGTTATTGCTCGTCCTCTTGAACTGAAAATATTTGACAAGGAGATTCGTGAACAGCTCCGGACTCGCTACTTGTCGGATCAACAGCAACGCATCGTCAAGGTTCAAGCATCATTCAAGGAGAAATATGCCCTGGAGCTTGGACAGATTACGACGTATCAGAAAGAGTATGATGCTTTGAGCAATGAGGTGAGCCGGTTGCGCGAAGAGCTGAAAGCAGAAGTGTTTGGTTCCCGTACAGCAACGACTTCCGGAGTACAGGGATATGGTCTCTATGCACGGAACAAGGAACTTGTTGTGTCGGCCAAGCAGTCACGGCTTGAATTTCTTGCTGCTCAGCTTGCCGCGCAGCAGGAGTATATGAATCGGCAGAAAACTACGGAAGGGATTAACAATCAGATGATGCTGACCGATGCAATGCTTGATGAAAAGGCTGCACATGCTGGTTTTGCCGACAGAAACTGGGCATTGGGAGAACTGACACATGCACAAAATGATATCAGCCGCTCTTCTGCGAATGCGGTCTATTTTATTACCCTGCTTTTTATTGCATTCGAATGTGCTCCGCTCATTGTAAAGTTGCTCTCTGATGTAGGGCCTTCAGATGTTGATATCAGGGAGTCGGAATCCCGAATTTTTTCTTATTTGACCAATACCTCATTTCTGTCGCGCAACCGTCTTACACGTGAATATCACCGTCCCGGTGTTAAAATTGGTGGACGTCGTGCAAGGAAATATCTTTCGAACAAAAGGACAGGTGGGCGGTAGTGTTAGCCGGTGATAAGACTTCCGCAATATTCTGTGAAGGTGGGGGCTCCGGGAGCAGAGAAGAACTGTTCAATGGCTGTGGCCACTTTTTCGCCAATATCTGGATAGATAAAGTTCATGGTGCCGATCTGTATTGCTTGTGATCCGGCAAGGAAAAACTCCATAGCATCCTCAAATCCTGCAATACCCCCCATGCCGACCACCGGAATTTTTACAGCATTATATACTTCCCATACTTTTGCCAGGGCAATCGGCTTGATAGCTGGTCCAGACAAGCCTCCGGTAATATTTTTCAATAAAGGCCTGCGGGTTTTATGGTTAATTGCCATACCGACCACCGTGTTGATGAGCGAAACAGAGTCAGCTCCGGCCTCTTCGGCAGCAAGAGCGATTGTGCTGATAGAGGTGACGTTGGGTGTCAGCTTGATCATGAGGTGCCTGGGTGTTATTTTTCGCAGTTCTGAGACAATTTCAAAGGTAGCATCACGGTTTACCCCCATAATCATGCCCTCCCCCTTGACATTGGGGCAGGAGAGGTTTATCTCATAGCCGTTGAGACCCTCAATCCCATCAAGCCTTGAGACGACCTCGCCATAGTCGTCGATTGAGCGTCCGGCAATGTTGACAATGACAGCAGTGTTGAGCTGGCGAAGAAATGGTACTTTTTCCGCAATGAACCGATCCAGTCCTATATTGGCCAGCCCTATGGCATTGAGCACTCCTGAGGGCGTTTCAGCGATTCGCTGGGGGGGATTGCCGATCCTAGGCTCAAGGGAAATTGCTTTGGTTACCAAGCCACCGATTTTTGATAGATCGCAGAGTTGACTCAGCTCTTCTCCAAAAGAGACCGTTCCTGATGCAAGAAGCACTGGTGATGTTAAATCAAGTCCACGGCCGAGAGATAGTGCCGCGCTGGTTGTTGATTTGGCAGTTTCGTGGAGACTCATGTTCTTGTGGCGATAGAGAGAGGTGAAAGCAAAAATGTATTCCTGACTGGCTTTGTCCAGTCAGGAATAATAACACACAGCCTTAGTTCTCTTTCCTGTTCAGATAGTAGCGCGTTGCATAGTCGCGAACCATGCGATGGGTGTTGTATTCCGGTGCTATGGTGGCAATGGCGTTCCGGATTTTCTTAATCCATTTAACAGGAATGTTGTTCTCGTTGCGTTCGTAGAATGATGGAACGATCTGGTTTTCCAGTGTAGAGTACATTTTTTCGGCATCGAAACTATCCTGCTCCTCATGGTTTTCAAATGATTCACCATTGCCGATAGAAAAACCGTTTTCACCGTTATACGCTTCTGGCCACCAGCCGTCAAGAACACTGAAATTCAGTCCACCATGCAAGACGGTTTTTTCGCCTGAAGTTCCACTTGCTTCCATTGGTCTTACAGGGGTGTTCAACCAGACGTCGACGCCAGAGACCATCCGTTTTGCGATGCCAAGGTTGTAATTTTCAAGGAAAATAACCTTTCCGGCAAATTGAGGCCTGCGGGAGTGGTCAATGATTTGACGAATATAGTCTTTTCCTGCATCATCATGAGGATGGGCTTTTCCGGCAAAAACGATCTGCATCGGCCTGATCGGATGATTGATGATTCTGTCAAGACGACCAAGATCCCTGAAAATCAGCGGAGCACGCTTGTAGGTAGCGAAACGTCTGGCAAACCCTATGGTCAGCACGTCAGGTGAGAGGGTATTTGTTCCAGATTGCATGGCATAATAATCGTTCTGGAGAAACCCGACATGCTGGTGCTGGTGAAAAAGTTGGTTGGCCAGATACCGGTCGATGAAGTCGATAAGATTACGTTTCAGGTTGTAACGAAGCGCCCAGAGCTCTTCATCGGAGATTTTTGCAAGTACAGCTTCAGTGGCTTCGCGCGAAAAAGTCATTTCGTCAATGTCATCGGTGAAGTTTTTCCAAAACTGTTCAGTATATCCGCATGCCCAGGTACTGCCGTGCACACCGTTAGTGATATGTCCGATGGGGACCTCTGCAACAGTTTTTTCCGGATAGAGGTGCTGCCACATATTGCGGGAGACTTCTCCGTGCAGTTTTGAGACGCCGTTGGCCGAACGTGAAAGGGTAAGCGCAAGAACAGTCATGGTGAACAATCCATGGGTATCCTCCTTGTCTTCGCTTCCGAGCAACATCATATCATTGAAGCTCATGTCTATCCTGGCAAGGTACTTGTCAAAGGTGTAGTGCATCATGTCTCTTGAGAAGCGGTCATGACCTGCGGGAACCGGAGTGTGCGTTGTGAAGACGCAGCGTGACTTTACGTTGTCTATTGCCTGTTGTTTGGCGACTCCTTTGGAATGTTCCTGGGCGAGCAGCTCAAGTGTGAGGAATGCGGAATGCCCTTCGTTCATGTGATAGACCGCAGGCTCTATATTAAGCTGGTTAAGCAGTTTTACCCCTCCAATACCAAGAAGTATCTCCTGATTGATGCGCATATTCTGATCACCGCCATAGACTCGGCAACAGATGTCGCGATAGTGCGATTCATTGGCATTAATATTGGTGTCAAGGAGGTAGAGTGTTGCCCGGCCTACCTTCAGTTTCCAAATTTGTGCAAAAACTTCACTTTGTGCAATATTTACGGAGATAATCACATCCTTGCCGTCAGCGCGGGTAACTTTTTCTACGGGAAGGTTTTCAGGGTGCTGGAGGGGATAGTCTTCAATTTGCCACCCTTCGTGATTAAGATGCTGGCGGAAGTATCCTTCTCTGTAAAAGAGGGTGATACCGACAAAGTTGATACCCAGATCGCTGGCTGATTTCAGGTGGTCTCCCGCAAGAACGCCGAGTCCGCCGGAATATATTCTCACACTTTCGTGAATACCGAATTCCGCACTGAAATAGGCAACTGGATTCTTGACAAGTTCTGGTGTGTTGTTTGCTGCCCAGGTATTATTCTCGTTGAGGTAGGCTGTAAAGCGGGAATAGACACGGTCTATTTTTTCGCCAAAGTCGAAATTGCAGCGGGCCACCAATTCATCATCAGATATCTGTCGTAAAAGTTCAATTGGATTATGATTGTTTCGTTCCCAGAGGAGAGGGGAGAGTTCCTCAAAAATCTGTTTTGCTTCCGTATCCCATGACCACCAAAGGTTTTTTGACAGTTCTTGAAGCGCAATGATTTTTTTTTGCATAATTGATCTGTATAATAATTGCATTTAAGCCGATTTTGAAAGAAAGGCGGTATCTTACAGCACTGTAGCTTTTTCGGCTTTTTGTTAATGTCTGGTGAATAAAATAGTGCTCAATTTACAGTTTTAGAAATGAAAACCGCAAGTCTTATTTAAATTGATTTCAGAGACAGCAAAAATAGCGCATATATCGGATCTTCATATTTCCGGGACTCAGGATCGTCGTCAACTTGGTTGCCTTGATCGTCTGTTTGATCATTTTAATACCGAAGGTTATGATCATCTCGTCATTTCAGGTGATCTGAGCAATAGTGCTGATCCGGAGGACTGGCGTCTTGTCAGGGAAAAGCTGGAAAGTCATGGTTTTTACCACTGGGAAAAAACGACCGTTATTGCCGGTAATCACGATTTGATCCATCTTGAAGAAGAGATGCGATTTTATAATGCACTGAATCCTCTTCCTTTAGCCAGAAAAAAAGCTTTTGACCGCAAATTGAAAGCGTTTTGTTTATTTTTTCAGGAGCTTATAACCGGGGAGGAAAGGGGCGATAACGCATTTCCTTTTATCAAAATCATAAACTATCCATCAGTGAAGATTGCCTTCGCTGCTCTTAACTCGGTTTATCCATGGTATCCTGCCGAAAATCCTCTCGGAGCGAGAGGATATATTAGTCCGGGGCAATTGCGCTCTTTGAGTATGGAACGAATTCTTTCCTCTGTGAAAGAGTGTTTTGTGATCGGGCTTTGCCATCATGCGTATAAAGTTTATGGAACCGATTCATTGATCGATCAGGCTTTTGACTGGACTATGGAGCTGAAAAACCGTGAAGAGTTCCTCGGTCTTATGAAAGTTATGCATGCAAAATTGGTGCTGCATGGTCATTTTCACCGTTTTCAGAGCTACACGGTCGATGGAATAACCTTTATCAATGGGGGTAGTTTTCGTTACAATCCACTGTGCTATAGTGAGCTGCTGGTCGATGACAAGGGGAGCTGCAAACAGAAGTTTGTGCTGCTTCCCTGAAGGGAAGGATTAGTTTTTGTTAATTTTATTTTCTTTCATGTATTGAAGGATTCTTGCGGCATGATCGCGGTCTTCCTGATTCAGTTGTTTGAAAATATTAGCAGAAAAAGAGTTTGTCGGGCTGTCGAGAAATTGCTGAAAATGCGATTCTCCTGCCGCCATTTCAAGATCGTATGCGATATTGAATGCTTCCGTTCTCGTGGGAGGTTTGGACGAGCAGGTGTCGATCAGTGCTGAAATTTTTGTATTGGTATCAATAAGAGATTGCAGATCTGTGGCCAGAAGATTTTCCGGAAAGAACTCCTTTTGCTGAGGTTGCTTTTTCTCCTGCTGAAGAAGGGTGGCGTGGCCTTGTTCCTCCATTGCAAGATCCCACCAGAAATCCTCATCATCCGCCAAACAGTCATTGAAGATGGTGTAGAGTTTTGCAAGGTTCAATTCCAGTTGTATTGACTCGTCAAGATGTTTCTGGATTTGTTCGCGCATGGTCATAGAGTGTTAGACTTTGTTACGGTAGGATGCGTACTCCTGAAGACTTTTAACACCGAATTCCTGGTGGCGGATGCAGTCGATAGCCTGCACTGATGCCTCTGCCGCCTCAATGGTGGTTACAAACGGCACATTGCTCAGTACTGACGCAGCGCCGATAGCCTCTTCGTCGTGCAGCGCTTTTTCGCCTCTCGGTGTGTTGATGACAAAGTTGATTTTTCCGTGCTTGATAATGTCAAAAATGTTGGGCCGTCCCTCTTCCCCGACCTTGAAGACTTTTTTGCATTCGATTCCGTTGTCAGTCAGGAACTGGTGTGTGCCAGCGGTTGCAACAAGATCAAAGTCCATACGAAACAGCGCCTTTGCAATGGCGATAATGCGCTGGTTTTTGTCCTGATCATTAACACTGATGAAGACTGCTCCTGAGAGAGGAAGCTGCATGCTTGCTGCCTGATAGGCTTTGGCAAAGGCCTCTGGAAACTCTTCAGCAAGGCTCATTGCTTCACCGGTCGAACGCATTTCAGGGCCAAGATAGACACCTGATTTGACAAACTTGGAAAATGGGAAGACTGGCTCTTTGATCGCCAGGTGTTTCATGCCGAGCTCATCACAATCTTTCAGGTCATACTCTTTGCGCAGATCGCTGAGCTTTTCGCCAAGCATGACGCGGGTGGCTATTTTGACGACAGGGATGGCGGTTGCCTTGCCGACAAAAGGAACTGTCCGGCTCGCTCTTGGATTGACCTCAATCACATAGACACTTTCGTTCTGGACGGCATACTGGATATTCATTAACCCTACGACCTTAAGATTTGTTGCAAGGGTTTTGGTATATGCCTTCATGGTGGCAATAACATTCTGACTGATGTTGTGATAGGGAAGAATAGAGGTGGAGTCGCCGCTGTGTATGCCTGCTGCCTCAACATGCTGCATGATGCCGCTGATGACGCAGTCAGTGGTATCGGCAATGGCATCAATATCAAATTCCACTGCGGTTTCAAGAAAACGGTCTACCAGCAGAGGATACTTTTCGGTAATGAAAAGCGCCTGATCGACATATTCTTTGAGGGAGTCATCATTGTAGACAATTTTCATTGCCCGTCCGCCCAGGACGTAACTGGGTCTCACCAGTGCCGGGTAGCCTATTCTCCGGGTGATCTCCTTGGCCTCTTCAAAGCTTACGGCGGTTCCGTATTCAGGGTGGGGGATAGCAAGCTGTTCAAGAAGCGCACCAAATTTTTTACGGTCTTCAGCAAGGTCAATTCCTTTTGATGAAGTGCCGAGAATGGTGACACCAGCCTCATGAAGTTTGGTCGAGAGCTTCAGGGGTGTCTGGCCTCCAAAGCTGACAATAACGCCGAGGGGCTTTTCGTGTTCAATGATGCGGATAGTGTCTTCAAAGGTGAGCGGTTCAAAGTAGAGCTTGTCGGCAATATCGTAGTCTGTTGAAACGGTTTCAGGATTACAGTTGACCATAATCGTCTCATAGCCAGCCTCTCTGAGTGCGAAAACGGCCTGAACACAACAGTAGTCAAATTCAATTCCCTGGCCGATCCGGTTCGGTCCCCCGCCGAGAATAATGACTTTTTTTCGATCAGATGAAACGGATTCGTTTTCCTCCTCGTAGGTGGAATAATGGTAGGGTGTTTTAGCATCGAATTCCGCTGCACAGGTGTCGACTGTCTTGAAGACGGATTCAATGCCATACTGTTTTCTGAGTGCTCGAATGGAGGGTTCAGTCGTATTGAAAATATTGGCAAGCTGAAAATCGGAAAATCCGTTTTGTTTAGCTTTCAGAAGCCACTCTTCAGGAAATTTCCGGGAAAGGTCTATAACATCCTGCGTAAGGTCGGAAGCTGGAATGGTCATGCAATCTCAATAGTTTTAAGATGCTTCAGGAAAGAGTTGGGTAAAGGTAATAATTCACCTCTTGATATAAAAGCCGGTGCATTATACAAAAATGCATATCCTTCTCAAAGTTGCCGGTTAGCCCTTCTCGATCTTCTTTTTTCACTCTCTGAAAATAGGTCAGGATTTTTTTACATTACCTGTTCATCGTATGCTGTCAGGTTCGAAAAAAGGTGTAATAAGATCGTATGTATAAAAAAAATTTTGATTCAATAGATGCTGCTCTCGAAGATATCCGGCAGGGAAAGCTTGTTATTGTCATTGATGATGAGGATCGTGAGGATGAGGGCGATTTTATTGGTGCGGCAGAACTGGTAACCAATGAAATGATCAATTTTATTACCAGAGAGGCGCGAGGTCTTCTTTGTGTGGCAGTAACCATGAAGCGCGCAAAAGAGTTACAGCTTGATCCGATGGTGCAGAGAAACACCTCACAGCATGAAACAAACTTTACTGTTTCTGTGGATGCAATTGCAGAAGGTGTCACCACAGGTATTTCAGTCCATGACCGTACCATGACGATCAGGATGCTTGGCGATCCATTGTCGAAAGCAGACGATTTTTCCCGTCCAGGCCATATTTTCCCTCTTCGGGCTATGGATGGAGGTGTGCTCAGGCGTGTGGGGCATACCGAAGCTGCTGTTGATCTGGCTCGTCTTGCCGGTTGCAGTCCGGTCGGGCTGCTCTGTGAGATCCTGAATGACGATGGCAGTATGGCCAGGCTTCCTGAACTGATCAAGCTTAAGGCGAAATTCGGACTGAAGCTTATTACCATCAAGGAACTTGTTGCCTATCAGATGAAGCGCAACAAACTCGTCAACCGGGCTGTTGAATCAAGGTTGCCGACTGCTTATGGTGAGTTCAGGCTTATTGCCTACGAATCGTTCACTGACCAGCAGAACCATATTGCGTTTGTGAAGGGAGATGTTACCACTGACGAGCCGGTTCTTGTAAGAGTTCACTCGCAGTGTGCCACTGGCGATACCTTTGCGTCATTGCGTTGTGATTGCGGCAACCAGCTTGCTTCAGCACTCAGTATGATAGAAAAAGAGGGGCGTGGCGTTTTGATTTATCTCATGCAGGAGGGACGTGGCATTGGTCTCATCAATAAACTCAAAGCCTATAACCTTCAGGATGAGGGGTTCGATACGGTTGAGGCCAATGAAAAGCTCGGTTTCAAGGCTGATCTTCGCGACTATGGTATCGGTGCCCAGATTCTCAAGGATCTTGGTGTCAGAAAAATGAAGCTCATGACCAATAATCCGAAAAAAGTGGTCGGTCTGGAGGGCTATGGTCTGGAGATTGTTGAACGGATTTCGCTTGAAATTGCACCAAATCCCATGAATCAAAGCTATCTGGACACAAAACGTGATAAGCTTGGCCATATGATTGGTTGTTCATGTGGAGCTGAAAGTCGTTATTTTGAAAAAACAAATTCCAACCCGTAAACTTCCGTCAGGAAAAGGACTGAGAAACGATGGATACCGATATCCTTCAGATACAGGATAAAGAGCTCTTTGACGCGATTGCCAGTGAGATGACCCGGCAGACTGAAACGCTTGAGCTTATTGCTTCTGAAAACTTCACCAGCCGCGCGGTTATGCAGGCCTGTGGGTCAGTGATGACCAATAAATATGCCGAGGGCTATCCCGGCAAGCGCTATTACGGTGGCTGTGAATATGTCGATATAGCTGAAAATCTTGCCCGTGATCGTGCTAAAAAGCTTTTTGGCTGTGCTTATGTCAATGTTCAGCCTCACTCCGGTTCAAGCGCGAACATGGCAGTCCTGTTTTCGGTTTTGAAACCAGGAGACCGGATCATGGGACTTGATCTCTCTCACGGAGGGCATCTGACCCACGGCAGTTCGGTTAATTTCTCTGGCCAGATGTTCGAGGCGCACTCTTACGGTGTTGATCCCGGGACTGGCTGTATTGATATGAATAAAGTTGAGGAGCTTGCCTTGCAGGTTCGTCCAAAACTGATTATCTGTGGCGCAAGCGCCTATTCCCAGGGTTTTGATGTAAAGGCATTCAGAGCTATTGCCGACAAGATTGGTGCGTTTTTGATGGCCGATATCGCTCACCCTGCCGGCCTTATTGCTGCCGGTCTTCTGGGCGACCCAATGCCTCATTGTCATTTTGTGACCACCACCACCCACAAGACTCTTCGTGGTCCTCGGGGTGGCATGATTATGATGGGCAGTGACTTCGAGAACCCTATGGGCATTACCATCAAGACCAAGAGCGGTTCACGGTTGAAAATGATGTCCGAAGTTATGGATGCTGAAGTGATGCCGGGGATTCAGGGCGGGCCACTGATGCATATTATTGCGGGCAAGGCCGTTGCTTTTGGTGAGGCATTGCAGCCATCCTTCAGGGAATATGCCGCACAGGTTATCAAAAACGCTTCGGTGATGGCTGACAAGTTTACGGAGCTCGGTTACAATATTGTCAGCGGAGGAACCAAAAACCATCTCATGCTGCTTGATCTGCGCAACAAGAATGTTACCGGCAAGGTTGCCGAAAACCTGCTGCATGAAGCAGGCATTACTGTTAACAAAAACATGGTTCCTTTTGACGACAAGTCTCCCTTTGTCACCAGCGGCATCCGCATCGGCACTCCAGCCATGACCACAAGGGGTATGAAGGAGGAGGAGTGCAAGTCAATTGCCAGCCTGATTGACAGGGTAATCACTTCTGCTGAAAAGCCGAATATCGCTGATATCTGTCGTACCGTCAGAATGGAGATCAGGGAACTCTGCCTGAGTCATCCTCTTGAGGGATACAGCGTTTAAGAGCGTAACAAAGTTTTAAAAGCCTCCCCTTGTCCGGGAAAGGGGAGGTTAACTGTTTTCAAGAATGCTGCTGATCATGCTTTTTAGCTCATGAGAGGTTTTCCTGATTTTTTTATCAAGGATGATCTTTTCCCTTGACAGCTCAATCTCACGATCGGTATCGTTTTCAAGACGTATCTTTTCGGTGAGTGCGTTTTTCTGATGGACAAGCGGCTCAAGAATAAGGTTTTTGAACGCGTCAAGGAACATCGCAAGGCACCGTTTTGCGTTATCGGCGTGGACGTCGGATTGTTCGAGCCATTTATTGCTGACCGGTGGGTCAATCAGCAGGCCGGATGCAAGATCCCGCGATTCAGGATTGATGAACGAGCTTATTTCAGAGGTAATGTCAATCCGTTCTTCCGGATTGTCCGCAATCTCATGGTAGCGGCGGATCAGATGGGTAAATATTTCTTGAGCCTCCTTGTGCGGCAACTCCAGCATCTCTTCATGTGATGCGGCAAATTCAAGCACAGCATTTCCGTAACTGGTGCTTTCCAGCAGGGCTTTTAAAAAAGTTTTTTCCAGCACTGAAATCTTCGGCGCCGACTTGCGCTGCGGCTGAACCTCCTGACGGGTTTCGAACGACACTCGTTTTTTATCGGTCGCACTCTCTTCTCTGTCGAGCAGTTCCTGGAGAGCTGGCAGGCTGAGCGCAAGTTTTTTTGAGAGTTCCTGAAGATAGAGTTCTCGCCGGATACGGTCGGGAATCAATGAAATGGTGTGCGCCATTGCCCTTATTGCTCTTGATTTCAGATCAGGCTGTGCGAAATCTCCCGATTCCATGAAAAAACGGATTTGAAAATCCTGAAATGAAAGCATGTTTTTTTCGGCAAACTGCACGAAATTGTCTCTTCCTTCACGACGAATAAAACTGTCAGGGTCGTCACCCTCAGGAAGAATCAGCACAGAGGGGGTGATGTTTTCGGAAAGCAAGGTGTCAATACCGCTCATCATTGATTTTTGACCGGCCCTGTCAGCGTCGTACATGAACAAGACCCTTTTTGTGTAATGATGAAGCACCTTTGCCTGATAACGTGTCAGCGATGTGCCGCATGAGGCTACCGTGTTGGTCATACCTGCCTGATGCAGCGCAAGAACGTCCATGTACCCTTCAACAAGTATTGCGGTTTCCAGTCGCCGGATTTCATTTTTGGCGGCATGAAGTCCGTAAAGTAGTTTTGATTTTTCAAACAGCTTGCTCTCTGAGGAATTCAGGTATTTCGGCGTTTGCGGGTCACTCAGCAGGGTGCGTCCTCCAAAACCGACAACCTTTCCGCCGATTGAAAAAATTGGAAAGATCACCCTGTTGCGAAAGGTGTCATAACAGGAGTTTTTATGCTTGTTGGAGGTTATAAGACCGAGATCAAACAGGTGCTCCTGTGCAATTCCTTCCCGTTTTGCTGCACTGAAGAGATCGTCCCATGCGTCGGGAGCATAACCGAGGCCAAAAGTCTGGATGGTTTTTTCCGAAAGAGCCCGTTCAGTAGCAAGGTAAGTGTGCCCAGTCTTTCCCGTTTGCCGCTTCAGTGTTTCATGATAGAACCTTGCTGCCCAGCGAAGGATTTCGGTCTGGCTCTCTTCATGCGCTGATTGGGGCTCATTTTTTTTTGTGAATTGGCTGATATCGATACCCGTTCGCTTTGCCACCAGTTCAAATGCTTCAGGAAAGGGTACCTTTTCCATTTCCATGACAAAGGAGAAAACATTGCCACCCTTACCCGTTGAAAAACATTTGTAGAGCTGTTTTTCAGGCGAAACAATAAATGACGGAGTTTTCTCTACAGTAAAAGGAGAGAGTGCTTTATAGTTGCGTCCTGAAGGCTGAAGCGTCACATAATCAGAGATAATATCAACAATATCTGCGGCTTGCCGGACTTCATCAATGGTCGCAGGAGGGATCATGCGCATCTTCGTTGTCGGTGAAATTGTTGCCCTAACACGTGCTTTTTTCTTTTGATCAATGATTACGGTTAAAAAATAACAAGCTTATTTACTAAATTGAACACCATATAGTATCGCTTTATAGCCAGAGTTGGCGATCAGCTCTCTTTTCAGACTCTGATGGGGTTCAGGCAGAGCGGTTTGCGGTGACTTTCAACGATGAGCTATAGTATAGCAAATTACATCGTGGTTCATAATGCTTCGTTTATCTTCAGGATAGTCAAAACAATCAAGAGTCTATGAAACAGGGTTTTTTTACCGGTCTGCTCATTGTTGTAACCTACGCGGTTTCTCTTGGGTTCTATGTATGGATGGGCTCGACTCCACCGGAGTCAATTTTTCATGCCATCTGGAAGGGAGGGCCTGTTGTCTCCGTCCTCATGTCACTGATCCTGATGGTGATTGCCTACACTGTAGAACGTATCATCGCCCTTAAGAAGGCTTCGGGAAAGGGCAATATTCCCGAATTTGTTCGCAGCCTCAAGCAGGATATCGATAACGGATCCATCGATCAGGCTATAGCGAAATGTGACGACCATCAAAGCTCCCTTGCCGCAGTGCTTCGTGCGGTTCTTGACCGGTATAAAAAACTCTCTGATTATAATGTCACCGATCGGGAGAAGAAGGTCAGCGAGATGGAAAAGGCAGTTGAGGAGGCTACTGTCATGGAAATGCCGCTTCTGGAAAATAACCTGGTGGCAATTTCTACCATTGCGTCAATTTCCACGATGGTTGGACTTCTTGGAACAACGCTCGGCATGATTCGTGCCTTTGCCGCAATGGCGACAAGCGGAGCCCCTGATGCAGTACAGCTCTCTCTTGGTATCTCTGAAGCACTGTTTAACACGGCTCTTGGTATTTTCGGTGGTATTATGGGTATCGTTGCCTATAATGTTTTTACCAGCAGGGTCGACCGCTTCAGCTATATGATTGATGAGGCCGCATTCTATATCATACAGACACTTGGAACCGGTAAATCGGATCGCTGATGTCGAGAATCAAGGCTAAACGGGTAGGCTTCCGGATCGATATGACGCCGATGGTGGATGTTGCATTTCTTCTTTTGACCTTTTTTATGCTGACCACCAAATTTCGTCCGCCTGAAGTGGTGAAGATTGATCTTCCTTCATCTCATTCACAGCTCAAGCTTCCTGAATCGGATGTTCTGACGGTGACAGTGAGTCGCGACAATACTTTTTTTATGGGCGTCTCCTCGCAGCAATCGAGAGAGAAAATTTTCAACGCCGTTGTAAAATCGAAACTTCAGGCAGCAGGGTTTTCAGCGGTTGCAATTGCTGATTCCCTGAAGCACTTTAAACTGGCAGAAAATTTTCGGGTTGAACCAGGTGAACTCGACAAATTTGTCGTTATGTCACGTTTTGCTGACCAGAAGCTCCGGCCAGTTATCAGGGCCGATGCTGATGCGGGTTTTGAATCGGTGAACCAGGTCATCAAGGTCTATAAAAAAGCAAATTTGCTTACCTTCAACCTGATTACCGTTCTTGAAAAGGAGGTTCGCTGATTATGGGTATTGTTGATTCTCCCAACGGACGACGCCATAAAAAAAAAGGAAGACGGCAGTCAAAAAGGATCGGGTTTCATCTTGACATGACACCCATGGTTGATGTGGCATTTCTCCTTCTGACCTTTTTTATGCTCACGACGACCTTTTCAAAATCCAATACCATGGAGATCAATATTCCGCCGGAAAAAACTGAGGTAAAAGTTGCGGAAAACAATGTCCTGACGTTGAGGATTGCTGATGATGCGATGGCTTATTATTCTCTGGGTGAGAATGCGCCAAGAAGAATTTTCCTCTACGATAGCCGTGATACCCGCCGCCTGGCCTTGAGTGTTGAGTTGCGCCAGCTTTTGAGGCAGCAGACAAGTTCAAACGAGAAACTGGTGATTGTCGTTAAAATAAGTGAAAAAGCAAAGTACCGTCATCTTGTCGATATTATTGATGAGTTGAACCTCATGAAAATAGACCGGTTCAGCCTGGATGATTATACTGAGCAGGATGCACTCGAAATACAAAGAGCTATTTAAGGCTGCAATCAGCAAAGGAGTTCCTTCAGGTGTCTTCAACATTAAAAAAAATACATCAGGAAACGTTTCGAAAAAAAGCACTGTCGACATGGTCATTCGGTGAGCAGTTTCTGGATACCGACCGTTTGCGAAAGTTGCCTTATGGCAACCTTGTGTTAAGGCGTCAAGCCCATCTTTTTCTCACACATGGCGTTCTTGTTGCTATCGCCATTCTTGGAGTTTTCTGGCTGGTTACCGCCAATTGGCAGCGTCTTGTCTCATTGACAGGATTATTTGGCAAGGATGATAAACCAATGGTTGAGTGTTATGAAGTTGTTACCAGTGTGACGCAGCTTCCCCCCCCTCCGCCGCTTAATATCCCTGAGCCCGTTCCTGTGACTCCTTCATCTCCCGCAGTTCCTGTACCTCCGAGCGTTGGCAAAATTAAAAAGGTCAGTCAGGATGAGGTGCCTCCGGAACAGACCATTGCGACGCAGAAAGAGCTGAAACAGGCTATTCAGACACAGGGGTCGGGATCCGGGGGGGCCTCTTCAGGTGATGAGGTGCCGATGTTTGTTCCCTGCGAAAAAATGCCTGGCTTTCTGGAACAGAAAAAACCGGTCTACCCTGAGATGGCAAGAATTGCCGGGATTACAGGAAAGGTTTTTGTCAGCGTTCTTATTGCTGAAGATGGTCGGCCCATCAAGGCAAAGGTCATGAAACGTATCCCTGCCGACTGCGAAGTGTTTGACACCGTGGCCATGAAGTCCGTCATGGAATCAAAATACTATCCAGGGATACAGAACGGCAGCCCCATAAAAGTGTGGTTCACTGTCCCGATCCGGTTCCAGCTCGATTAACCCTGACGCGTTTTTTGGGCTTTTGGCCGATAGAGTACGGCAAAGATAATCCAGACATAAGCCCCGACAAGAGTGACAGGACTGATAAAAAGCGAGAAGATGCCATCAACTGATTTTTCCAGGTACATTCCCCAGTAGCTTCCGGCTATGACCAGCGCCCCAAGAGCAATCATCAGATAGTTAATGGCTTCAAGGGGCATTGCGGTTGCTTTCTTTTCAACTGACGCCTTCTGCTTCTTCTTCGCTAAAGATTTCATCGAGTGTTGTGATACAGTGTTGAGCCTCTTCCCGGCTGATGGTCAGGGGAGGAAGAAGTCTGATAACGTTAACGCTGGTGGCGTTGACAAGCACTTGTTTTTCCAGTGCTTTGCCGACATAATATTTTGCCTCCTTGTTGACCGTGATACCGATCATCAGGCCATACTGACGGATTTCAAGAATCCGGGAGTGTTTTGCTGCCAGTTTCTGCAGCTCCTCATTGATGTATTTGCCAATGGATTTGGCATTTTCCATCAGATTGTCATCCTGGATGGCGTTGATCATGGCAATACCTGCAGCACAGGCAACAGGGTTGCCGCCAAAGGTGGTACCATGGTTGCCATAGCTCAGCACATCCGCCACTTTTTCGCTGCCGATAACGGCTGACAAGGGCAGGCCGCCGCCAAGCGGTTTGGCAAGACAGACCAGATCAGGCTCTGCATTGAGCGGCGTATAGCTGAAAAAAGTTCCGGTTCTTCCGCAGCCCGCCTGGATATCGTCGGCAACAATCAGAAAATTGTATTGTTGCCGCAGCTCCTTCAATCGATCAATAAATTGCTGTGATATCCGGTGAATGCCCCCTTCGCCCTGCACCACTTCAATAAAAACAGCGGCAGTTTTTTCGGACACCTTCGCTTCGAGATCGCTGATATCATTAAAGGTAATCATGCCTGTTTCCGGCAGCAACGGTTCAAATCCGTCGACATATTTCGCTTTTGCGGTCAGCGACATGGCGCCATACGTTCTGCCATGGAAGCAGTTGCTCAGTGACAGCACCTCTTTTTTATTCGGTACGCCAAACTTACCCGCCCATTTTCTTGCTATTTTAATGGAAGCTTCTATCGCCTCCGTTCCACTGTTGGCGAAAAATACTTTCGACAAGCCTGAGAGCTCAAGCAGCTTTTCCGCCAGTTCAAACTGGGGCTGCATCATAAAGAGGTTTGACGCATGGATGAGCTTTGCCGTCTGAGTGCTGATTGCCTCAACAAGACGGTTGTCGCCATAGCCAAGGGCATTGACGCCAATGCCCGCAATCATGTCGAGATAGCGGGTGCCGTTATCGCTGACGAGCCAGACTCCTTCACCATGCGTTACGGCAATGGGAAGGCGGGCATAATTATGAAAAAAAAGCCTCTGTTCAGTTTCCTGGGTGACGGGTAGTAGTTTCATGCTTTGTTCTAACCGTTAGTAACATTTGAATTATAATGATTGTGCATTTTTCCAGGTCATGGAGACTCGAATGATCCTCCATACGCCATAAGAGCCGGTCAGGAGTACATAATGGTTAAGATCTTTTCTGGCTACAGCAGGTGCCGCATCAGGGAACAAAAAAAGATAAAGAGCTATGCCGATAAACGTTATCCCAACGAACAGGGCAATGATCTTTGGGGCAGAAATGTTTTTCAGCACCTCTGCTCCTTTTTTTCAGCTCGATGCGCAAAAAGGTCTGCGTCAGGATAGAATCTCCATTCCCGGTTGACAATCAGGCGAGCACCATAACTGAACGTGAAATAGGACCATCCCCACTGCAACAGCACAAAAACCTTGTGGCGGAAGCTGGTCAGAAAATAAATGTGTACCAGCAGCCAGGTAAACCATGCGAATATACCATCAAACTTCAGACTGCCGAACTCAACAATGGCCTTGTTTTTTCCGATGGTTGCCATTTGTCCTTTATCCCTGTATCGGAATGCTTTTCTTGACTTTGTTTTGAGGTCAAGCAGAATAGTTCTGCCAATGAATCTTCCCTGTTGCAGCGCAACCGGAGCAAGTCCGGGCAAGGGGTTTCCGTTTTGAGCAACAAAGTGAGCAAGGTCGCCTCCGACAAATATTTCGGGATGCCCTGGAATACTGAGATCTTCACCGACAATAATCCGACCGATCTGGTCGGTCTCCACTCCGGTCATGGTTTTGCCAATTCCAATAGCGGTAACGCCAGCCGCCCAAAGCACCGTTGCTGCCTCGATGCGTTCATTGCCGATTTGCACTCCATCAGCATCAACATCGCTGACCATACTGTTTGTCCAGACTTGCACACCGAGTTTCTCAAGCGAGCGTGTTGCCTTGCTGGCCAGATCAGGTGAAAAAGAGCTGAGAATTCGCGGGGCAGCTTCAACAATAAAGATTCTGGTAAGTTTCGGATCAATGTTCCGGTAAAATTTTGAAAGTGTGTAACGGCTCATTTCTCCAATTGATCCGGCAAGTTCAACTCCGGTCGGGCCACCACCGACAATGACGAAAGTGAGCAGTTTTTTACGTTCAACAAAATCTATAGTTCGTTCAGCACTTTCATAAGCCTCCATGACCCTCCGGCGGATCTCTTTTGCCTGGGCAAGGGTTTTCAGCCCGGGCGCATACTCCTCCCACTCATTGTGGCCAAAATAGTGGTGTTGTACGCCGCAAGCAAGAATCAGGTAATCGTAAGGGATGTCGCTGAAATCGGTAATGACGGTTTTGTTCTCAACATCAATACGTTCCACGATCCCCTTGAAGACGGTGATGTTCTGATCGTTGGCCAGCATGTTTCTGAGCGGTGCGGCAATATCGCCCTCTCCCAGAGCGGCCATAGCCACCTGATAAAGGAGTGGCTGAAACAGGTGATAGTTTTTTCTGTCGATGAGGGTGACCTCGATATCGGGTTTATTTCCCAAAACCCTGGCGGCATTGAGCCCTGCAAATCCGCCGCCTACAATTACAACCCTCTTTTTCATTTCCAGTGTCACTTTTATAAAATACTTGAACTATTTACGCATTCTTTATTCCGCAAGATAACTGGATAACAGAAATTTCCGAATCTGTTCGGGATTTACTGCAGGAATCAGGTGAGGCGTTCGATGATGTCACTCTGTAGCGGAAATTTTTGTTGCAGCGAGTCTCTGTCGGCAAAAGCAAAGTCATTGAAATCAAAACCGGGAGCAACGACGCAACTGACCAGCGAATAGCTCTCTTCATCAGCGCAGTCACTGCAAGCTCCGAACCAGCTTTCCGCTGGTACGCTCTCCTGCAGAAGCTCTCCCTTGTCGGTCTCCATTCCAAGGGTAAAATGAGAGGGTTCGCCTGTTTCAGGAAAAATGTACACGGTCAATGGTGTGCCTGTATGAAAAAACCAGAGTTCATCGGAATGAATCCGGTGCAGGGTTGAGCGTTCTGTGCCTTTAAGCAAGTAATAGATGGCTGTCGCATAAGAGCGCACGCCGTTGAAACTGCTGTTTTTGGTAAAGGCATATGATCCGCAGCTCCGATATGTTTCACGATAAAAGCCACCTTCAGGATGGGGTGCAAGCTTCAGGCTCTCTATCCAGAATTCAGCTTTTTGCATGGAGCTTTTCTCTGATTTTTCCTGTTTTCTGGCGCGATGCTTCGGCAAGTTTCTTCCGGAACTCAAGCAGGTCCGCCATCAGAACTACATCCGACAAAGCAAGAATCTGAACCGCAAGAAGAGCCGCATTTCGTGCATTGTCAATTCCGACGGTAGCCACCGGAATACCTGCCGGCATCTGCACAATAGAGTAGAGTGAGTCCTGTCCGTTGAGTTTTTTGCTGAAAATCGGCACTCCGATAACTGGCAGTACCGTCATGGCTGCCGTAACACCAGGAAGGTGCGCAGCTCCGCCAGCTCCGGCAATAATTACCTTCAGGCCCCGTTCGACGGCCGAAGAGGCATATTGTTCAAGATCTTGTGGTGTCCGATGGGCTGAAATAACCGAGATCTCTGAAGCAATATGAAAATCTTCAAGAGTATCTGCTGCCTCCCTCATGATATCGAAATCCGAGTCTGAACCCATAATGATACCGACAACCGCCCTGTTTTTATCTGTTTTCTGTCTCATATAATGGCACTTCTGATTAATTATTTTTGAGCGAGTTCTCTGGCAAGCCCCGTAGGGGCGACATATTGGCAGGTCAGGGAAACAATGATTTCAAGCCGGTTATGGGCTAATGATTTATGAAATTGCCGAGTTTTATGTATTTTCACGAGAACCAATTTAAAAAAATTATCCTTGTTGAGGAAGAGAACAATGGCAACCAATCTCGCAGTTAAGTACAGCAATCCCGGTCCCCGTTACACCAGTTATCCTACCATTCCATCATGGAGTACCGATGGTGTTACCCAGGAGCAGTGGAAAGAGGCGATGGTTAAAGGCTTTAACGATAGCAATGAGACCACCGGTATCAGTCTGTACATTCATATTCCCTACTGTGAGAACCACTGTTACTTCTGCGGTTGTAACGCTCACCGTACTCTGGATCACTCTTTTGAGACACCCTACCTTGAGGCTCTGCTCAAAGAGTGGAAGATGTACACCGATGTTTTTCC
>CAILRB010000005.1 GCA_903836465.1 uncultured Chlorobiaceae bacterium
ACACCTTTTCTCAGTCAAAAATGACTCTAATGGGGTGTTATTACGCTTTTGTTCAGGGGTACGCCAAATCTTTCGATCTTTATAAAGCAATATAAGCTATTATTTTATAATATCATAACGACTTTTCGTTCAACCACTAACTACTAAGCTTTGCAAAGAGCTCATCCGAGACCCGGTTCGGATCCGCTGCAAGCTGACGGCCAAAGGCAACAATGGTTTTGTCGCGATCATCCAACTGGATCTGTTCAGGATCCTCGCCGCCGTCCACAATCTCTTTCTGCATGTAGGTTGCGCAAAGGGTACAGGCATTCTCCCGTGAAATAGCATTGCAGAACAACACACTCAATCGTTTACCCAGTACAGGCTTAACCTTGCCAAAAAGCGTGTACCACTCAAGCACAGCCCGTAACGCCGCCGGAGAATGCAGAAGCGTCGCTTTCATGTTTGAGACAGAACCATGATGTTCGACCACTTTGTCATACTCTTTCTGGATTTCAGGAGAAGCATCCTCATAAATGACTTTGGATATTCTTGACATAACATTTAACTTTTTCGGGGTTTGTAATAAATTTTTCAGAGCCCTGTGGTGTTGCGGACAGCCTGCTTTACCAGGGCAGCAAGCCGGTCAATCTCCTCCTCACTGATCACCAATGGTGGTGCAAGACAGATAATATCGTCGGTCACTCGGGTACAGAGACCGAGAGAGAGGAGCTCATCCTTCACTTTTCTGCCAAGCCCGACACTCTCCTCATAACGCTGTTTTGTTGCCCGGTCAGCCACCAGTTCAACTCCGGCAAGCAGACCAAGAGCACGAACCTCTCCGACATGCGCTGTGGCGGTCAACGGCTGCAACTGTTCCAGAAGCCGCGCACCAAGCGTTGCAGATCGCTCAACAAGATTCTCTTCTTCAAGAATGCGAATATTTGCAAGGGCCACGGAACAGGCGACAGGATGTGCGGAACAGGTATACCCGTGCATCCAGCGACGTGCGGAATCCGCCGAATCCATCACCTCCTTGATGGCCCCCGAAACGCCGACACCTCCAAGCGGGAAATAGCCACTTGTAATACCTTTGGCAAACTGCACGATATCCGGTTCCACTCCCCAGTGTTCAAGGGCAAACCACCTCCCGGTACGCCCGAACCCTGTAATAACCTCATCACTGATCAGCAGAACATCGTAACGGTCACAAATCTCCCGGATACGCGGAAAATAATCTGCAGGGGGAATGATCACTCCGCCACCGCCGCCCTGCACCGGTTCGGCAATGAATGCGGCGACCGTCTCAGGCCCCTCTTGCAGAATTACCTCCTCCAGCAGATCCGCCGCCGCCACTCCTGGAGAGACATCGGTTCTCATTGTAGTGAACCGGTAGGGGTAAGGTGAATCGATATGCAAAAATCCGTTTGCCCTCGGCCCGAAAACCGCAGAAAACTCATCGACCCCGGTTGCTGCCGCAGCTCCAATAGTCGAACCATGATAGCTGAGTTTTCGTGCTATGATCTTGAACTTTTCAGGACGCCCCTTTGCTCCCCAGTAGAAGCGGGCAGTCCTGATAGAGGTATCGGTCGCATCAGAACCTCCGAGGGTAAAATAAAAAGCCTCAATGCCGGGATAGACAAGCCGTTTGATCGTTCCGGCAAGTTCAATGGCCGGTTTATTCGTTGACCCGGCATAAGCCGTCGCAAAAGCAAGTGTTTGAAGCTGGGAAGACGCGGCATCCACCAACTCCCGGCGTCCATGACCAACATAAACATTCCACATGCCACTGAGTCCGTCAAGAAAGCTCCTGCCCTCCAGGTTGGTCAGCACCACCCCTTTGCCCGACACCCAGACCTGGGGATCAAGATGTTCATCGGGATGATGCTGGGGATGGATCAAGTGGCTTCTATCCTGTTGTACCAGCTCCGATTTTTCACAGTACTGCTGAGCTGCAGCGCCTGATGGTGATGAGTTGCTCATGATATGACCCTGATTCCTGTTGATTGCGCCTCTGATTCGACGGTGAAGCGTGCGCTGTTGAATTGCGTTTCGCGGTGAATTTCATCCACAACATGGGGATGAAACTTATGAATGACCGCAACCCATGCAACGCCGCCAAGAAGAAGGGCAAAAAAGAGATAAGGAAGCCAACTATAAGGGGCCGGTGGCACCGGATAGAGATTGCCAAGAATCGCAAGCCCAAGAATGCCGACAGAAATAACCGCAATGGCAAGATGCTGCGGCTGCAGCTCGCCACGACGTTTGAGATAAACAGGAGCGGCTACGGAAACAATGATATAGGTTACAATAAAACCAAGGGTCGCCACGGTACCAACCCATCCGTAAATATCGAAATCCACCGCCCCGTTCAATGAGAGAAGAGCTGCCGGAACAAAAGCAACAATTGAAGCTATCGTCACCGCGTTATGTGGGGTCGAATTGGTCTCATGCGCATCACCGGCGGAGTTGTGAAAAATACCGTGCCGACTCATCAGAAAGAGAATTCGTGCCGCAGCGTTAATGCTTGCAAGCACACAGGCAAAAAAGCTGATAATGGCGCCAATATCAATCAGGAGACCAAGAGAGGAGAGGCCTGCCCTGTCGGCAAGAACATTCAGCGGCGCAGAACTTTTGTCGAGCGTAACGCTGTTGCCATAGAAGCCGATGACCTGCGCATACGATGAAAGCACAAAAACAGCCCCCACAATCACTGCGCTCCTGACAATTGCTCTTGGAATGTTGTGCAACGGATCCTTTGCTTCCGATCCGAGCGTTGCAGCACTTTCAAAACCAGCAAAACTGAAGAGGGCAAGAACAAGACCTCCACGAAGCGCATCCAGACTGGTTGTCTTCAGGGCGAGCTGGGTATAATCAAGCTTGAACCCGTAGTTATAGAGAGTAACTCCGACAAGAACAAGGACAAGCGAGACTGAAGCAAACTCGAGAGCAAGCGTCAGCCGCGTTGAGAGCTTGATATCTTTATAGGCAACATACCAGGCAAGCAGCACACTGATTGCAATAAATATGACCGGCGGTATTTTAAACCCTGCAACACTTTCAAGCAGGACATTCGAATAGTTGGAAAAGCCTGAAGTGACGGCAGAAGCACAGCCAATGTAGGCAATAAGAAGCGCCCAGCCGGTCACTGCGCCCCAGAATGATCCAAGCCCCTCCACCGCGTAAGTATAAAATGAGCCGGGTGATGCCGAACGGCGGGCGAACTGGTTGATACTTGTTGCAACAAGCAGAATGCTGACTGTCGCAATCAGGTATGCCAACCAGGTGCCTCCACCCGATACGGCAAAGACCAGAGGAATGACAACGGTCGGCGTCGCCGTTGGCGCAATGTTTGCGATTGATTGCCCGAGGGTTTCCAACGGAGAAAGTGAGCCGGACCTTAATCCGTACGACTCCTTCCCCCGGTTTGAGCCCGTTTGCTGATGTGTAGTATTACTGCTCATAACTGGTTCCTGTGTTGAGAATTTGTTGCTGATTTTCTGTATGACAATATCTCACAGGAGAGCTTCATAGGAAATCCCATGAATGCGGTATTCTTTATGCCCAAAAGAGGTGAGACGCAACCCGGGAGCTTTTTTCCATCAGCACTCTTTTCTCATGATTATGTATATTGGCGGTACTTGTTTCAATGACTCTAAACCGCACACCACCATGGTAGCCAGAATTCAAAATCTTTACCTGTTTCTTGCCGGTTTGCTTGCTGTCGCGAGCATGTTTTTCCCTTTCTGGAGTTTCAGCGCTGGCCATCTCTTTCTTGTCTCCGATTTTTGCGCATCCGACTTTGCTGAAATACAGTATTCTCTGGCAAGCTCTGCAGGAGGCATCTTTTCGATCATGACCGCTCTCATCTCAATTGCCGCCATTTTTCTTTATAAAAGCCGTACCCTGCAGAGCAAGTTTATTCTGCTGGCCATCCTTCTCTTTGTTGCCGACCTTTTCTCCGGCCTTACTGCGGCACACTTTTTGAACCAGCATTTCGAAAGCATTCACACTCTCATAACACACCGGCCCGAAGCGGGGTTTTACCTTATTCTGCCGGAACCCGTCCTGCTTATGCTTGCTCTGAAAGGGGTTAAAACGGATGACAAAATTGCCAATGCATACAAAAGGCTCTGATAATGCGCATTGTCTGGTCAATCGGTGACCCTCACGGCATCGGACCGGAAATCATCCTGAAAAGTTTTCTGAAGCTTGAGCGCTCCGGTCATTCATTTCTGGTGGCCGGGTCGTATGCCGTTATGGATTATTACAGAAAAGCGCTTGATCTGCCGGTAACACTGGAACTGGTCGAGAGCGTCGCGGGGATGGCTTCGGTGCGGAAAGGCGTGCTGCCTGTTTTCAGTGTCGCTGAGCCGGAGAGCATTATACCAGGCACGATATCGGCTGAAGCTGGTCAACTGGCGATGAAGTCAATCAATGCCGCCGCTGAACTTTGCCGGGATGGCCTCTGCGATGCGCTGGTCACCGCGCCTATTCACAAGGAAGCCATTGCAAGAGCGGGCTGTGCTGATACCGGCCATACAGGGTTTCTCGGCAGGCTTTTCGGGATAGCCTCTCCAACCATGATGTTTTTTGATCCTGTTTTGGAACTCAGGGTCGCCCTTGCCACCATTCATGAACCTCTTGAGAAGGTTCCCGGATTGATCCGCTCGATGAACCTTGATGCCTTTCTCGCATCCCTCGCAGAATCAATGAACAATGATTTTGCCATTGCCTCACCCCGTATTGCAGTGCTTGGTCTCAACCCTCACGCTTCCGACGGTGGGATTATGGGTAGTGAAGAACAGGAGATTATCCGTCCCTGCATTGAAAGAGCCTCATCCCGCTTCAGGGTGGATGGCCCTTTTCCTGCCGACGGCTTTTTCGGCTCAAAAATGTACCGTAATTACGATATTGTGGTGGCTATGTATCACGACCAGGGGCTGCTGCCCTTCAAGGTGCTCGCCTTCGACACCGGGGTAAACGTCACCCTCGGACTACCGATTGTGCGAACCTCGCCCGATCACGGCACCGGGTTTGATATTGCGGGTAAAGGAGTCGCCTCCGAAAGAAGTTGTTATGAAGCGACGCTGCTTGCCATAACCATCGCCCAAAACAGAAGAAAACAAACAGAACAATTATTATGATCTCCTTCAGCAATGTTGACCTTGAACTTGATAAAAAACCGATATTCACCAATCTGAACCTTACCATTCAGCCGGGCGAGCTTGTCTATATTGTCGGAAAAAGCGGCACGGGCAAATCCACACTGCTCAAGTCGCTCTACATGGATATTCGGCCAAAAAAGGGGGAGATCCGAATTGCCGGATACAGCTCCCTCACCATTAAAAAACGGCAGATCCCGCTGCTGCGCCGAAAGCTTGGTATTGTTTTCCAGGATTTCCGCCTGCTTGAAGACCGCAATGTCTATGATAATCTGGCGTTTGTGCTGAAGGTGACCGGCACGAAGGAGAAGCTCGTCAAGGAGCTGGTGATGCACGCCCTCGAAAGCGTTGGGCTGGAACATGCCGCCAAAGTGATGCCCCTGCACCTTTCAGGAGGAGAGCAGCAGAGAATCTCCATCGCCCGTGCGCTGGTACGCGAGCCGCTCGTCATCCTTGCCGACGAACCGACCGGCAACCTCGACCCCGATACTTCGCTCGAAATTCTTGACTATCTGAAGCGAATCAACCAAAAGGGCATCATCGTGGTGATTGGAACCCACGACTATGAGCTGGTGCGCCACTCCCCTTTCAGGACTTTGCAAATTGCCGGGCTTAACCTTGTGGAGAGCACCATGGAGCAATCGGCAACCGGGTTCCGACCGGCGGCTTCGCTTTAGGAGCACCCCGTTGTCATGCCGCAATCGTCGCACACTTTGCAGGTGCCATTTTGCTTGACGCGCATGGAACCGCAGTTTTCGCACTGCTCTCCGGTATAGCCCTGCACTTTGGCCTGATAAACCTGGCTTTGACGTGTTGCCTTGTGTGCGGGCTCAACATGCACTGCCAGTGTTGGCTCAACGACTGCAGCATGACCATTCTCTCCATTGCTTTCCAGTAACTCGTCAACTGCCTTCACGTGTACAAAATCCTTCCGGCCGAGGTAGTCGAAGCCGATAGAACGGAAGACGTAGTCAAGGATGGAGGTTGAATTCTTGATGGCGTTATGGCCCTGCACGGCGCCCGCTGGTTCAAAGCGGGTAAAGGTGAAGCTGTCAACCAGCTCTTCAAGCGGCATGCCATATTGCAGGGCCTTGGAGGCAAGCACGGCAAAACAGTTCAGAAGCCCCTTGAACGAAGCGCCCTCTTTGTACATGTCGATAAACACTTCGCCAAGAGAACCATCCTCATACTCGCCTGTTCTGAGAAACACCTTGTGGCCGCCAACATAGGCTTCGCGGATATAGCCTTTTCTCCGTTTGGGCAGCATCCGGCGCTCGGAACGATGATAGAACTTCTCGACAATCCGCTCCTGAACCTCTTTCGGCCCTTTGGTTTCATCAAGGTTCTCCTCCGTACCAAGCATGATGACCTCGTCGAGATCCTGATAGCTTGAAATGTTGAGCGGCTGGGATAGTTTTGAGCCGTCACGATAGATGGCGACAGCCTTGACCATAAGCAGCCAGGCCGACTGGTACACCTCGCCAATTTCAGCGGTTGTGGCGGTACCGGGCATGTTGACCGTTTTGGAAATCGCACCTGAAATAAAGGGCTGAACAGCCGACATCATAGACACATGGGCATTATGCCTGATGTAGCGGAGCCCTTTTCTGCCGCACTTGCTGGCACAGTCGAATACCGCTAAATGTTCAAGCTTCAGGTGAGGAGCCCCCTCGATGGTCATGGTACCACAAACGTAGTCATTGGCGGCCTCGGCATCCGCCGCCGTAGCGCCAAGAGCCAGAAGCATGTCAAAATCAGGATCGTCGAGCTGCTCTTTGGTAAAGCCAAGTGCGGTGCAGAAATCCTCGCCCAAAATCCACTTGTTGAAGGCGAAGCGGATATCAAAAACCGCTGCAAGCTGCGACTCCACCACCTCAATCTTGTCGTCTGTAAACCCTTTGCCCTTCAACCACTGCCGATTGATTGAGGGAGAACCGGCAAGCGTGCCATGACCCTTGCAGTAGTGCTCGATAGCATCAATCTGTACGCTGGTATAACCAAGCCGTTCAAGGGCTTTATGCACCGACTGGTTGACAATCTTGAAATAGCCGCCCCCGGCAAGCTTCTTGAATTTCACAATCGCAAACTCCGGCTCAATTCCGGTGGTATCGCAATCCATCACCAGCCCGATGGTGCCGGTCGGCGCAATAACGCTGACCTGGGCATTTCGGAAGCCATACTTCTCACCCTTCTGTAACGCTTTATCCCACACCTTTCCTGCCGCCTCGAAAAGCTCTTTGGGGCAGTACTCCGAATCAATGCCGCGCGGCTTGACCGTCAGCCCTTCGTACTCCTCTTCCGAGAGGTTCCGTGCCGCCCTGCGATGGTTGCGGATCACGCGAAGCATCTCATTGGCATTTGCCGAATAACCGCTGAACGTACCAAGATCGTGGGCCATATCTGCCGAAGTGACGTACGCCTGACCGGTCATCAAGGCGGAAATTGCACCGGCAAGGGCAAGCGCCTTCGGTGAATCGTAAGGAATCCCGAGCACCATCAGCACGGTGCCGAGATTGGCAAACCCGAGGCCAAGCGTTCTGAACTCATAGCTCAGGCGGGCTATATCCCTCGAAGGGAAATGGGCCATCAGCACCGAAATTTCGAGCACCACCGTCCATAACGCCGAGGCGTGCTGCAGCTCCTTCACCTTCATGGTGCCCGATGCCTCATCAACAAAATGGATCAGGTTGAGACTGGCAAGGTTGCAGGCAGTATCGTCAAGAAACATGTACTCCGAACAGGGGTTGCTTGCATTGATGCGGCCACTCTTCGGGCAGGTGTGCCATTCGTTGATGGTGGTATCGAACTGCAATCCCGGATCAGCACACTTCCATGCGCTGAGAAGAATTTTTTCCCAAAGGTCACGCGCCTTGACCACTTTTGCGGTCTTGCCTGTTGTGCGCTGGCGAAGGTGCCAGACATCATCATTTTCAACCGCCTTCATGAACTCGTTGGTCACCCGCACCGTATTGTTGGAATTCTGCCCGCCAACCGTTGCATACGCTTCCGATTCATAATTGGCGTCGTGCTCGGCAAAATCAAGTGAGGTGTACCCCTGCTCAACGAGCGCAAGCACACGAATGATATAGCTCATCGGCACGGCACGGCTCAGCGCATTCTGGATCAACTGATGCAGTCGCGGGTTGGTCTTGCGGTCAACGCCGTTGGCAAGCGCCTCTTCAACAATCGCCTGGAGAAAACGGGAACAGATTCTCGAACCGGCCACCAGTGAGGCCACCTTGTCCTCCTCCTTCGCCTTCCACTCAATAAATTTCTCGACATCAGGATGATCAATATCAACAATCACCATCTTGGCCGCACGGCGTGTGGTGCCGCCTGATTTTATGGCTCCTGCCGCTGAATCAAAAATTTTCAGAAAGCTCATCAGCCCGGAAGAGCTTCCCCCGCCGCTCAGCTTTTCCCCTCCCGAACGAAGGTTCGAGTAGTTGGTACCCGAGCCGCTGCCGAACTTGAAGACCCTCGCCTCACGCATGGCCAGATCGAAAATCCCGCCATCGTTGACCAGATCATCATTGACCGACTGGATAAAACAGGCGTGGGCCTGTGGTCGGGAATAGGCATCCTCCGACTCCTTCACCTCGCCACTCGCGGGATCAACATAATAATGGCCCTGGGCTGGCCCGGTTGTTCCATAGGAAAAATTAAGCCCGGTATTAAACCACTGCGGTGAATTTGGTGCGCCCATCTGCCCCAGAATCATAAAGGCAACCTCATCATAAAAGGCCTGGGCGTCATCGGACGTATCAAAATAACCGTTCTTTTCGCCCCATTCCTTCCAGCAGCCCGCCATACGATGCACCACCTGTTTGATCGAATGCTCGCTGCCCGTCACCGGCTTGCCCTCGCTGTCGGTGATCACGTTCCCCTCCGCATCACGCTGGGGAATACCCGTTTTACGGAAATATTTCTGTGCCAGAATATCGGCGGCAACCTGCGACCACTGCTGCGGCACCTCTACATTGTTCATTTCGAAAACCTTTGACCCATCAGGGTTGCGAAGAACCGAAGTCCTTGTCGTGTATTCGAACCGGTCATAGACATTTTGGCCAGGGATGGTGAAAAGGCGAGATATTTTCATGAGGTCTCAGGAGTAGAAATTTGATGGACTGAAGAATAGAATGCTTTATAATAATCAGTTACAGACCATAGGGAAACAAAAAAGGCCCGTAACAAACCTTGATGTTCCAGATGTTTAGCAATATAACATTTATCAAAAAAGTTGGGTATAGCTCTCTCTGAAAGGTATAAAAAAAGCAAGTTTTGTTACGAGAAGAGGGCGGCGGGTCATGCTGGGTTCTGCAAATATGGCATGCCTGCGGCATTGAAAAAAATGCTTATTGATTTCAAACCCCGGAGGAGCTTAAACAGCCTCTTCGCTGATTCTGCTCAAGAGAGTTGCTTGATGTGGGTTTGTGGTGCAAACCTTAGTTGCAGAGGGGTTACTCACATGCTGTACCATTCGTTCACGTGGGATGTCAGCCAAAGAGTGTGCACAACGCAGTGATTTGACGTTATTTTTTTGTAAATATTTCTACAAATCACTTTCTTCAATTCCTGCAACTTTCATAAAATGACGAAGCAGACCGATTTTTAAATCTTCATTTCCATGAATCGGAATCGATAGTCTGGCTGGATTTTCATGCTTCATGTAAACATGGTGACTGCCGCTTATCCTTACCAAACGCCAGCCTTTCTTTTCAAGAAGCCTCGCAAAGTGTTTTCCTGAAATAGATTTCACAGCACAAGTTCTAATACTTTGTCATTTTCTGAAATATCTATGGTTTCCAAATCCACAGAAAGGCAGGCATCGACAGCATCGTGCAGATTTGCCAGAAGCTCCTCCATCGTTTCACCTTGAGTGGCACAACCCTGAATTGCAGGTACTTCAGCCCAAAAGCCACCATCTTCTGCTGGGTGTACAATAATTTTTAATTTCATATCAAACTTTTAGATGAGGCAAATCGCCCGTTGTTGAATTCGACCGCCAATATTTCAGAAAAGTAAAAAAACAGTGCAATTTCTGTTCCGCGACACATAACTACGACAACCACACAGCCCTCTATGCAGAGAAACGTGCTGCAGGTCTGAAAGGTTTTTGAATTGACATCTTCAAGTTCCGTAATGCCCACCCCACCAATAATTATTTTGATATCCGTATAGGTAAAGCACTCAGCTTCATCAGGTGTGTCGCGTTTCAAGCGATTAAAAATCAATTGTGAATGCGTTACTCATGGATACGCCGTTTTCCGACGGGGAATTTCCTGATAAGAAAATTCCCATAAACCAGCATTTTCCTTGGCATGCTCGATGGTCATACTGACAAGATTGCCCTTGCCATCAACATCAATCAAGAAGTTTTCACTGATCTCACGAGTTTCAAATATCGGTTTATCGAGTAATTCGACATAAGCAGTATCGGTATCTTCAAAATATTTTACTTTCATGGGTTAGAGAGCAAATCACTCTTTTCGGCCAGCAATACCTTCTCGGGAATATCAAGTATAATTCAATTGCATATCCATGAAATCACCTCTTTTTTGTAAGAGATAGCTTCAATGTTCACATTACGTCACTCGGAATAACGACATTATTCTTTCTATTGTACCAATTAAACCCATCAACACCAAGTGCGGTGCCCAATTGAGACGGATGGCGTTATCGCATCACTTGTTGTTTTTAATGTCGACGGTCATGGCCATTGGTGAGGTTCCGATTTGGTTTTGGTGAGTACAATAGATCAAGGTACGCAATTATTGCGCCGAAGCAAGTATTTTATCGCTTCGGCTTTATTGCTGAAAAGAGTTACCTTCAAAAACATCTTTCTGAGATGTTTTTTTGCGTTAGCGTTACATGAGTGATCAGTGTACTGAAGCCATCATCACATGAAAATTCTTGAATATACAGGTCTTGATACCTCAAGCGTCAAAGCAGGCTATTGCAAGGTGAAGGAAGCGCTTGCCCGTGACGATTTCCGTGCAGCCCAGGTCAAAAAACTGGTCAATCTGACTCATGGCAAGTTTTACAGGGCGAAGCTCGATGCGGCAAACCGGTTGCTTTTTACCCTGGTGCGTCATGGCGATGAGATTTGCGCCCTGATGCTTGAGGTTATTACCAGCCATAATTATGATAAATCCCGTTTTTTGCGGGGGGCAGAGATTGATGACCTGAAAATTCCTGATATTGATGCCACTGAGGCTATAAAGGAGGCAGTGCCTTTACGCTACCTCCATCCCGAGCATACCGCAATTCATCTGCTCGATAAACCCATCTCCTTTGATGATGCACAGGAATCCGTTTACCGCCAGAGACCTCCTCTGATTATTGTTGGCAGCGCCGGCAGCGGAAAAACCGCTCTGATGCTTGAGAAGCTGAAAGATGCCGAAGGCGAGGTGCTTTATGTGACCCACTCGGTCTATCTTGCCCAAAACGCCCGCAACATCTACTATGCCAATGGGTTTGAGCACTCCGGACAGGAGGCGCAGTTTCTTTCGTACCTTGAATTTATTGAGTCTCTTCGTGTTCCTTCTGGCAGAGAGGCGACGTGGCGCGATTTTTCAGCCTGGTTTTTCAGACTGCAGAACTCCTTTAAAGGTATTGATGCTCATCAGGCATTTGAGGAGATTCGTGGAGTCATTACTGCCGGTGAAGGCGCTGTTCTGAACCGCGATGACTATCGGCTTCTCGGAATTCGCCAATCTATTTTTCCTGAAAATGAGCGTGACAAACTTTACGATCTTTTTGAAAAATATCGACAGTGGCTTGCTGATGAGGAGCTGTTCGACCTGAATCTGGTAGCCCACGCATGGGTTGCTACTCCCCGATACGATTTTATTGTGATTGATGAGGTGCAAGATTTGACCATAGCGCAGCTCTCACTGGTGCTGAAGATGCTTAAAAAACGAGGTCACTTCATTCTTTGTGGCGATTCCAACCAGATTGTACATCCCAATTTTTTCGCCTGGAGTCAGGTCAAAACGCTTTTCTGGAATGATCCGAAACTGGCTGGCCAGCAGCAGTTGAGTGTGCTCACGGCCAATTTTCGGAATGGAACCGAAGCGACCAGGATTTCCAATCAACTGCTCAAAATCAAGCATCAGCGTTTTGGTTCTATTGACAGAGAGAGCAACTTTCTGGTTCAGGCTGTGGGTGGGGAACCGGGGCAGGTGATACTGATGGCCGACAAGGATGATGCCAAGCGTGATCTCGACAAAAAAACGAAACAATCAACCCGTTTTGCGGTGCTGGTGATGCGTGAAGAGGATAAACTGGAGGCACGAAAACATTTTTCAACACCTCTGCTGTTCTCTATTCATGAAGCCAAAGGGCTTGAGTATGACAACATCGTCCTTTTCAAGTTTGTTTCTGGCTATCGGGCAGAGTTTAATGAAATTGTTGACGGAGTCTCCAGAGAGGAGCTCTCTGTTGAAACGCTTGAATATCGAAGGGCAAAAGACAAAGGCGACAAATCGCTTGAAGTCTATAAATTTTTTGTGAATGCGATGTATGTCGCCTTAACGAGAGCGATCAAGAACATCTACATCATTGAATCTGATAGTGGTCATCGGTTGTTTACCCTCCTTGATTTGGCAACCGCCAGCAAGGTGAGTGTTGACGCATCAGAATCCTCACTTGAAGAGTGGCAGAAAGAGGCCAGAAAGCTTGAGCTTCAGGGCAAACAGGAGCAGGCCGAGGCGATTCGCCGCACTATTCTCAAGGAGGTTCCGCCGCCATGGCCGATATTTGACGAATCTCGTCTGCGAGAGCTTCTCATCAAGGTTTTCCGAGACAAGGTGCCCGGGAGCAAGGCCAAGCAGCAACTTTATGAGTATGCTGCCTGCCATGACGAGCCTGTGTTAGCGACAAGGCTTTCAGAGGATGCGCAATTTGATGCCCGTGGCTCTTTTGAAGATCATAAGGATACCATTGGGCGAAAAAGTTATGTCCCCTATTTCAGCTTGCAGACAAAAAATATTCTGAAGCAATGTGAGCAATATGGTATTGATCATCGGTTGCCAATGAACCAGACTCCGCTTATGGCTGCCGCTGCTGCCGGGAATGTGCCATTGACGGAGGCGTTGCTTGAACGGGGCGCAGACCGGGGAAAAACCGATCAGTATGGGTACAATGCCCTCCACTGGGCTATGCGCAAAGCCTTTCGCCTTCCTGACTATGCTCGCAGAAATTTTGGTACGCTCTATGAGCTGCTTGCCCCTGCCAGTGTTGATGTCAGCACTGGAGAGCGTATGGTTCGCCTTGATCGCCATCTCTCTGAATACTTTCTTTTCCAGACGCTTTGGGTGCTCTTCAAATCACGTTTTCTCAGAGAGTCCCGTCCTCACTATGGCGCTGTTGACACTCGGCTTATTCTGGATGTCTGGGCCAATTTGCCTGCCAACGTTGTTACTCCGGAGCGCAACAGGCGTCAGTACCTCTCGTCGGTTCTCGCAAGGAATGAGGTGTCGCGCGATTATGCCTATAACCGGTCATTATTTCAGCGACTTACCCAAGGGTGGTATCAGTTCAATCCGGCGCTTCTGGTGCGCTCTTCCGATCCCGACAACAAGCAGGGGTGGATGTCCGTTTTTCGGGCTTTGAATCTTCCGCTGATTCATGAGTTTGCTTATGAGGCATCGTTACCCCGGCTTGAGCAATGCTTTTCGAAAGCGGGAATGAGGTCGCCATCACCCTCTCTCAGTGGTGAACAGGCAGTTATTCGCATGGAAGAGCTTGAGAAGATGCGTGAACGATCGCGAGAGTTATATCGTCTACAGCGAGCACAGGAAGAGAAGAGAAACAAGGAGGCCATTGAGGCCTATCGCAGGGCGCTGGAACAAAAAAAGCAGCTTGCTCTTGAAAAGCAGGCAAGAAAAGCCAAAAAGCAAATATCAAAGTTTGAAAAACAGGAACAACTGATTAACCAGCAGTACAACATAGAGTTTTAGACCCTTTTTGCTGTAACGTCTTCCGGTATATTGTGGAGCGTTTCCACAAGAAACTCCCAGAATTTCCCGACAGAGGGAATGTTCACCTTTTCATCCGGTGAATGGGGATATCGAATAGTCGGGCCAAAAGAGATCATGTCAAGTCCGGGATAGGCGCCGCCTAAAATCCCGCATTCCAGACCGGCATGAATCGCCGTTATCTCCGGAACATTGCCGAACTGCCTGGTATAGAGCGCCTGCATGCTCTTAAGGATCGGAGAATTCTGATTCGGTTTCCATCCCGGATAAGCTCCATCGAAGACCGAAACCGCCCCTGCAAGGTCAAAGATGCTTTTTATCATGAACTCAAGATCATCGCGGGCAGAGTCAACCGAACTTCTCAGCAGACACTCTATGGTAATAACTCCATTGCCGGATTTGACCAGCGCAAGATTATTGGATGTTTCAACCAGACCATCCATCTCATTGCTCATGCGCATCACCCCATTCGGACAAGCATAGAGCGCATTCAGAACCTTTATAAAAATATCCTGTTCGATAACGCTCTCTGGAAGTTCGGCTGCCATCACGTCAATCTGCAGGGATGGCTCAACTCCCGACAGTTCATTTATTATCTTGCCGGTCAAGATCGTGACGCTGTTGAGAAACTCCTCCACCCTTGCGACAGGAATGGCTATATGGGCAAATGATTCACGGGGAATCGCGTTGCGGAGACTTCCTCCATCAATAGAGGCAAGCTGCAGCCCGTACTGATACCCAAGATACAGTATCCGGTTCATGATCTTGTTGGCATTGCCACGTCCTAAGTGAATATCAACGCCGCTGTGGCCGCCTTTCAATCCCGTCACCCCGATTCTGAAACCCCGGCACTCCGTTGATAACGGTTGTTCGTTGTAGCGAAAGGTGATCTTTGCGTTGGTAGCACCGGCACAACCAATAATAAGGCTACCTTCATCTTCCGAATCCATGTTGATCAGAATCTTCCCCTTGAGCATACCGGGTTTCAGCCCGATTGCACCGGTCATTCCAGCCTCCTCATTGCTGGTAAAGAGCGCTTCAAGCGAGCCATGCTGTATCTCCCCTGATTCAAGCACCGCCATGGCCGCAGCAACACCCATACCATTATCAGCGCCAAGAGTCGTACCGTTCGCCGTCACCCACTCGCCATCAAGAACCGTTTCAATGGGTTCTTTTTCAAAATCATGCAGTTTGCCTGTGTTCTTCTGCGGCACCATATCAAGATGCCCTTGCAGAATCACCCCTTGACGATTCTCCATGCCGGAGGTGGCAGGCTTCCGGATGATCACATTGCCGACATCGTCAACAAGAGTTTCAAGGCCAAGGTTTTTACCGAAATCAGAGATGAATGCCCTGATTTGCTCCTCTTTCCCGGATGGACGTGGAATTTGCGTCAGGCTGTAAAAATGTTTCCATACCGCCGGTGGATTGAGCTGGAGAATATCGTGACTCATGGGTAATGCTGGTTATTTCTTGTTTTTTCGGAATCCTGAACCACCTTCTGTCAATGCGTGTTTACGGTCTGTCCAGCAGACGGTAAACCACAAAGGATGGAGCTTTGGACTATTTCCAGGTTTTTTTTGGTGGTTATAGCAATTCCCTCCACTTTTCCATTTTTCAAAGTCGTAGAGATCCTGCACCAACGCAACCTTGTCGCTAATATAATCGTAATATCTGATCTCGCCTCGTTCAAAGACAAGTTGAACAGCCCAGCAAAAATAATCTGAAATGTTAAGGGTAGCTCTATAAAGTGTGTCGTAGATAAGCAGTACAAGTGATGAGGGTCTGGCCCCTCGCACTCGGCTTGCAGGAGCAGGGTGCAAACCACCGTATGCGGCTGTGGTCAAAAGCTATGGTCGTGAGCGATACGGAAAAGGCATCTTCAAGATG
>CAILRB010000006.1 GCA_903836465.1 uncultured Chlorobiaceae bacterium
AAGCAAAATTCCGTAGTTTGATTTTGGAAAATCTCGGTAAGCTCAAAAACACCTCCGCAGGGTCAAAAATAGACAGTTTTTGATCGTGGTGGTATTCTCAGATTTTCAAAAAACAGGGGTTTTCTGTCAGGCACTAATTATATATGAAATGTTCAAGAAATAAAAAACACAAAGCGTTAAATGCTGAGACTTATCTTATGTGGAATAAATTCTAACTAATTATTAAATAATGTTTTATTATTTCCAGTAAAGGTGTTGGAATGGCTTTTCCTTGTAAATAATGACCATGGTAATCAGATATAAGTTCACTCGGATGCTCTCAGGCATCTACCCGAAAAGAATGGTTCGTCTTTTTGTAATTGATGCCGTTTCTTTTGACCATTTCCCTGAAATGCCAGTAGAAGCTTTCATCTTTCTTGCATCAAAACAGCCAATTATTGTCAAGATCTTATTTTCTCGAAAACAGAAAAAGATATAGTGGATTCAAATTATCAGAACTTGATGGTAGGTCTTTTATTTGTTATCGGCTTATATATTACAAGGTATTTAGGCGTATAGCCGATGTGATTGTGTGGAAACATGCCAGCATTGTCTTTATGACAGAATAGCTGAGGATGTTCCCTTCATTTCAATTATTGTTAATTAGAGGTTGAAACTACCTTCAAAGATACATGTAGCTGGACCGGTAAGGAATACTTCATCCATGTTTTCATTGAACTGTACTTGAAGGGTATCTCCACTTTTTACTTTTACCTGTACAGTTGAGGCGCTTATTTTACCAATATGGTAGCTCATTAATGCAGCAGCGACAGCGCCTGTACCGCAAGCAAGGGTTTCGTCCTCGACGCCCCGTTCAAAAGTGCGAATAGTAAGTGTTTCAGGAGAAGTAATCTCAACAAAGTTGACATTGGAACCCTCCGGGAAAATGTCTGTTCGATGCCTTATGGTCCGACCGATTTCAGTTACCTTGATATGTTCAATATCGGAGGCATAGACAACAGCATGCGGTGAGCCGGTGTTGACAGAGTGGCAGATAAGTTTCTCAATTGCAATGTCGTTTCTGAATTCTTTCGGTGGAAGCATTCGAAGTTTAACTGTTTCTTCACCGGTAATCCATGCGTCGTATCGGTTGCCGTTGGCTTCAAATGTGTAACATGTCTCCGAAGATCCGGTAATCCCGATGGTGTGGGCGAAATATACAGCGCATCTCCCGCCGTTTCCACACATTGATCCGGGCAAACCGTCTGCATTGTAATATTTCATGCTGAAAGCATACCTGGAAGAGGTTTCAATGAAAATAAGTCCATCAGCCCCAATTCCGGTTCTTCTGGTGCACAGTTGCTGAATATGCGATGGAGAAAGATGGATGGAATTGTTCCTGTTGTCGATGACAATAAAGTCATTGCCAGCTCCGGACAGTTTGCTGAATGTGATCTTCATTTTGCGCAATGTGTTCAGGATTGAAGGGTTTCCGTGTTGCATCTTGTTGACTGGGTGAGTATTATATCAACTGCTCCTAGCAAGTGCTTTCACGCTGTATAATAAAACAATAGCGTGTCAAAGCGGATGTAAAATAATTTATTATTAAATAATTTTTCTTATTTTAGAAGTATTACATCGGGTTATTTGTTTGCCAGATTGCTCGATTCAAGCTTGTTTTTACTTGGTTATTCTATAGATTTTTGCAATTTAGTGATTATGTGTATTGCGTTTCGATCCAAAGGAAAAACCGGCATGTTAACACGACGTTTTATGTGATTAAGGTTTTATCCTATTTGCTAATAACAAGTTGTGTCGAAATAATTTTCTTTTCGGTTTCTTCAACCTGAATTATGTCCAAAAAAAGGAGAGAATACAATGGCTGAACAAGTGAATCCGGTAGGAGTAAAGCCAAAGGGCACTGTCCCACCTCCCAAGGGGAACGCTCCTTCTCCAAAGGGAAATGGCGCCGCTGGTGCCCCGTCCGTCATCAAGGAGCAGGATGCATCCAAGATGAGAAGGTTTCTGTTCCAGCGAACAGAAACTCGGTCAACGAAATGGTACCAGATTTTTGATACCGACAAGATTGATGATGAGCAGGTTGTCGGCGCTCATCTGGCATTGCTCGGTGTATTGGGCTTTCTCATGGCCATCTACTATGTTTCCGGTATTCAGGTGTTTCCCTGGGGTGTTCCTGGCTTTCATGACAACTGGTTCTATTTGACTATTAAGCCAAGAATGGTCTCTCTGGGTATTGATACCTACAGCACGAAAACTGTTGATCTTGAGTTTGCAGCGTCAAAACTTCTTGGCTGGGCTCTCTTTCATGTTTTCTCAGGTTCAGTGCTTCTTTTTGGCGGCTGGCGTCACTGGACACATAATCTGACCAATCCCTTTACCGGGCGTACAGGGAATTTCCGCGACTTCAGGTTTCTTGGCAAATTCGGTGATATAGTTTTCAGCGGAACAAGTGCAAAAAGCTACAAGGATGCGCTTGGGCCACATGCCATCTATATGTCACTGCTCTTTCTTGGCTGGGGCTTGTTGATGTGGTTTGTGCTCGGTTTTGCTCCGATTCCTGATTTCCAGACGATCAATTCAGAGACCTTCATGTCTTTTGTCTTCTCTGTGGTCTTCTTTGCTTGTGGTATTTACTGGTGGAACAATCCTCCGAATGCAGCCACTCATCTTAACGATGATATGAAAGCTGCTTTTTCTGTCCACCTGACAGCAATCGGTTATATTAATATAGCTCTTGGCTGTATTGCCTTTGTGGCTTTCCAGCAGCCATCGTTTGCTGCCTACTACAAGGAACTCGACAATCTGGTTTTTTATCTTTATGGCGAACCATTCAACAGGGTGAGCTATAATTTTGTACAGGAGGGCGGCAGGATTGTTTCGGGATCGAAAGAATTTGCTGACTTTGCGGCGTATGCAATTCTTCCAAAGAACGGAGCCTCGTTCGGCATGTCGCGGGTTGTCATCAATCTTATTACCTTTAACCACATCATCTGCGGTGTGCTCTATGTGTTTGCAGGTGTCTATCATGGTGGTCAGTATCTTCTTAAAATCCAGCTCAATGGCCTTTACAGCCAGATCAAGTCTGTTTTTATTACCAAAGGACGTGATCAGGAAGTCCAGGTCAAGATTCTTGGCACGGTTATGGCACTCTGTTTTGCTACCATGCTTTCGGTCTATGCAGTAATCGTTTGGAATACTATATGCGAGTTGAATCTGTTCGGAACGAACATTCTGATGTCTTTCTACTGGCTTAAACCTCTTCCTATATTCCAGTGGATGTTCAGGGATCCGAGTATCAATGACTGGGTGATGGTCCATGTTATCGTTGCAGGTTCGCTTTTCTCGCTGATAGCTCTTGTCCGTATTGCTTTCTTTGCACATACATCGCCACTCTGGGATGATCTTGGTCTCAAGAAAAACTCTTATTCATTCCCATGCCTTGGACCAGTTTACGGTGGTACTTGCGGTGTATCAATACAGGATCAGCTCTGGTTTGCCATGCTTTGGGGAATCAAGGGTCTCTCCGCAGTATGCTGGTATATTGATGGGGCGTGGATTGCTTCCATGATGTATGGTGTTCCGGCTGCTGACGCGAAGGCCTGGGATTCTGTTGCAGGTCTTCATCATCACTATACGTCCGGAATTTTCTACTATTTCTGGACGGAAACAGTGACGATATTTTCAAGCTCGCATCTTTCGACCATTCTTATGATCGGTCACCTTGTATGGTTTATCAGCTTTGCTGTATGGTTTGAAGATCGTGGTTCACGCCTTGAAGGTGCTGATATTCAAACAAGAACTATCCGCTGGCTTGGAAAGAAGTTTCTCAACAGGGATGTTATGTTCCGCTTTCCTGTGCTGACAATATCGGATTCAAAGATGGCTGGCACATTCCTTTATTTCAGTGGTGTCTTTATGCTGGTCTTTCTTTTCATTGGTAATGGCTTTTATCAGACTGACACTCCATTGCCTCCTCAGGTGGGTGATGCAGCAGTATCCGGTCAGGTTATGCTGACGCAGGTGGTTGACTATCTGATTAAGTTGATTGCTTGAATCTATTCTTGCCGGGTGAGCATCTCTTGACGCATTCCCGGCAAGAATCCTTTACTACTAAAGTTTATCATGTAATTAAAGAGGAGGGTTTTTATGGCCGATCCTGTACAAAAATCAGATATATCGTCAGTTCCTGCGCCGAAGGCTACACCTGCTGCGCCGAAGCTACCACCACCCGCATCGACGGCAAAGGGGCCAGTAGCAAAGGAGGTAAAGGCAAAGCCAAAAGAGATTCCTCAGGAAAAAAAATGGAAACCTCGTTTGGAATCGCTTAATGTTAATCTCGGAAGATGCGGAGTGCCTCAGGAATCTGCATTTCCTGTGCAAAAAGCCGCACCAAAGGCAACCCCGAAGCTGGCAGCAGGGCCAAAGCCTGTTCCTGGGGTGAAACCTGCCGGTTCAAAGCCTGCTCCAGTTGCGAAGGGCGCTCCTGTATCTACAGCAGATGCAGCTAAAAATGCGCCAGCCGGAGATGAAGCAAAGCCAGCATTGAAGAAAGTAACTCCGAGAGCTAAATCGCATTACTTTATCATTGAAAATCTTTGTGTAGGCTGTGGTATGTGTCTCGACACATGTCCACCAAAAGTCAATGCTATCGGCTACAAATTTTACGGTGATGTACAGGAGGGTGGTTTCAGATGTTATATTGATCAGGATGCCTGTATTTCCTGCGCAGCCTGTTTCTCTTCTGATGAATGTCCTTCGGGAGCACTGATTGAAGTTCTTCCTGATGGCGAAATTCTTGACTTTACTTATACTCCGCCAGAACGACTTGATTTTGATCTGAGATTTCTTCACAGATTTCATAGAGAGGCGAAGTAATGGAGGTACCCTAAACAGGGTTTCAACAAAGCATTGCCTTAAACAGGCAGTGCTTTGTTTTTTTACCGATACTCACCTTGTATATGTCGGAACCAAAAAATGTTACTCGAAAGTCTCCCTCCGTTTTGCCCGGTCTGAAAACAGCCCCTCCAGGTTTAGCATTAGTCATTATTCCAACCTACAATGAAGCTGAAAATATCGGCAGGTTGCTGGGTGAACTTGCAGAGCGTTATCCTTTCTCGCTTGATATTCTTGTGATCGATGACAATTCCCCTGACGGAACCGCCGATATTGTTCGTTCAATACAGTTGACCACAAGAGGGCTTTATCTGATGACGCGCGAACGCAAATCAGGCCTTGGTACGGCCTACATTGCAGGTTTCAGCTACGCTTTGCAGCAAGGTTATCGGTACGTATTAGAAATGGATGCCGATTATTCTCACGATCCCGTAATGATACAGCGCTTTCTGGAAGCCATAAGCAGTTCTGACCTTGTTATTGGCTCTCGATACATGAATAATACGGTGAATGTTGTCAATTGGCCGCTTGGCAGGTTAATACTTTCTAAGACAGCAAGTATTTATACTCGACTTGTTACAGGTATGCCTGTAGCTGATCCAACGAGTGGTTTTAAATGCTTCAGTGCAGAGGTATTGCGGGAGCTTAATTTTAACAGAATAAATTCTCAGGGATATTCATTTCAGATTGAGATGAATTTCAGAGTCTGGAAAAAAGGCTTTTCTATAAAAGAAATTCCAATTGTCTTTGTTGACCGTTCAGTTGGTAAATCGAAAATGAGTAAAAAAAATATTCGAGAGGCGATATGGATGGTGTGGTGGCTTAAAATGAAGTCAATATTCGGTTTGTTGTAGACAAGTTCATTACCATGAAAAGCCCTTTCAGAACGTGGCTTTTCATGGTAAAACTCTTTTTTAGTCAAGACCTTTTTTCTGCAATGATTTGATGAGCTATATCTGGGGGAGCCTCCTCATAATGGCTGAAACTGTAGGTGTATCGAGCTCTGCTTTGGGTTAGTCTCGTCAACGCATGATGGAAGGTTGTCAGAGATGACTGTGGGATAAGTGCATGAATTATTTGCATCCGTACGTCAGAATCCATGCCAAGAATTTTACCCCGTTTACTTGAAATATCACCGACGATTTCCCCGGTATACTGTTCTGGTGCATAGACATTCAGTGCGTAAATCGGTTCAAGGAGAAAAGGTTTTGCCTTGTCAAAAGCACTTTTAAATGCCATGCTTGCTGCAATTTTAAAGGCAAATTCGGAGCTGTCGACAGGGTGATAGGAGCCGTCATAGGCAATGGCTTTCAGATCAACAACAGGATAACCAGCCATAATGCCATTTGTTATAGCCTCTCGAAGTCCTTTTTCTACAGCAGGCAAATATCTTGTCGGCACCACACCACCAACAACCTCACTTGCAAATTCAAATCCGGTATCGCGAGCAAGAGGCTCAAGCTTTACCCAGACATCGCCATATTGTCCTTTGCCGCCGGACTGTTTTTTATACTTTCCCTGAGCTGAAGAGGGTATACGTATCGTTTCGCGGTAGGGAATTTTTATGGGTGCAATATCTACCTTGACGTTGAATTTTGCCTGCAGTCGGCTGATTATGGTGTCCAGATGTGTTTCTCCAAGCGTTCTGAGAATGGTCTGGTTGAACTCTACGTCGTGATCGATAGCAAAGCTTGGATCTTCTTCATGCAGGTGATGCAAGCCGGCTGAAATTTTTTCTTCATCACCCTGCGTAACCGGAATAATCGCTGTTGCAAGGACAGGTAATGGGAAAATAATGGGGCTTATCCTGCAGCTTGTTCCCTTGTCGGCAAGAGTGTCATTGGTGTGAGCATCCTTCAACTTCACAACCATTCCGATATCGCCGGCAAGCAGCTTTTCAACCGGGCTTTTCTTTTGGCCGACAATTGTATAGACTTGACCAAGTTTTTCGAGTTGTCCGGTCTGGACATCAATCAGTTCATGACCTGTTTCAATATGGCCTGAATAAACTCTCAGGTAGGAGATTTCACCGACACGAGGTTCTGACATTGTTTTGAAAATAAAGGCAATGGTCTCTCCTTCAGGGTTTGGCTGAATCATGCTTTTTGTGTCTTCAACCGTACAAAGCGCATGTTCTGGGCCACGCTCAATAGGCGATGGACAGATGTTCACGATGACATTCAGGAGCCGTTCTGATCCAATCAGGTGAAGTGGTGATGTACAGAAAACAGGGAAAAAAGTTCTGGTAACAAGGGCGGATTTTATCCCGGTTCTCAACTCTTCCTCTGTCAGGGTACCAATTTCAAAAAACTTGTTCATCAGCTCCTCATCTGTTTCAGCAACAGCTTCAACAAGTTGTTGATGAAGATCTTCTGCATGTTGAAGATAAAGATCGGGAATGTCAGAGACGATCATCTCTCCAGGTTTGTCCGGGCTGAATTCAAGCAGCTTCATCAGCAAGACATCAATAAGGGTATGGTGGCCCAAGCCTTCATCAGCAGGAAATTGTATAGGGGTAACAAGATGGCCGAAATGATCCTGAAGTCCCTGTATGGTTGTTTTGAAATTTGCTCGGTCTGCATCAAGTTTGGTTAACACAAACATGGTGGGTTTATAGTATTCTTTGGTATAATCCCAGATTGTGTCTGTTCCCACCTCAACTCCTGATGCCGCATTAACGGTGATAAGGACGGTGTCGGCCACCCGCATTGCTGATTTTACATCTCCATGAAAGTCAAGCAATCCGGGAGTATCGATAATATTGATTTTACGATCATTCCAGAATCCATTGATAAGGCTTGTGTTAAGACTGTGTTTTCTTTCAATTTCATCAGCGGAGTAATCGGAGAGAGTGGTGCCTTCTTCAATACTGCCGAGTCGGTTAACAATGCCCATCGTCAGGGCAAGTGATTCGGCAAGAATGGTCTTGCCGCTTCCGGCATGGCCTGTAATGACAATGTTTCGCAGTTGATCCGGTTGTACGGCTTGCATGGCTGGACTCCTTTTTTTACAAATAACAAAATATCGGGTGACGGTTTGCTGTGGAGCAAAACAACTCAATCAATAATAAACAAAAAAAAGTCAGTTTTGCTGTCGCAGTTACCATGAAAAGGTCTGGAAAAAAAGATATATTTTCGACAATCAATTTATAAATGATCACGATTTCACTCCTTTGCGCACAAAAAGCACGTAACAACCCTAAATATATTTTGTTATGCCTATTATCAAGAAAATTTTTGCCCGCCAGATCCTTGATTCAAGGGGAAATCCAACGGTCGAAGTTGATGTGTACACAGAAAATTCGTTTGGACGTGCGGCTGTACCAAGCGGGGCATCTACAGGCGTTCATGAGGCGGTGGAACTCAGGGACGGCGATGCAAGTGTCTATCTTGGAAAAGGGGTGCTCCAGGCGGTAGAAAATGTCAATACCGTCATCAATGATGCATTGACAGGTATGATCGTTACTGAACAGGAGGAAATCGACGAGGCGTTACTTGCTCTTGACGGAACGCCGAATAAGTCAAGGCTTGGAGCTAATGCCCTTCTTGGTGTTTCGATGGCCTGTGCTAAAGCTGGAGCTGAGTATACCGGTCTTCCGCTCTATCGTTATATCGGAGGCACAATGGCAAACACCCTTCCTGTTCCGATGATGAATGTGCTTAATGGCGGGGCCCATGCCGACAATACCGTTGATTTTCAGGAATTCATGATTATGCCGGCAGGATTTGACACTTTTTCAGATGCACTTCGTTGTGGCGCTGAAATTTTTCATGCACTCAAGGCGCTCTTGAAAAGCAAGGGTTTGAGCACTGCTGTCGGTGACGAAGGTGGTTTTGCTCCGAATTTGCGCTCAAATGAAGAGGCCATTGAACTGGTTATTGAGGCCATTGGCAAAGCAGGTTATAAAGCAGGTTCACCGACAGACAAGGGTGGGCTGGGCGATGCTCAGGTCATGATTGCTCTTGACCCCGCGAGCTCTGAGTTTTATGATTCTGCAAAGAAACGTTATGTGTTCAAGAAATCCTCAAAACAGGAACTCACCTCTCTTGAGATGGCTGAATACTGGGAAAAGTGGGCGACCAACTATCCGATTATCTCTATTGAGGATGGAATGGCTGAAGATGACTGGGAAGGATGGAAGCTGTTGACGGACAAAATCGGTTCAAGAGTACAGCTTGTCGGTGATGATCTCTTTGTCACCAACAGCAAAAGACTTGCCGATGGTATTGAAAAGGGTGTAGCGAACTCCATACTGATCAAGGTCAATCAGATTGGCACCCTTACCGAAACACTCCAGGCAATTGACCTTGCCAAAACTAATGGGTACACCTCGGTCATCAGTCATCGCAGTGGTGAAACTGAGGATAGCACAATTGCCCAGATTGCGGTTGCAACCAATGCAGGTCAGATCAAGACAGGCAGTTTGTCGCGTTCAGATCGTATGGCAAAATACAATGAACTGCTCCGTATTGAGGAGGAGCTTGGCGATCAGGCTCGTTACCCTGGAAAGAACGCATTCCGGGTATAAAGAAACTCTGCAAGGAACCCTTTTTTAACAAAAAAGGGTTCCTTTTGCGTTTCTCCTCCGCTGTTCCTTTTGCAGTGTTCTGCAAACAAAAGTGTTTAGAAACGTGAAAAAAAAACTTGATACACTCTGGGAGTATATTCATGCCCACCCTAAAAAGATTCTTTTTTGGGTGGCGGTTGTTTATTTCATCTTCTGGATTCTTTTCGACGATTTTGGTCTCGTGAAAAGAATCCGCATGGAAGCTGATCATATTATGCTTCTTGAGAGACAGAAAGTTGAGCAAAAAAAGATTATTGATAACGAGCTGCGCATTCAACACGCCCGTGATCCTGACAGCATAGAAAAAGCTGCCAGGGAGAGGTATAATTTCCGCAAACCAGGTGAAACTCTTTTTATCATCAGGGAAAAATAGTTTTTCATCAAACTTCTTGACAAGCAAATGTATCAGTATCGCCGCCGTTTTACCCGTGAAGTCGCTTTCGGAAACATTGCTCTTGGTGGGTATCAGCCGATCAGGGTCGAGTCTATGACCAATACCCATACGATGGATACTGTGGCAACGGTAGAACAGTGCAGGAGGCTGTACGAGGCAGGCTGTGAAATTATCCGGCTCACGGTACCTACAGAGAAGGATGCGGAAAATCTCAAGAACATCAAAGAGCAGCTTCGCCGTGACGGCATTGATACTCCACTTGTTGCTGATATTCACTTTTCTGCCCGCGCAGCACTCAAGGCTGTTGAATTTGTTGAAAATATCCGTATAAATCCAGGCAACTACGCCACCAGCCAAAAATTTTCGAGCAGCGAGTATACGGAAGAGGAGTACCTGAAAGAAATTGAACATGTTCGTCAGGAATTTGCGCCTCTGGTAGAAAAAGCCCGTCAATATGGAGTTTCCATGAGAATAGGAACCAATCATGGCTCTTTGTCTGACCGGATTGTCAGTCGTTACGGAAACTCTCCTGAAGGTATGGTGGAAGCCGCCTTGGAATTTGCAAGGTTCTGTGAGGAGGCTGGTTATTATGATCTTCTATTTTCGATGAAATCCTCAAATGTTCGGGTCATGATTCAGGCATATCGGCTTCTTGTGCAAGAGGCTGATGCTGAGCTTCATTATGCTTATCCGCTGCATCTTGGAGTAACTGAGGCTGGAGATGGAGACGAAGGTCGCGTCAAGTCGGCCATGGGTATTGGTGCACTCCTTGAAGATGGACTTGGAGATACAATCAGGGTCTCCCTGACTGAAGATCCTGTTAATGAGGTGCCCGTCGGTTTTGCTCTTGTGAAGAAGTATAATGACTTTCATCTTGTCAATGGTGACAGGGGTCATATCCCTTTAAAGCATGTTATAGAGAGTCGCAAAAAGCAGGAAAATAATACGTTGTCGACTGCTGAACTGCCTCCGTTCAATCCATTTCGTTATCAACGCAGGGCGTCAAGCCAGATTGTGCTTGCAGGTTTGCCGATTGGAGGAGATAATGTGCCGCGAGTGGAAACTGAGGTGCAAGCTTCACTTTCCGATCATGATGCGGTGTTTGAAGAAATTGTGATGAGGCTTGCTCCTGATAAGCCTATGGATACCATCCGTTCAGAGTTTGCTTCTGTTTGTGTCAACAATGAGGCTGATCTTGATGCGCTTGATGAACTGCTGGAACGACTGGGGGAGGAGGCCGTCCGTGTTGTTGCATCGACAAGCGATTTATCACTCTTTGGTCGTTTGCTTGATAAGGTGTCGAAAGTAAGGTTTGATATTCTTGAGGGCGAGCGTTTTGAAAATGAGTTGTTGCAGCTTATTGACAATGAGCGACTTGCAGTGGTCGAGTTATGCTTTCTTCATAAAGCGTCAGGGTACTCAGTTCCAGCCAGAGTTCTTGTCCATCTTGCAGAAAAGCTCCAAAGGCAGGCTACGAGTCGACTTCTGTTTTCAGTTTTGTCAGATCATCCCGTTTTTGTCTATCGAAGGCTCGCGCAGGCGTTTAAAAGCAGTTCTCTGGATTATCCTCTTCTTGTTCGTTTCAAAGGAGATACTTCTGACCCACTTGAAACTCTTATCAAGAGTTCAGTACAGGCAGGGACGCTTTTCTGTGACGGTATCGGTGATATGCTTTCGCTTCATACCATGTTATCCCCTGATGATGAGGTTAATCTGGCATTCAATATTCTTCAGGGTGCAAGAATCAGAATGTCAAAAACCGAGTTTATCTCTTGTCCTGGTTGCGGAAGAACCTACTTTGAGCTTGAAAATGCTGTTGCTGCAATCAAACAGAGGACGGCCCACCTCAAAGGGTTGAAAATTGGAATCATGGGTTGCATTGTTAACGGGCCCGGCGAGATGGCCGATGCGGATTTCGGCTATGTTGGTGCCGGAAAGAATCGCATCAGTCTTTATGTCGGACGGGAGTGCGTAGAAGAGAATATTTCAGAGCAGGAAGCTGTAGAAAGGCTGATTTCTCTCATCAGAGAGCAGGGTAAATGGGTTGATCCAGTATGTTCTTTACGTTGATAACAGGGGCGTCCATGGGGATAGGTGAAGCCTTGTCCCGTGAATTTGCTGAAAGAGGTCATAATCTGCTGCTTGTTGCTCGATCGGGTGATAAATTAATGGCTTTGGCTCAAGAGCTCCGGGAGGAAAGGGGAGTTGCAGTTGAAATTTGTGTCGAGGACTTGAGTGATGCTGAAAGTCCTGCCCGGGTATACCAATTCTGCAGAATGCGGCATATCACTGTAGATTATCTTGTCAACTGTGCGGGACTGTCTCATGCAGGAGATTTCTATGAAATGCCTCAAGGTAAGCTTCAGGAGATTATGATGGTCAATATGATGGCAATGGCCTGGCTTACCAGATTGTTTTTATCTGATATGGTTGAGAGAAATAAAGGAGTCATTATCAATGTTGCTTCTCTTGGCGGTCTTCAGGGTGTTCCCGGTCTTAGCCTGTATTCCGCAACCAAGTCATTTGTTATAACGCTCAGTGAGGCGCTTTGTGTGGAGTTGAAAGGCAAAGGAATCAAGGTTTTTGCGGTCTGTCCCGGTTTTGTCGATACTGGCTTTTTCGGGCGTACCGGTCATAATGACGCGAACATTCGATTGCCGATATCAGGGATCGATGTGGTTGTGAAAGCAGTAATTAAAGGGTTGGCGAAAAACCGTATACTCATATTCCCAACGCTGCTCGATACTGTTCTGGCATTTTCACAAAGAGCAGTTTCGAGAAAAACTGCGATTCGTCTTGCAGGTTTTTTTGCGGCAGTGAAAGATGATTCTATGAAATAATCTTTTTTCCTTTGTATTTTGAAAACCTCTCATTATATTACCAGCCCTGTTTTTTGAGTGAGCTGCTGGTGTAGCTCAATTGGTAGAGCAGCTGATTTGTAATCAGCAGGTTGCGGGTTCGAGTCCCATCACCAGCTCTGAATGTTATGGGTAGGT
>CAILRB010000007.1 GCA_903836465.1 uncultured Chlorobiaceae bacterium
ATTGCATCTTGCTGCATTATGCTATCCATGCCTGTTTCATTCTCCGCTGAAGAATAATGAGAAAAAATGGCCCGCCAGCAAGGGCAGTCACCACACCGACCGGTATCTCAACCGGAGCAAGCAGAGTTCGAGCCACGGCATCACAGACAACAAGAAAAACGCCGCCGCCAAGCGCGGCAAGAGGGACAAGCTTTCGGTGGTCAGGCCCGAAGATGGCACGCATGACGTGAGGCACAATGAGCCCGACAAAGCCAATCATCCCGGAAAGGGAGACCGCGATGGCGGCCAGAAGCGTCGCAAACAGCAGACCGATAACAATCGCCAGATCGGCATGAAGGCCTTGATAATGGGCCATCTCGCGCCCAAGCGCAAGGGCATTGAGGCGTGGGGAGAGGAGCCATATTCCAGCAAGCGCCCCGAAAAGCAACACAGCGGAGAGAAGCTGCTGGCCTGCCGAGACTGGCTGAAGACTGCCAAGCATCCACCAGATCACATTGTGCATCCCCTCAACGCTGGCAGTCGAGACCAGAAACATGATAATGCTTGAGCAGATTGAGCTGACAATAACACCGCTGAGAATAAGACTATAAACAGATGGCTGACCACTTGATCCCTGGCTGGCGATGCCGTACACCACCATCAGCGTCACCACCGCCGAAAGAAAGGCCACAACCGGCAGGCTGTACGAGGCAACCACTCCCGTCCCGGCAAGTATCGTCAGGGTAGCGCCAAGACCTGCCCCGCCACTCACTCCAAGCACATAAGGTTCGGCCAGGGGATTACGCAGCAGAGCCTGAAAAACCACTCCAGATGCCGAGAGCGCTGCACCGGTCATCATCCCCATCAAAAGGCGACTGAAGCGAAGTGAGAGAATGGCGCTGCCCGAAGGCGACTCCACATCAGGAATACCGATGCCAGAAGGGCCAAGAAGCATGGAGAGAGCAAGCAGCGCCATGAGTGCCACAAAAAAGAGCAGCATCCTCAACGACGCCCTGCTGTGGCTTTGCGTGGTAAAACTGTTATCGGCACAAACCGCTGAATGCTTGAGACGCTTCATACCCATCAATCCTCAACACCCTTCTGCGCAGGAATACCCTGCTGATACCCATGTTTAATCATCGTCATCTCCGTCACCGTATCAGCAACAGCCACAAGCGCTTCGGGCGCATTGCGGCCAGTCATCACAACAATCTTGCCGTCCTCAGCCGACCGTAGCGCCTCAAGCAGCGGTTCAAGGGGGACAAGATTCTGGCCAAGCGCAAAACAGAGTTCATCAAGCAGCACAACATCATAATCAGGAGAGGCGAGCGCCGCAAGCGCCGCATCAAGCCCCGCCCGTGCGGCAGCTCTATGCTCCTCCATTTTCGGGCTCTCCGGATCGCGAGGAAGAAATCCTTTGCCGAACTGCTCCCACTCAACCCCGTTGAGCTGACTGAAAAATCGCTGTTCGCCAACAGCATCATCAGATTTTACAAACTGGATCACTCTGGCTTTCATACCGTGGCCGAGTGCTCTTGCCAGCATTCCAAAGGCCGCCGTGCTTTTGCCTTTACCGTTTCCGGTGAAGAGGAGGATACGTCGTGGGGTCATGGGTGTTGTATTCGTGTTTATAATATATGTGAACTGAATTAATGAGTTGAATTTTATTGAAATCTATATTAAAACTTAGGGTCATAGGTAGATATGAGTCGTTTCGATACGGCCTTCGGCCTACTCAGCGTCCAAACTATATACCACCGCCCCCGGTCACTGAGTAGCGCAAAGCGCGTATCGAAGTGCGGTTCATGCTTCCTTCTTCCATATTTTTTTTGCAAGCTCTGGCAAATAAGAATATTTGCCTTCAATCAATGCCTCTTTCTTTTTCCTGCTCCAATGCTGCACCTGCTTTTCTCTGTAAAAAGCTTCATCTATTCGCGAATACTCTTCAAAATAGATCAATTCAACAGGCAGTCTCTTTTTCGTATAATTTGCACCCTCTCCCTGCTGATGTTGATGGAAACGAATTTCCAAATTGACAGTACTGCCAGTATAATAGCTTCCATCTGAAAATTTTAAGATATACATAAAACCCATTATTGCCTTAAATCACTGGTTTTTGATAAAGGTCATTTCGATACGCGCTTCGCGCTACTCAATGACCGGTCGCCACCTACCCAAGCCACCGGCCGGACACTGAGTAGGCCGAAGGCCGTATCGAAGTGTACTCAGTGTCCGGCAAGTATCAACTTGTCCGCAACGCTGCCATCGGTCGCCGAGTAGGGCGAAGCCCGTGTCGAGGCCCGAGGCATAGCATGTTACACCACCAACTGCAACACCACTCTTATCCCCACCCCAAGAGCAAGAAACAGCCCGGCAGTCATCCGCATCAACCTCACACTCTGCCGTATGGTAAGCGACGAACACTCCCCCGCTCTGACACCAAGTAGTGGAGAATTATGGAACTCCCCGCCATAACTTCTGCCACCGCCAAAAGTGACTCCAAGCGCACCGGCATAAGCGCATTCGGGATATCCGGCGTTGGGACTTGCGTGAAGTCGGGCGCCCTGACTGACTGCCTGAAAGATATCATAAACCCTGAGTTTACTGATCGCCGCCGCCAGCGCGATGACAAAAACCGTCACTCTTGCTGGCAGATAGTTGGCAAGATCATCCAGCCTGGCTGCGGCCCAGCCAAACTCAAGATAGCGTTGATTTTTATAGCCGAAAGTGGAGTCGAGGGTATTGATCGCCTTGTAGGCAATGGCACCGACCGGGCCGAAAAACAGCGCATAGAAAAGGGGGGCAGTGACGCCATCAACGCTGTTCTCCGCGACACTCTCTGTTGCGGCAAGTGCAATGCCGCTGGCAGTCAAGGCCGCCGTATCGCGACCAACGATAAATGATACCTTCTGACGCGCCAGCTCAATATCGTCGGCATCAAGCGCTTTCCGTACCGCTTCGGCATGACCCGCAAGATCCTTGACGGCGAAGCAACTGTACATAAGATAAATGGCCACGGCCATGCCTGCCGCAGGATGCACCCTCGTCGCCAATGCCACGAGCAACCCGGCAATCCCCGCAGAGCCGCCAACAACAACCAGAACGGCCAGAATCCCTGCCAGCCGAAGAGGAAGAGCTGTTCGCCTCAGCAATGCTTCCGTCTGCAACGCAAGCCAGCCGATTCCCCTCACCGGGTGGGGCATCCAGCGAGGATCACCAACGATGAGGTCGAGCACATACGCCGCGAAGAGAAGTAACTCAGGAGAAACCATGAATCAGAGGATGTTGTTGATACAGTTGCCACACGAAGCATCATCAGAAAACCAAGACGCTTACTGCCCGCAATATAAAACGTCATGATTACAAGCACTCGCTAAAATTGAAATATACCCCCTCCAGGTGCAAAAAGCACCAGAAGAAGGAATATGGATGAGTAAACTTATGACGCCGGGAATAAACACTGGTACTGCACGCTGCCCGAACAGAACTATGCGTGAAATTTCAAAAAAATAAAATACAATACATTATTCTCATCCTGATTCATTATATTCGCCAGTTCATTGGACATGATTTATTGGGACATAAAAAAGCCAGGATCTACCGGTAAAGTTAACACCCACTTAACAGATTTATTGACTAAACTCTTCGGATACGCATTGGTTGTATAACTCGGCTTTACAAGGAAAGCTGCCAGGTTTCCGAAGGCAGAAATTATTGTACATCTAACATCATAAAAAAGAGTGAACACAAATAAAATTATTGATATTACCGAGCTGGCCCTGCGGGACGCTCACCAGAGCCTGATTGCTACCAGGCTTGGAATTGAAGATATGACAGGGGCTTGTGCAGACCTCGACAATGCTGGCTACTGGTCAATTGAGTGCTGGGGTGGCGCTACTTATGACTCCTGCATTCGCTTTCTGAACGAGGATCCATGGGAGCGATTGCGCACCTTCAAGAGCCTTATGCCTAAAACCCCGCTGCAGATGCTGCTGCGCGGCCAGAATCTTCTGGGGTATCGCCACTACCAGGATGAGGTGGTGGAACGCTTCTGCAACAAGTCGGCAGAAAACGGCATGGATGTCTTCCGCATTTTTGACGCGCTCAATGACCTTAGAAATATAGAGACCTCGGTTCGTGCAGTCAAAAAGGCGGGCGGGCACGCTCAGGGCACGATCTGCTACACGGTCAGCCCCATCCACACTACGGCTCTCTTTGTTGACCAGGCCAAAAGATTGCAGGATATGGGCGTAGACTCCCTCTGCATCAAGGATATGGCGGCTCTCATCAAGCCCCAGGCTGCCTATGATATTGTGAAAGGGATAAAAGAGGCGTGCGGCAATGATCTTCGGGTTCATATTCATGCCCATGCCACCACCGGCGTGACGCTGGTAAGCCTGATGAAAGCTGTTGAAGCTGGTGTGGATTGCGTTGATACTGCAATCAGCTCCATGAGTCTTGGACCGGGACACAACCCGACGGAAAGCTTCATCGAAATGCTGGAAGGGACAGGCTACACCACCCGTGTCGATCTTGAAAAAATTTATAAAGTCAAGAATCATTTCATGACAATGCTTGGCCGATACAGCGAGTTCCTCTCCAAAGTTACCGGCGTTGAGACTGAGATCTTCAAGAGCCAGATTCCCGGCGGTATGCTCTCGAACATGGAGAGTCAGCTCAAGCAACAGGGCGCTGGCGATCGGATGAAAGAGGTTCTCGAAGAGATCCCCCGTGTTCGCAAGGATACTGGCTATGTTCCCCTTGTTACCCCAAGCAGCCAGATTGTAGGCACTCAGGCCGTTTTGAATGTGCTCATGGGAAGATACAAGGTTCTGACCGGCGAATTTGCCGACCTCATGCTTGGATACTACGGGGCCGTATCAGGCGAGAAAAATCCCGATGTGGTGAAAATGGCACAAGAGCATGCCCACAAAAAGCCGATTCATTGCCGTCCGGCAAATCTGCTGAAACCCGAGTGGGACAAGCTCCGCCGGGAGGCTCTTGGCCTGACCGGATGCAACGGTACGGATGAAGATGTACTGACGTATGCCATGTTCCCACAGGTAGCGCCCAAGTTTTTTGCTGAACGTCACGAAGGGCCTCGCAACCTTGGACGGGATCCCGAGACCGGAGAGTCGGAAACACAACCGGCAGAAGGCCATCAGGGAGCGATCACCGGCCCCATCACCTACTCCGTGACCCTGAGCGGGCGGCAGCACAAGGTGACGGTAACGCCATACCAATAATTATAAAAAGGATAATCAGTGCAGAGTCAGGACACCATGAATATTGATGAGATAATACAGGATCTTAACCAACGAAAAGAGACGTTACAATTGGGTGGCGGGCAGGATAAAATCGACCGCCAGCACCAGGCAGGCAGTCTCAGCGCACGTGAACGCATCAGCGCCCTTCTCGATCAGGACAGTTTTCAGGAAACGGGGCTTTTTGCCAAACACCGCTGCACCAACTTCGGCATGACGGACAAGGAGATGCCGGCCGATGGCGTTGTCACCGGGCCTGGAAGCATCAACGGCAGGCTGGTGCATGTCGCCAGTCAGGATTTCACCGTGGTCGGTGGATCGGCCGGTGAAGCCCACTGCACCAAAATCGTACAGATGATGCAATCTTCGCTTAAAACCGGCACGCCCTTTGTCATGATCAACGACTCCGGCGGAGCGCGTATTCAGGAGGGTATCGACAGCCTCTCAGGCTACGGAAAGGTCTTCTACAACAACGTGATGCTTTCCGGTGTTGTACCGCAGGTCTCTATTATCTGCGGCCCTTGTGCCGGCGGCGCGGCCTACAGTCCGGCTTTGACCGACTTCATCATCCAGACCAGGTCAGCACGGATGTTTATTACCGGCCCCTCAGTCATCAAGGCCGTCACTGGCGAAGTGGTGAGCGCCGAAGATCTGGGAGGCCCGATAGCCCAGATGAATAACTCGGGGGTTGTTCACTTCATCGCCGAGGATGATCTGGACGCTATCGCCATCTGCAAACGCCTCCTCTCATTCCTCCCTTCCAACAATCTGGAAGACTCACCCCGGGGAGAGGCCGACGATGTTATTATTCCGAACAAACATCTGAACACAATCATCCCTCTGGACCCGAAACAACGATACGACATTCGGGAGGTCATCGGCAATATCATTGATAACGCCGATTTCATGGAAGTGCAATCCTCCTTTGCCCCCAACATCGTCATAGGGTTTGCGCGGCTTCAGGGACGCGCAGTTGGGATAGTCGCAAACCAGCCCAATGTTCTGGCTGGCGTGCTCGATATCAACGCATCAGACAAGGCCGCCCGCTTCATCCGATTCTGCAATGCCTTCAACATACCGCTCATCACCTTTGTCGATGTTCCAGGCTTTCTGCCCGGCGTCGAGCAGGAGTATGGCGGAATCATCCGGCATGGCGCCAAGATGCTCTTCGCCTACGCCGCTGCAACGGTACCAAAAATCACGGTGGTTCTCCGCAAAGCATACGGGGGTGCCTATCTGGCCATGTGCAGCAAGGATCTTGATGCCGACAGAGTCGTCTCCTGGCCTTCCGCTGAAATCGCCGTCATGGGAGCAGATGGAGCCGTGGACATTATTTTCAGGAACGAGCTCAAAAGCGCAGAAGATCCAGTAGAACGGCGCCAGGAGCTGGTCAAGGAGTATCGCGAAACCTTTGCCACCCCTTACGCCGCAGCAGCACATTTTCAGATTGATGACATCATCGAACCGGCTGAAACACGCCGCTATCTGGCCATGTCACTCGATTTTCTCCATTCAAAACGGGAATTCAGGCCCCAGAAAAAACATGGTCTGATTCCACTTTAACCGTATACCAATGGAAGCAACCATGCCTGAGCCCATACAGAGTGAGCCAGAAATCACCGAAGAACTGCTGGTCATCATGTCGTCAGCCATCGCCGCGTATCTCGGAAAAAACGTCCGGATACGCAGGGCCCGATTCATCAGCAACCAGGGGCCAAGCTCCTGGTCTCAACAGGGACGCGTCTCAATCCAGTCATCCCACACCTTCAGCACCACAAAATAAGGAAATACTACCGTGCAATTGATTTTAACCATAGATGGAAAAAAATATATCGTTGACGTCGATGTCCTTGAAGGAGAGGAGATCCGTACCCCGGACTCTTTCCAGGAACAGACCTCAACCATTCAGTCGAAGCCGGTTGTTGCGCCATCGCCTCAACCGCTGGCGATGCAGCCCGTTGCGGACGGTTTGCCAGACGACAAGGTATGCCGGAGTCCCATCGCCGGGATTGTGCAGCGAGTTAATGTTCAGGTAGGCCAAAAACTCCAGATAGACGACCTGCTGGTCGTGCTGGAGGCAATGAAGATGGAAACAAATATAACCGCCCATACAGCCGGTACCGTAAAAAAGATCATGGCATCACCGGGAGAGGCAGTGAAGAGCGGCCAGGCTTTGATAGAATTCGTGTAAGAATACATGGTGCAGAGCAGATCTGCACTGTTGGTTCCATCTGGCAGGAGCGTTTAATCCGTGAACGCCGAGCTATAGTTTCGGCATGAATGGAGTATCCTGATTTCCCGGGAGAAATATAACGATGAAAGAAATATCTTTATAAAATAAAATACGTTACCATATATTTATCCCTGATTATTCAAGAGAATGCAAGTTGTAATTATAACTATTTTCCCGAGCACAAGCATTCCGGGAACGCCGAGCTCCAGCTCGGCAAAGGGAGTATATAATGCCGAGCTGGAGCTCGGCGTTCCCGGGTATAAGCTCAAAGATTGCAATACATCCTTACCGAATAACCTATAATTCATGGAATTAGAAACATTGCTGTGCTGTTTGGCGCTTCCTCGTTATAATATTATCGGGAAATCAGGGAGTATAAGAGGCCTCCTTTCAGCCCAACAAACTGCACCATGCCATCCATGGCAATACCGCCTGCGATGTAATTTATTGTCGTGTGGAAGGAAGCAGCAATCAGGAAGTACTCACTCTCAAGCTTTCTTTACCTTTGCTTTTTGCCTTTGTGACAAGAGCGGAATTAAGCTACGCAATGTCGTATTAACAGATTCTGAATCTGGAAAACAGGCCTTGACATCTGGTTCCAGAATAACAGCGCCCTCTTTGGGCATCACCTCCTTGACGACCGTTTTGCCATCAGTTTCATGGATCGTCATTGTATATCCAGCCTGCATGGCTTTATAATGTTTTCCACGAACTCCATCAGTGAAATCATACTCAGCACGCATATCGTTATCCTCCAACGGTATCATTTTAGTTACATCCATCCTCATAACGTCTCCGTTCCGAATGAGTTGCCTTACGACAACTGATAAGCCGAATGTTTGAGCCTCGTTCAGCATAAACCACCAGCAGCACACGACCCTTTTCAGAACGCCCTACATCAATATATCGAAACTCGTTCACTGAATGGTCAGGGTCAGAAATAGTCATTGACAAGGGATCGACAAAAACCGTCATAGCCTCTTCAAAACTGACTCTATGTTTTTTGAGATTCACTTGCGCCTTTTCTTCATCCCATTCAAAATTCAATTTCATAACGAGGCATCTCAACAAACGACAGTAGCAATCATCTTTTTTTCTACTGCTTGTTTCATATCAAAATAATACTGCACCGCATTATAATAAAACAATTTCAAGCCAGCAAAAAACATTCACAAAAAGCTGGCAGAAGCGTTACCGAGCGGATAAATCTCCCGCCTGAAATTTCTCAAAACCGACGTCGTTCTCATTGAACCCCTGACAAGAGCGTCACCGACCGCAGCGCATCCAACAGGCGGTCATTCTCAACCGGCCGTCTGATGGCAAAGCGGAAATAGTTCTCTTCAAGACCGGGGAAGTTACGGCAATCACGAACATAAAGTTGACGGTCGGCAAGCCTTGAAAGCAAGGCATCAAGGGAGCAGCCTCCATGCCATTGTGCGAGAAAAAAGTTGGCCGCCCCACCGGCAAGACGGATGCCCTCAATACCAGAAACGAGGGCTGTGATACGCTCCCGCTCTGAAAAGATCATGTCGCGCAGCTCCTCTTCGTACGCGCCGCAGTTGAGCAGCAGCGTGGCCACTGACTCGGCAATGGCATTGACTGTCCAGGGCTCCTTGTAGTAGAGCAGGCGGCCAATAACATCAGGATGGGCAATCACCGCCCCAAGCCGCAGGCCGGGAAGCGCATAGAATTTGGTGAGCGAGTGCACCACCACCACGTTTTTCAACGCCATCACCTGGTGCATCAGTGAGTTATCCGGAAAGCCGGGGGTAAACTGTATAAAAGCCTCGTCGAGAATAAACCACTTGTCGGGAAAACGGCTGGCAAGCGCCATAATCATCTCCGGCGGCACCTCCGTGCCTGTCGGGTTATTAGGGTTTGCCACAAAAAAAGCATCGGCATGAAGCAGAGCTTCGGCAAGCTGCTCGATTCCTGGTAACAGGAAACCGTTGTCAGCCGTCAGTGGAAGAAATGTTACCTCCGCACCGACAATCCTTGCTGCCCGTTCATACTCGTAAAAAGAGGGTGAAAGCACCAGAATATGGCGGAGCCCGAGAGCACGCGGAAGCAGGTAGATTCCCTCAATTGCGCCGTTGAGCGGCAACACCATGGCGTTGTCGAGCCCGAACCTTGCCGTGTAAAAATCCTTTATCCCCTTTCCATCGATCGAGGGATAGGCCTGCAGCGCAAAATCGTTGAGCGTCAGGGTGCCGATAGGTGGAGATATCGGACTGATATTGACACTGAAATCAAGCACATCCGTACCGGAGTTGATGCTCGCGCCACCATGCCGGTGATAAAAAAGAGAGTTCATAAGGGTCAATAAAGAAAATGGTTACGCTTCGATACCCTCTTCGCGCTCCTCAGCCTCCGTAAACGAAACACCAACAAGGTTAAAAAGGGTCTTGAGATCGAGATGCTGACGGAAGTGGTCGGCAAGCAGTTCATAGCTCTCCTGACGCCCCTTCTCTGCCCTTTGCGGCTTCCAGGATGGCTCCAGAAGAGTGAGAAACCACTCCTTGACCGCAGGTTCATCGAAAATGCCATGAAAGTAGGTGCCAATCACCTTTCCATCGCTGCTCACCACGCCATCCGCATCACACTCTGAGCGATTGTTCCGGGTGGAGATGCTGATAAAGGGATGGCAATCCGCGCCGACACTGCTTCGCCCGTTATGAATTTCGTAGCCATAAGCCTCAACCGTTGTGCCGTTGATGGTGCCCACGGTATTGGCAAGGCACTTCTCTGGATCCAGCACAGTCTCAATCTCAAGCATCCCAAGCGTCCCGGTAACGCCCGCTTCCCCCTCGATGCCATGCGGGTCGGCAATGGAGCGGCCCAGAATCTGATAGCCTCCGCAGATGCCCATGATAATGCCGCCCTGCTCCCTGAAGGCGCGGATTTCATCCTCCCAGCCAAGCTTCTGCAGCCACTCAAAATCGCCGCGCACATTTTTTGAGCCAGGCAGAATAAGCGCTCTGTACCCCTTCAGCGACTTGGGATGGTGGAGGTAGTGCAGCACCACCGAGGGGTCATGCTCAAGTGGCGAGAGATCGGTAAAATTTGCAATATGGGGATAATAGATGACGGCGACTCCGATCTTTCCCGCTTCCGGTTCACCGGCAGGGTCAACCTTCGCCGAAAGAGGCACTGCATCTTCCGCATCAATGACGAAGCCTCTGAAATAGGGGATAACCCCAAGCACCGGCACACCGGTCATTGATTCAAGCATGGTGACTCCGTCACGGAAAAGGTCGATATCGCCTCGAAAACGGTTGATGATGATGCCTTTCACCAGCGCCCGATCTTCGGCGGGCAGCACGGCAAGTGTGCCAACCACCTGCGCAAAGACGCCACCGCGATCAATATCAGCCACCAGAATCACCGCTGCATCAGCCGCTTTGGCGGTTCGCATGTTGACAAAATCGCGATCGTAGAGGTTCATCTCGGCGCAGGAGCCCGCCCCTTCGATAACCACCAGCTCGTGGCGCTGCATGAGCCGGTCAAGACTCTCGCGGGCAGCCTCAGCCCAGAGTGTCGTATCCTTGAAATAGCCTTTGGCCGTCTCGGTGCCACACGCCTTTCCCTGAAGCACCACCTGCGCTCCCGTATCGGAGTTGGGCTTCAGGAGCACCGGATTCATGTCGGCATTGGGCGTCACCCGTGCCGCCTCGGCCTGGGCAATCTGCGCCCGGCCGATTTCGAGGCCATCAGAGGTGACACCGGAGTTGTTCGACATGTTCTGCGCCTTGTAGGGAGCAACATCAATCCCTGCATTGCTGAATATCCGGCAGAGCGCTGTGGCGACAATACTTTTGCCGACATCAGATGCTGTGCCGAAGACCGCAAGCGAACGATACTTTGTAGCGGGCTCTACCATGTTTCGTGATGGACAAGGGTTTCAAGCTCCATTCTCGGCAGCCAGCCAGCCTGCTCAAGTTCCGGCGTTGCATGGAAAAAGCTCACATAGCCGACACAGAGGTAAGCTACCGGCACAATGTGGTCAGGAATTCCAAGCGCCTGGCGGATATGGTCGTGATGGATAATGCTGACCCACCCGACGCCAAGGTTTTCAGCCCTCGCCGCAAGCCAGAGATTCTGAACCGCACAGACCGAGCTGTAGAGATCCATCTCAGGGTTTGCTGTGCGGCCAATCACCACCTCGCCCGAGCGCGAGCGATCGCAGGTGACGCAGATGCCAAGCGGCGACTCCATAATCCCTTCAAGCTTGAAGGTGCGGTAAGCATCCTGCTTTGTACCACCGAACATGTCAGCCGCTTCAGCATGGGCAAGCTCAAAACCATCTTTCACCTTCTGGCGCACTTCCGGCTCCTTGACGACAATAAAATCCCAGGGCTGCATAAACCCGACACTTGGCGCATGGTGCGCCGCATCAAGCAGACGGCTGATCACTTCATCCGGCACAGGATCCGGCAGAAACTGCCCACGAACATCGCGGCGGCTGTAGATGACTTTGTAGAGAGCTTCGCGCTCAAGTTCGGAAATTGTTGTGTTCATTATTTTGTATTCTTGTTTACGTCACTGTTGTGTTAAACAGACAGCAAGAGTAATATTCATAACCTCAACCTTACTGCCACAATGAAGACACCCCACCGCAAGCAGCGAGGTATCTGGTTTTAGAAAAAGCTTAACATACTTCACCGCAAGGGGTGGGGCATTCAACCCTGAGAGATTATGTCATCACATAAAAATGCTCTCCTGCTAACAATCAAATATCAGCTCTTAATCCGAAAACAACAGCTCGCCCCGGCATCGTGTACCCTTTCACATGCTGGTACTGGCGATCGAACAGGTTGTCGATGTCAACTTTCACGGTGAGACCCCTGCCATTGTCTTTCTCATGGCCAAACGGAAATTTCTTTGACGCTGACACATTCGTCACGGCAAATCCTCCTTTGGTAACAACGGGACCTGACCAACTATTCTCATAATCCTGAACCATGCTCTTTCCTGTGCAGACGACGTTGACGGCTCCACTGAACCCCTTCGTATCATGAACTCTCAGACCGGTGCTTGCATTCCACTCCGGTGTATAGAGAAGATCTTTGCCTGTATCGTTATCTTTGTGTTCGACAAGAAAAGTGTAATTAAGGTATGGCTCAAATACCAATCCGGCGTTGGAGTGATTCATTTTCCATGAAAGCTCCGACTCTATTCCCGAAATCTTTGCACTTCCTATATTTTTATAAGTAAAGGTATTTGCGGCAGTCGCCTTCGTCTCAATCATACCGGTATAATCGGTGGTAAACCAGGTAAATGCTGAATTCAGCCCTTTCCAGACCAGATCAAATCCTGTCTCCCAGGTATCGCTCACTTCAGGATTAAGATCGGGATTGCCGATATAAGTATTCCCGTAGGTATTTATCTGGCCTGCAATTTCCCTGGCAGAGGGCATCCTGAACCCCTCCGCATAGGAGCCCCTGAGTTTAAGGATATCACTGAAATGCCAGGCAACTCCTGCCTGTTGCGAAAAATTATCAGTACTTCGTGAGGTACCCTCGCCAGCGGCCATATCGACCTTATAATCATCATAACGAATACCTGCCGTCACAATCAACTGTTCATCGAACAAGCCATATTTACCAAGGAAAAAACAGGCCGGGTTATTGTAACTGCTCCAGTTCGGCACAAGGGTTGACTCCAGTTCATAGTTCAGCCAGTCAACCCCGGCGGTCATTCTCAGCGACTGACGGGAAAAGGTCAACTGAGCCTGTGCCCCCCGCTGGTCAACATCACTTCTGCTCTTATAGGAAGTAGAGGGATCGACATACTGATATTCATCCATTCCGGTAAAATAACGGGCCATCCATGAAAAACGCCTGTCAGACAAAGCGCCTTCATACATAAAATCGGTCGAATGATTGCTATTAACGGTATAACTAAGAGGATCATTCTGGCTTAGATAGGAGGGTGAACCAGCTTTGTCAACATCGAAGGAATGATAGATAACACCAATCCTGTGATGTGGAGCAAGCTCGTAACCAAGGTTAAAACTGGCAAGAGTCTGGTCACGATAGCCGGTGTTCAGGTATTTTTCACCTGAACCTGTCGAATAATCGCCAGCATCAGAGTGAGAGATGCTGCCTGAAAAATCAAAGTTACCTGATGTTCCATGAATACCTGATGCCGTTTTGGAGTAGTCATAAGTACCGTTTTTCTGCTCAATAAATATTGATGGCTGACCGTTGCCCCTCACGGTAATCACATTGACAACTCCTCCAATTGCCGCAGAACCATACTGTACCGCCGCAGGCCCGCGAATTATTTCAATGCGCTCGACATTATCAGTCATGATTATCGCAAGATTGCCAGTACCGGCGCGACGGCCATCAACAAGGACAAGCACCTTGCCCATCAAATCGTTGCCATGGGTTTCGCTCCTGAATCCCCTGATGCCAACTGAAGTTAATGTCCCTGGATATTTCTGGATTTGACCGATGTTCTTTTCGGCAAGCAGTTCACCGAGGTCTTTCGCTGACGATTGTGCAATCTCATCCCTGCCGATAATGCTGATGTTTGAAGTCACATATTTTTTTGGCTCTTCAACACGGCTTGAAGTCACCACCATCTCCTCCCCCACAAAACTCCTGGGCTGCTCTTCAGCCAGAAGCCCTTTGCTGCACAGCAAGCCTGCCATGACAACAAGAAATACTTTTTTGTTCATTGAAAGTTACCTGTTTTCAGTTTGAGAAATAGATCAACTGACAGGGGTAATCAAAAGGCATAGGTAACGACATGAGCATCAACCAGGTAATGCAAAAAGAGGTACAACTTTGCCCCGACTATAGCCCGTAGTCCGATTGTATCATGCAAAAATAACTGGCAGGTCTCCTGACTATCACGGCTTGATTCCGTTTCGGCCTTCCCGCAATTTTCCAGGGAGGAAAAGAGTGCAGTGACCTGAAACGACCGGCAAAATCAATGCATTATGGCAATGCAAGATTTCAGCGGTTAACCGTTGTACAGTTGCGGGTACAGTGTACGATTCTCACGTACTTCCCTATTCTCCGGCTTTTAAGCCGGCACCAGCTACAACAACAAAAGAACAATTATGGTGCATTAAATAATAAATTCTTGACAAAGAAGCAAACAGTAAACCGTTGTTACCCTTCATACCTCCCTGAACTGAGAATAGTGCCGGCTATACTTTTACAGTAATGATGAACCTGTTCAAGCAAGTTGATGAGTTCCATGTGAATATCGTGGGTCACCTCTGCTTCGGGTAAAAGGAAAACTCTTTTCAGGTGAGCAGCTTCGGCCTTCGCTACCTGCAGTTTAAACTGATCATCACCCTGAAGAAGTGTCGCAGCTTTTGCCTCATCCATATCCTTCAGGGCATCGACCAGTTGTTCCACTTCAAGACAAACAAGCTTGTGCATGGACATAAGCTCGTGTTTACCCTCTTCACTCAAATCGTTTTTCAGCCCCCGTTTTTTTTCAGCAAGTTTTTCTTCAAGAATCCCGATAACATCACCAATCGACTCAAGGCCTTTGATGATATTCATGAGAGCAAACACCTCCTGTGATTCCTGTTCATTAAGCCCACTTCGGCTTATTTTAATGAGGTATGCCGAGATACTGGTTTGAAGAAAATCAAGCTTCTCCTCTCTCATGCGAATACCCTTGCTGACGGAAAGTTTTGGAAAAACCTCATCCTTGCCGGGATCGTTGCTGATAAACGGGTAAAGCGACGCATGCACCATTTTTCCGGCAATGCTGGCCATTCTTGCCACTTCAGCCTTTGCATAACTGATTGCAATAAGAGGAGTTGAAAGAGCTGAATCCTTGAGGTACCATACTGCGGGAAGCAACCTTGTTTCCTCTGGATCATCAGGAAGAAGTCGATAAAGCTGCCGGTCGAAGAACGAAAGAAACGGAAGAAAAAATAGTGCCATGAAAAGATTGATGAGCGAATGGGCATTGGCAATCTGGCGCGGCACTTCATGGGCCAGCTTTACAGTGCCTGAACCAACTCCCAACGGTGAAAGCGCCCGGATGAACTCTGCAAACCAGGGAATAAGCGGAAGAAAAAGAAGTACTCCTGCAACATTATAAAGCACCTGGGAAAGGGCAACTCTTTTTGCCGCCCGGAGCATCCCGGCACTTGCCAGCACGGCAGTAATACATGTGCCGATATTGGCCCCGAGCATCAACGCAATACCGGCATCAAGGCTTAACGATCCTTGCAAGGCAAGCGTTATGAGAATACCGATAAACGCCGCACTGCTGTGCATCAAGGCTGTAAAAAACATTCCCGCCGCAATGCCAAGCAGAGGATTTTCCAGATAACGCAACAGTGAGAGAAACGGCGCATAGCTCTGCAGAGGCGCGACCGCTTCGGACATAACTTTCAAACCGAAAATCAGAAGACCAAACCCCGAAAGCGCCTCTCCCGTAAAACGCAGGGGTTCCGATTTTCCAACAGCAGTCAAGGCAAAACCGGCTGAAAAAATCATCAGGGCATAATCGTGTAAGCGGAAAGCCACAAGCTGCGCCATGGCAGTAGTGCCTATTTCAGCACCAAGAATCACAGCAAGAGACTGACTGCTGGTCATGAGGCGTGACTGAACCAGCCCCACAAGGAGGGCAATAATGGTACTGCTGCTCTGGACGATCATAGTGGCGAAAGCCCCGGCAAGCATCCCGTAGAAACGGTTATCGGTTATCTTCGATATCAGCCGTCCGACCCGGGCACCCGATGCCTTTTTCAGACCGCTGCTCATAATCCTTATTCCGTAAAGAAAAAGGGCCAAGCCTCCAATAAAAATAAGTATCAAAGCAGATGACGTTATTGTGTGATACTATTTGTTACCGCTGACAAGGAAGTGTTTTCTGAATATCCTCTCCTTGAGCATTCGGCATACACGACTGCATCATCTTCTGCATGTCGGTCATCATCCCGTTCATTTCTCCCATTTTTTTATCCATCTGCATTATCATCTCTTTTTTCACGACCGGTTTCTCTCCATTAATCATCTTTTGCTGCATTTTCATCATATCCAGCATCGACTGCATCATATTCATCATTGGACAGATCATACTCATTGCGCCATTCTGAGGTGCCATGCCTTTCGGATCAGTCATCTCGTCTTTCTGTTCTGCCTGTGCAACAGAGCCAAACATTACCAAAGCCGCCAAAACAATGATTATCTTTTTCATGTTAACTCTCATTAATAATTAATAGTAATGTCTCACTTTTAACTTGTAAACTCTACACTTTTAAAAAGTACGTAATTCAACAGGAATCAAAAAACAGCGACGAGAGGAAAGCACAGATGTTTTTTTTGCATTCCTTGAACTTCTGCCTTACTTTGGCTGAAAATTGAACTTCATTATGCCCAAAGCTACAGTTGCCGCAATCATTACTCCTGATGATGACAAACCTGAGATCATCCTGCTGACCAAACGAAGTATTCCGCCGTTTCAGGGACACTGGTGCCTGCCGGGTGGTCACATTGACGATTATGAGACTGCCGAAGAGGCTGTTGTCAGGGAAGTCAGGGAAGAGACAGGTCTCAACTTTATCTTACCTGTTTTTCTTTATTTTTTCAACGAAGTTTTCCCCCGGTATAACTTTCATGCCGTGGCGCTCGCTTTCTATGGTAGAGGAAGAGGCGCTGTCCGGTTGATGCCTGACGAAGTTGAAGAGATCGCCTGGTTTCCTCTTGATGAGGCGCTTGCCTTGCCACTTGCCTTCAATCACCTGCAGATTCTCCAGCGATATGTACAACATCTTGCGCTGTAAAACCATTGCCCGTTTGTTTATTGCTCTGCTGCTGCTTACGTCAGGGTGTGCTCAAAAACAGATTAAAAACCCAAAAACTGCTCCAGCCAAATCGCGAATTGTCAGCCTTGCACCGAGCCTGACCGAGATGATTTTTGCCATTGGAGCAGGCGATCAGCTTGTTGGCAGAACCAGCGCTTGTGACTGGCCTGCTGCGGCAGGGCGTGTGCCGGTCATCGGGGCATTCGGACGGCCTTCTCTTGAACTGCTTGCGTCTATCCATCCAGACCTTGTCATCGATGTGGATCTGGCTGATGAAGAGATGGGTAAAAAAATATCCGCCCTTGGTATTACACGAGAAACCGTCTCCTGCAAATCCCCTGACGATATCCCTGCGGTCCTGAAAAAACTCGGAAAGCTGACCGGACACACCAGAGAAGCCGATAGCCTGGCCCTTTCCATAACAAACGGCCTTGCTACTTTCAAACAAAAAGCAGAGAATCTGAAAAAGAAAAAAACAGTCTATCTTGAAATCTGGAATGACCCGTTCTGGACGGGAGGACAAGGAAGCTATACCTCAGCTCTGATAGCATACGCAGGAGGCCGGAATATCGGTGACGTGGTAAAAAAAGATTATTTCGAGATCTCCCAGGAATGGGTCATCAAGAAAAGCCCTGAAGTGATTGCCTGCATGTACATGGCAAAAGAGTCCACTGCCGCAGATAATGTTCTCAACCGTCCTGGATGGGGCTCTATTACTGCCGTGAAAAACCATCAGGTATACGACCGGTTCGACAATAGTCTTTTTCTGCGTCCCGGGCCGAGGGTACTCGAAGGAATTGCCCAGTTATACCGAAAGATTTATCCAGACGAGAAACCTGCTCGCTGATTTTTTGAAGAATCTATAGGGACTGGCTACGTTTAATCAAAGCACTCTGAGCCATTCCAACCTTTCCCTTCCTGTTTTCAATCGTTTTGGAAAGAGCCTAAAATTGCCTCTACCCTTTTTCGTCTGTAGTTAAAAACTTCCTCAAGGCGCCGACTGACGATCACGGTATTGACAAGCTCTCCAAAAAAATCCATTGGCAGGCGGTATTGCAGAAAATCCGTCATTTCAACACCACCGTCAATTTCCCTGAAAAAATGTTGGTGATGCCAATGCTCATAAGGGCCCGATTTCTGACAATCTTCGAAGTAAAAAGGTTTTTTAACAACAGTTATTTCCGTTTCCCATCTTATCGGCAACATCATAAAGGGATACAGGGTGTAGCAGATGATCATGCCCGGATAGATGTTCTCATCCGCTATACTACCGGTTATTCGGAACATCATTTCAGGAGGAGTAATACGGGCAAGATTAGCCGGTGAGGAAAAAAAACTCCATGCGGTATCAATAGGAACAGGAATTTTTTGAACCAGGGTAAGTGTATGATTCATTTTTAGATAGTCTTCAAGCTTGTTGCAGGTTTTCCCCGCCATACATCACTCCAGCAAACCGGATTTCAGATAAACCTTCTGAAAATGACCACTACGACCAAGACCATTCCAGCATTTTTTTCCGAAAAACCGTCGCTCATTGAACCCCCTATTTCAACGTGCGACTATGCATTCACCAAGAGCTTTCATTTGAAAAGAATACCATATAAATTATGTTATTGCGAAAGCATTACACAACAAAAATACTATTCCCATAAAGAGGTATTTTGATCTTTTTTCCGTTATCGCCTGGCTTAATATTTATATTAATTCATGGCACCTGAATGATGTAATGAATCCTTAAACCATTTTTCCGGTTTTCTTTAACTTCTAACAATACTGACAATGACCCGTTCACAAAAGTTTACTAAACCTGTAGCGTTTTTTCTTATCCTTGCCATGACAAGTCTGACGTGGGGTTGCCAGACAACGACTAATGCCGGACGAGATGCTCAGATAGGAGCTGCCGCTGGTGGCGTTCTTGGCGGTCTTATCGGCAGCCGTTCGGGCAGTTGGGCTAAAGGCGCAATTATCGGTGCCGTCATTGGAGGGGCTACTGGCGCGATTATTGGTAATTACATGGACAAGCAAGCCGCTGAAATTGATCGGAATGTTGATGGAGCAAAAGTTGAGCGCGTTGGCGAAAGCATCAGAGTAATTTTTGACTCAGGTATTCTCTTTTCTACCGGCTCATCAACCATAACTGCAACCAGCAGAAGCAATATTGAACAACTCGCCAGAATTCTAAACCGGTACAATGACACCAATATTGTCATCGAAGGTCATACCGACAATATCGGCAGCGAATCCACGAACCAGTTGCTCTCCGAAAGACGTGCTGAATCGGTCGCAACACTTCTGAAGGCTTATGGTGTTTCAGGCGGCAGAGTTTCCCCTGTGGGGTACGGTGAAACCCGGCCAGTTTCAACCAATGAAACCGAAACCGGACGCAGGCTGAACCGCCGCGTTGAGGTACTGATCTATGCAAACGAAGCACTCAAACGCCAAGCAGAATCAGGTGAACTGAAACTGTAATTTTGAAACATTTCTCTCTATTACAAAGCCTGAACACGTCCCGTTCGGGCTTTGTAATTATTGACCTGAGAAAAATCAAAAATTGTTTACCTTTCCATCCACACATGCCAGCCCTTCATGGCATCTTGTAACAAGAGAGTACTACAATGGAAAACAAAACGTCCGTACCATGATGTATTTTAAAACTGCCGAAGAGGTTCTTTTTCAATGGGTTTCAAGAGTCTGCAGCGGTAATGCAGACGATATTACAGCTCTTTACAATGAATCTGCAGTCCTTATTCCTACATTTTCACCCCATACCGTCATATCTCTTGAGGGCATCAGAAACTACTTCGGGCAGCTTGCAACAAGAGATGGACTTGGAGTGCGCCTGCATAACAAGGCCCTCAGAAAGCATTCACAATGCGAAACCCTGCATACCCTGAGCGGCATCTATTCTTTTGAGTTTGAAGTCGACCAGGTACTGCTCTCCTTTCCTTCACGCTTTACTTTTGTGATGGACATTTCACTTGCAACGCCCATTCTGCACCACCACTCCTCTCAGGTACCCAGAAACCTTTCATAATCTGTTCTTCCTGTTCCCGGCACACTTACCGAACCATTCATAAGCTGTGCCGGGAATGCCCAAACCTCTTCTTTACACCGTCCAACTATTTCAAGCAAGGAATTTTTTCTCCGCATTCTCTGTTCATAATACTTACAAGTTATCATTTCATTGATTTGACTGTAACAAAAATCAAAACAGGAGATGCTACCATGTCACTGTCATTATACAAACGGGATCCCTTGAAAATGTTTGAGGATGTCTTTAACGACAAGTTATCGCCATTTTTCTCTTCAATGATGACACCCTCCTTTAAAGTGGATATAAGCGAAGATGACAATAACATTTTCATTGAGGCCGACATGCCCGGAGTAAATAAAGAGGATATCAAAGTATCTATGGACAATGATCTTCTTTCCATTACTGCTGAGAGAACACAGAGCGATGAGGAAAAGAAAAAAGGATTTCATCGCGTTGAGCGTTCCTGGGGATGCCTTAGCAGGAGTTTTACCCTTGGAGAGAATGTCAATACCGAAAAAATTGAGGCAAAATACGATAACGGGGTACTCAAGATCGTTATCCCCAAGGTTGAGCCAACACCAAAAAAGGAAACATCAATTCCCGTAAACTAATAATCGGATCATGTCTAAAGAACACCTTCAGCAAAACTGAGGGTGTTCTTGCTCTTTTCCAATTTTTTTTTGAGATGAAGCTTATGACTGATGTTGAGTCTCTCTTTCCCTACAGGAGAATCATTCCTTGTCACTAAGCGAAAGAACCACTTAGCCCCACAGCTTGGTGGGTAAAATGATGCTTGGGCAATCCGATATTGCTGGTGCTGAGTACAACGGAAAATCTTGAAAAATAAGATGATATGACTCGTGTATTAATAATTTGATAAAAATAATTAGAAAAGGAACTTCTCACATTAACGAATTGTTTTAAAGAAATGAGGTGTATTTCGAATCGTGTGTTGAGTGTTGTAACATTATGTTTCATTGCCAGCAAATGGAGTAGATCATGTCACAAATACAGGCAAAAGAGTATATCGATAAGCTTAAATCTGACCCGGAGTGCAGGGATAGATTGATGGCATTTATCAAAAGTGAAGGTTTTACATGTACGCTTAATGAGATCAGGCTTGTGGAGTGGGACGCAATGATGAAGCACTTTAACATCGAGGGAAATAACCCTTATACTTGCAGGAATTCCGGCTATGAGCACTGGGAGGGATGATGACATTGACTCTGGATATTTTCTAAACCTTGAAAAAATCAAACCGCCATGTCAAACAAATCATCCACAAAGAAGAAGGGGAAAAAAGCCGACCCCTTTATAACAGAAGAAGAGCGTGATGAATCGATCAGGCTTGCAGCATATTACCTGTGGAAAAAGAAAGGAGAACGACACGGAGAAAATCGGGGCGATTGGTTCGAAGCAGAAGAGTCCGTTGACGACGTTGACGACTCCATTGCTGAGTCCTTTGACGACTGAATCACCCTCCTAATCAAAAAGGTCACATCGTAACAGGATGGCCTTTTTGTATTAGGAAACTATAAACAGAATATTCAATCCTCTATTTCATTTTAAGCTCTTTCATTTCAGCATCCAGACGGTCCAGTTTCTCTTTCATAGCTCCAAGGTTTCGCATCATCGCCTCATGCTTGAGCTGGTCACGCATCGGCTGTGCGGGAGTTCCCCGCAGGGCAATACCAGGCTGAAGAAAGGATTTTGATATTCCTGTCTTGGCAGCAACCTGTATCTTGTCGGCAAGTTCGAGATGACCGGCAAATCCTGCCTGCCCGCCGATCATGCACTGCCGACCAATCTTTACGCTTCCGGAAATTCCCGCCTGAGCCGCAATAACGGTATCTTCGCCGATCCGGCAGTTATGCGCAATTTGAACAAGATTATCAATCTTGGCTCCCCTGTAAATAACGGTACTCCCCAAGGTAGCGCGATCAATAGTGGTATTTGATCCGATTTCCACATCATCACCGATTTCCACAATGCCCATCTGAGGAATTTTAACATAAGAACCATCTTTCTGCGGAGCAAAACCAAAACCATCCGCTCCGATAACACTTCCGGAATGAATAACGACCCTGTTGCCCACAACGGTACCATGGTAGCAGGTAACTCCAGGGAAAAATACAACATCTTCACCGACTGAAACATCGTGCAAAAGAACAGAATGAGCACCAATCACGGTATTACGTCCAATTGAACAACGATCTCCGATGACAGCATATTCTCCAATAGCAACACCTTCACCAATTGAAACTCCTTCGCCAATCACGGCCGTTGATGCAATACCCTTGGCAGCAATAGAGAGGGGGGGAGAAAATTTTTGCAGCAGGAAAACAAATGCCGTATAAGGGTCATCTGCTTTCAGAAAAGAGGTTTTATGGACAAATTCATCAACACAAAGTGAACGATGAACAATAACCAGCGAAGCCCCTGTTGACGCAAGAAACCTTACATATTTATCGTTGGCCACAAAAGTGACCTGCCCCCGTTGAGCAGTTTCAATCTTTGCGGGGCCAGAAATCAGTCCATCACCACTCCCCACCAGTTCAACAGCATCAAAAAATTGCCCAAGATAATCCCTGATCTCCTGAATAGTCATATTTTTCAAGCGAATAACAGCACTTTAGAAAGAGGAAAAAATTAGTTAATTTTTCAGCCTTTTTAGTTATATTTGAATTCGCTTAAATGTAATCATTTTTGGTAAGACGATTTGAAATATAATTTTGGGCGTTAAACGTACTGCCATAATATAATCCCTTTCATTCGAAAATGCAGGATACAAAGGCAAAACCCATTAAAATTTTCGCAGGGCGCAGTAATCCGACCCTCTCAGCAAAA
>CAILRB010000008.1 GCA_903836465.1 uncultured Chlorobiaceae bacterium
ATATCATTCGGCTCATTGAGCAGCTTCAGTGTCTCAATATCGTAGTCGTCAGCATCATCAATAGTGGTAATAAAGATCAGTCCGGCATCGGTGAGAATACGGGCAAGCTCTCCGATTCTTCTCAACCGCTCCCCTGCGCTATCTGTATTGGAACCAAGATCGGCATCAAGCCCGCGATCAATGTTGGCCACTCCGAGGTAATAGACGTTCATGCCATTGTGAAAAAGCCCCTGCTCAAGCGCTTTCGCCACCGCCCGTTTACCGGTGCCAGGAACTCCGGTAAAGACGATAAATTTTGCCCGGTGGCAATTTACCTCTGCCCGCTGTTCTGCACGGACAAGACCAGCTTCCCAGTTATGTTCTCGATCCTTGATATGTTTCTGCAAAAGGGTCTCTCCGGAGGAAAGGTTCTCAACCACAACACCACCACCGGCAATTTCATAGTTATCGACTATAACAAACCGCCCCGTGGTTTCACTGGCAGCAGTCGTATCAAAAGCAATCGAACGAGAGGTTTCAAGAATACACTCCCCAACGTCACGACAGTCAATCTGCTGCTTGCATTTACTGGAGGTCAGATCAGAGGCATCGAGCGTATTGCAGATCTCCGCAAGCTTGACCGTTGCACGAGCCGAGCCGAGCTTGAGTTTGTACTCCTTGTTACGAATCATCGGCGCACGGCCAACCCAGAAAATATTCACCCTGAAACGGCTGCCGACCTCCGGCAGAGGTTCATTGGGCTTTACCATAAGTTCACCGGGGCGCACATAGATCTGTGTCGTAAGGGTAAATCCTGAAGCATCTCCCGCTGAGGCCTGCTGTTTTTGGGCCGTATTGAACGATTCGACCGACTGGATGGTCGATTGTTTCCCCGAGGGAAGAAAAAGCACCTCATCACCGACCCGCACCGTTCCGGCAGCAACAGTCCCGACAACAATTCGACGGTCGTCATTGCTGCGGGTAAACTTGTAGATATCCTGAACCGGAAAACGAAAGGGCTTGTCCTGAAGCTCCTTGTCACTGATGAACTGGTCAAGCTGCTCAAGCACCGTAAATCCCTTGTACCATGGCATCCGTTCAGAAAGAGAGGCAATATTGTCCCCCTCGCGGGCGCTGACAGGTATAAAGCTGACCGGCGTCACGTTGATCCGGGCAAGAAAGGCGGTGTAGTCGGCCTTCAGCTTTTCAAAAACCTCTTCGCTGAAGTCCACAAGATCCATTTTGTTGGCCAGCACCGTCACCTGCTTGACACCAAGCATTGCAACCATCTGGCCATGCCGCTTTGAGTTCTCCTTGATACCCTCGTCTGCATCAATCACAAGCAGCGCCGAATCTGCCCGAGAGGCGCCGGTAATCATGTTTTTCAGAAACTCGATATGGCCAGGAGCATCAATAATGATGTAGTCACGAGCTGCTGTTTTAAAAAAGCAACGGGCCATATCAATGGTGATCCCCTGCGCCTGCTCATCCTTGAGCGCATCAAGCAGAAACGCATATTCAAAAGGCTTTGAATTCCTTCGGCAGCTCTCTCTTACCGCTTCAAGCTTGCCCTGCGGCAAGGAGCCTGTATCTGCAAGCAGCCTGCCAATCACCGTGCTTTTCCCATGATCAACATGACCAACTATAACAATATTCATTTGCGCCCGTCCACTACTCATATCATCCACAAAAAAATGTTAATCCCCCACATCCATTATCAACTGACAATTCTACATATACCCGTCACGCCGAAGCGTCTCAAGTCCCCCGTCTTCACTGTCCTGTGCGCGCCCTGATCGCTCGGCAATGTCCGAAAACTTGCCGCTTTTGAGTTCCTCAATTATCTCCGGAACCGTTTGCGCATCCGACGTGACCGGATTAGTACAGGGATAACAGCCAAGGGAACGATAGCGAATACCTTCGCCCTGATTAAAGTAGAGCGAAACGACTGGAATCTTTTCCCGTTCGATATACTCCCAGATGTTCTGCTCAGTCCAGTCAAGCAGGGGGTGAATGCGCACATGGGTTCCTGGTGCAAAATCGGTCTTGAACTGGTTCCAAAATTCTGGCGGTTGGTCGCCTACATCCCAGACATTGTCTTTGTCGCGAGGTGAAAAATATCTCTCTTTTGAACGGCTCCCCTCCTCATCAGCCCGGACACCAACAATAACGCCAGTATAGGGCTCTCTCCCCTCATCAACAACATACTTCCGCTGCTCGTGATCCATCCTGTACCGAGGCCACTCACCCGAAAGAGTATTTTTCAATGCTTCACTTTTAAGGTATTTGCAGCAGGTAAGGCGGTCGGTCTTACCATCAGGAAACGTAAGCTTCTCTGCCAACGCTTCAGTATTCTGACCATAGATCATGTTCAGGTTCCACTCAAGGGCAAAGCGGTCGCGATACTCAATCATCTCAGGAATCTTGAAGTGGGTATCAATATGGACCAACGGAATGGGGACGTGTCCGAAAAATGCCTTCCGGGCAAGCCAGAGCATCACGGTACTATCCTTGCCGATTGACCAGAGCATACAGAGGCTTTTAAATTCACGGTAGGCTTCGCGAAGAATGTAAACGCTCTGTGCCTCAAGTTTGTCAAGATGATCCATACTTGTCTTTTCGTCAATAAATTACAATGGTTTTCGGTGCAGGCCGCACTCTTTGTGTTCCGGAATTTCCCACCACCAGCGTCCTGCGCGAATATCCTCTCCAGGCTTGATCGCCCTCGTACAGGGAGCACACCCGATACTGGGGTATCCTTGATCATGAAGGGCATTGACGGGGACATTATGTTTTTGGATATATTCCCAGAGCGTTGTTTCCGTCACCTCTGCAAGTGGATTGACTTTATAGAGTCCAAACGACTCATCCCACTCCACCGGGGCTATGGCGGTTCTGGTGACTGACTGTTCACGTCGTAACCCGCATATCCATCCTTTCAGCGTTGAAAGCTTCTTGGCAAGCGGCTGCACTTTTCGGATTCGGCAGCACTCCCGACGCAGTTCGACACTCTCATAAAAGAGGTTTGCTCCGTAACGAGTCTGCATGGCTTCAACCTCAACGGTTTCCGGAAAAAGCACCTCAATCGAAATACCATACCGCTTTCGAGTAGCATCAAGGATATCGTAGGTCTCTTGCGGGAGCCTTCCGGTATCAAGAGTAAAGAGCGGTATCGGCAACTTCTCCTTTTCAAGTATGTCAGTAATCACCTGATCCTCCGCGCCAAAACTTGAGGCAAAGGCACAATCGCCTGCATCAAAAAAAGCCGCAGCCCAACACAGAATCTCTTCCGGTGATTTACCGGAGAGATCGTTACTCAATTTTCTGACGTCCTCCCTGCTCATGAACGTTCTGGTCTTGTGTTCAAATAAAATTTTGCCTTTTGAGCAATTTCAAGTGGTACCAAGAATTTCAGCCCGAACCGTTTCAATCCCGATACGGTCAATCGTATGTCCGAAACGCTCTTTTTTCTTGCCATGTTTCCGGTAACAGGTTAGTGCTTTCTGAATCAGATCGTAGAGTTCATCCTCACTCTCAACCAGTTTCTTGAGTACGGTAGCGAAACGGGGTATTTTTCCCATCGTGCCGCCAATAAAAAGGGTGTATCCCTGCCTGCCGATAACCCAGGCTTCTCCCGGGCAGTGCTGGGTACAAACGCTACAATTGATGCAGCTCTCCTGATCAATAGTGTAACGGTATGCCCTTTTGCCATTACTGCCACTCTCCTGGCGCTCGATGGCTTTGGCTGGGCAATGGTTAAGACAGAGCTTACAATCACAACAGGACGCCGACACCCATTCCGGCTCAATGGCGCCCCTGACGCCAATATCGTTTTCATTTGCCTTGGTGCAGTTATTGGCGCAACCTGTTACCGCCATCTTGAATTTTCCCGGCGCCTCCAGATTGAAAAACCGTGTATCAAGCTCGCGTGCAATCTTTTTTGTATCAATGCTTCCAAATTTACAGGTCGCTTCTCCAGGACAGGCAACAATCACCCGGACTCGGGTACCTGATGCTCCCATTTCAACTCCTGCAACCTGCAGAACTCGCCGGGCATTTTCGAGATTGTCATGATGAACATTATGGATTTCCATCCCCTGACGCGTAGAAAGATGCACAACACCCCGGCCATACTTTTCAGCAACCAATGCAATACATGCCAGTTGTGTTGCCGTCAAATCACCCGCAACGGCCTTAAGACGAATGAAATAATAGTCGTGCTGCTTCTGACGTATCATTCCCTCCCTGTTCAAGGGAGCCACAACAAGCGCGGGTTCCACCATGCTCTCCAGTTTTCTTTTAGGTTACAACAGTTAAGGATGTTCCAAATCAGCCTGAAACAATCGGCAGGATTCACACCGCAAAAACATTAACAATCGTTAATAAACACCATCATAAACCACATCTCCAACCTTGTCTCAAGAAATACCGCAAATATGGTATAGAGGAAAGACAAAAAAAACATCCGGAAGAGACCGAAAAAAAATGCACCCGACAACACTTTTCTTCACTCTTCCGGATGTTCGGAGGAACATTATGACTTGATTCAGACCGAGGCGATGACAAGATTCGAACTTGTGAAAAAGAGTTTTGCAGACCCTTGGCTTAGACCACTCACCCACATCGCCAGAAAAAACATCCGGACACTTTTGAATAAGATGCACACACTACACCTACGGAAGTTCCTTCCATAACTTCAACCATAAATGCCCGGATGCCGGAGAACAACCGTTAGAAGGCTATTGTTGCCCAAAGTTCTGAACGCAGGCGACTGGTATTCACATCGGCCGAGCCAACTGAATGATCACTTGTCGTCAAGTAACGCACGGTTGGCTGAATGCTTAACTTTCCTGCCGGTATTTTATATTGTGCCCAGATAAAGTTATTGGTGTACTTGTGAGTCGTGCTGGTAGACTTGTCGGTTGTTTTGTTATAATCATACCATGCCAAAAATGGGCCGTACTCACCTTTGATTCTAAAGAGATAACCTGAATAATCGACATTTGCTCCGGCAGTTGCATAGTTTGCACTGCTGGGAGTTGTACCATGGCCACTGGTACGAAATCCACTGAAACCAAGTTTCACATCACCAACAGGCACACTCGCATTTGTACCAAAAGTAAACGGTCTGATACCCTGATGAAATGGAAGATTTGTCGAGTAGGTGGTCTGAGTAACCGTATCGTGCTGGTTCAGGGCAGTAAGTACCTGTGGTTCAAGTGTAACGTCTCCGATCTTGGTTTTATAGTTCAAAACGAACACATAACCGTCGTTCAGAAGGCCATCACCTGTTCCGGGTGTATCTTGCTTTGAGAGATTGTCAAATACTCCAATCACTGCATTCAAGTCACCTGAACCAATTTTAGTCCCGTAATTCACACCAAAAAGCCTGTCATTATTAAATGTTGTTGTCGGTACATCAAGTGGATTTTTGGGATAGAGGTGAATATCAAAAGCCGGATTATTGGTTGAGTTGAGCGGAAGACGACCCAAAAGGTAATGACTTTCTCCATAATTACGACCAAAATAGAGCTGTGAAAAACCGATAGTATATAATTCAGTGTTTCCATAGCCAACAGTTTGCCAACCGCCGCCGCCGCCAATTTTAGCGGTCGACCCAGCACCGCCACTACCTGAAAAGCCGGGAGCTTCATTGCTGATCAGCGCCCTGAAAAGATAGCCGTCCTCAAAATCACCAGCCACGTTCAGTCGTGCACGGTACTGATAATATAAATTGTCCGGTGAGGTGCTTTGATGCTCCGCATCGAAAGCTTCATCTCTCACTCGAACAGAGACGTCGCCACTAAACTTCAGCTCAGCCGAAGCCGGTGATGCGTATGAAAGTACTGCAAACATAGCAGCAAGCGATAACATCCTTTTCATTTCATTTTCCCTTTTATTAGTTGTTATGTTGTGTGTTCTTGTTGACAAAAAATTCCTGTAAATAGAAAAAGCCAGCTTTTTAAAACGAAAAAGCTGGCTTCGAGAGTATAATCCACCCTGAAAAGCAGGGGCATTATGTCGATAATCGGCTTTTCCGTTTTTCAACGTCAATCCAGAGACAACAACCACAATTGTGCCTGCCACTGATAACGCTGTTATATTTCAAAAATTGATAGTTCATTTGAGTAACGTTTGATTTACAGGTGTCAATAAAGCTCTATATCATCATAAAAAGCAAGCATATACCATAAAAATACCGTTAATATGGTATAAAAGACAAGCCAGTGAGCCCGTCCCATTGGTACCAATCTGTTGTAACAATTCGAAATCAAGACGTGCGTGTTGTAGAGACGTCCTCAGTATTTCATGATATATTGTGACTTCGGATCACGCAGAACATTTATCCACGAACCGTAGGCGGGATTTGGCAACATAAACCATTTTTTGCACCAGTTATTTTTGTTTTCACCGACAAGGCGATCACGCTCCTGCGAGCAAGGCAAAGGAATGTTTGTTTTTTTCAAGAAATAAGTATGTAAATTGAAAACAAAGAATTCAATCTGCATACTTGCGGGCAATGAAATATCTCTTTTATTCCTCCAAATATAACCGTACCCCATTTTGAAAAAACCATTGAGAATTTTCATCGTCTTTTTAGGGCTTTTGGCCAGTTTACTGCCCTTGACGGTTTCTGCGGCACCAGCACTCAATCCCGAAAACACTCTTTATCTCGACCTTCCATCAGGACGAGTCGTCATCCAGATGCTTCCAAATATCGCCCCCCGCCATGTGGCTCGCATCAAAGAGTTGACGCGCAAAGGTTTTTATAACGGCCTCACCTTCCACCGTGTTATACCAGGATTTATGGCACAGACCGGCGATCCGCTCGGCGACGGTTCCGGCGGTTCCGGTCATGAACTTAACGCAGAATTTTCGCGCGTGCAGCATATCCGGGGTACCGTCTCCATGGCTCGCGCCACTGACCCCAACAGTGCCGACAGCCAGTTTTTCATCTGCTTCGCTCCTGCACCATTCCTCGACGGGCAATACACCGTTTGGGGACAAGTCGTTTCCGGAATGGAATTTGTTGACAAAATCAAGGCCGGTTCACAGTACAACAATGGCGCTGTTTCCAATCCCACGAGAATAGTGCGGATGAAGGTAGCTGCTGATGTAAAACCATGAACGTGAGTGTTCTTAAAAACACAGGAAGAACCATAATAAAGCTCCCCGCTGCAAACGGCGGGGTATTTGGTGCCGTAGCAGTGTGACCTCTGTCAGATCTTATTGTACAGCGATATAATCCTTCTCTTTTGTCGCATCCTCAATGACCGGCAGTCCGAAAAAGAATTCCGTATCACCGATACTTTTCGGCGCAACCACTTTATTCTTGAAATCATCCCTTATCCTCATCATCAGTTCAGGATGAACCGTTACAGATGCGGGATTTTTGACAGTACGGAATCCATAAAAAATAGCTGCCAAAACCTTTTCTCGAAAAAAATCGCCAACCACCTCATACTTCGTATCCATTTTCTTTCCTGTTTGAGTTTTGCCAATATAGCTGATTCAGGACAAAAAACGCCTCACTTTGTCAACGGGAACAGTTACCGCCCAATGAGGTCGATCATGCGCAGATCAGAACATTCACATTCCATGTTCGCATGCGTTGAAGATAGTGATTTCAGAGGCGGAGCCTTTGGATTTCAAGATAATGCGAATGACTATGGGCGATAATTTTTCACCCGCGCACGTAACGTCAACAGACGTGCTCCTGCCGCATTGAGAGTCTCCGGCTGTTTGGCAAAATGAAAGCGGATCAGGTTGTGGACCGGTTCACGGAAAAAGCTTGATCCCGGTACTGCGGCAACTCCAACCGTGCGTGCCAGCCATTCACAAAAAGCGACATCATCCGTGACACCGAATTCACCAACATCGACCATCACATAATAGGCTCCCTGTGGGCGCGTATAGGAGAGCCCTGCCATGTCGAGCCAGCCAAGAAAGATGTCCCGTTTGTCGGTGTAACTAGCCAGGAGCTCCTCATAATAGGAGTCGGGAAATTCAAGTGCTGTCACGGCGGCTTCCTGCAGAGGCGCTGCGGCTCCGACGGTCAGGAAGTCATGCACTTTGCGGATTGCATCGATAACGCGAGGTGCTGCCACCACGGTCCCAAGCCTCCATCCGGTGATTGAATAGGTTTTGGAGAGCGAACTGCACGTGATGGTGCGTTCAAACATATCCGGCAAAGCAGCGATGCTTCGGTGGGTGTGGGGTGCATAAACAATGTGTTCATAAACCTCATCAGTAATGACAAAGGTATCGAATTCAATGGCAAGGCTTGCGATGATTTCAAGTTCGCCCTGCGAGAAGACTTTTCCTGTTGGATTACCCGGATTACAGAGAATCAGGGCTTTGGGTCGGTGTAGCTCAAACGTTTTCCGGAGTTCGTCAGGATCAAAGGAAAAATCCGGTGGGCGCAAGGGAACATAGACAGGAATTGAACCGGTGAGAATGGTGTCGGCGGTATAGTTTTCATAGAACGGCGAAAAGATGACAACCTTGTCTCCCGGGTTGCAGGCAGTCATCATGGCAGCCATCATCGCTTCGGTACTGCCGCAGGTCACCACCACGTTTGCTTCTGGATCAACGGGAACTCCCATGAATCGTGATTGTTTGCGGGCAAAAGCCTTACGGAAATTTGCTGCTCCCCAGGTCACTGCATACTGGTGCGGCCCCTGTCGGCCAGAGCGTTCAGCCGCAGCAAGCAGCGCTTCTGGCGGATCGAAGTCAGGAAACCCCTGTGACAGATTGATTGCGTCACAGTCATTCGCCACGCGGGTCATTCTCCGAATAATTGATTCTGTAAAATGGCTTGTTCGCCTGCTTGTTTCCGGCACAAATAAATCCTTGTAGGTTATGTTGTTTCGTCAATCAACTATCCGGCAGCACAGAGCTTTTCTTCTCAGATAAGCAGTTTAGAGACTGAATAATTAATATAATTTTTGCTCTTTTTACAGATTCTTGTTTTTTTCTCCTGATTTGCTCAATAAAATTCAACTTGTTTCTGTTATTATCAATACTGTAAAATAGTTATCTATAGTTACAGGAACAGAGCTCTTTAAACAGAGTTTGTCACCTGTCCAGCCTATGGAAAAAGGATATATTGTCAGGGTAACAGTGGCACAGAACTGAGACTAAGGAGTAACAAACAGGAACAGGTAACCGTGAACAAGCAACATTCGCTGATTTTTTTAACCGGGTTCAGTGGATCTGGCAAATCAACTATAGGCCCGCTCCTTGCGAATTCGCTTGGCTATGAGTTTGTTGACCTTGATCAGACTATTGAAAAGGATGCCGGGAAAACAATTACCCGGATTTTTGCAGAGGATGGAGAAGAGTGCTTCAGAAATCTTGAAGTACAAACCCTTAATGGACTGGTTTCAAAAAACAATCTGGTGATCTCCCTTGGCGGCGGAGTATTGGAAAATGACCAATCATACGGACTTATCCTGAAATCCGGCACGCTGGTCTATTTGAAATCGCCCATAAAAATCCTAGCCAGAAGACTCTTCAACAAGACAGACCGACCGCTGTTAAAGGGTGAAAAGGGACGGAAGCTATCGCATGAGGAAATTGAGGAAAAAATCTCGACCATCCTTGCCAAACGCGAACCCCGTTATGAAAGCGCTGACATAACTGTTGAAACCGACATTAAGCGCATTGGCTCGACAGTCGAGGAGCTTACCCGCAAAATAGAACGGTATGTGCGCACAGCATCAGCCACTACCGAAGATCAATAATCATTGAAAAATTAAAGTGAGCACAATAATTGTGGGAACACCGGTTATTGCCGGACTGGGTGAATTGTTCAAAACCCATAGACTTTCAAAAAAAACCGTGGTACTGTTTGATGAACACACCCGCAGACTTTTCGGAGACGAGCTTCTCAGGAAGCTTAATGACGAGGGGTTTCATTGGACGGAACTGGTCATCCCGGCCCGGGAAGCGTCGAAAAGCTTCAGCGTCGCTTACCGCCTCTACGGCAAGATGATTGAAGCCGATGTTGACAGGAGCTGGAACCTGCTTGCGATGGGTGGCGGCGTTGTGGGTGATCTTGGTGGTTTTATCGCGGCCAGCTATTTCCGGGGCATCCCGGTGATTCAGCTTCCTACCACACTTCTTGCCATGACTGACAGCTCCATTGGTGGAAAGGTGGCTATCAACCACCCGCTCGGCAAAAATTTGATCGGCTTTTTTCATTCTCCGGAACTGGTGCTGATCGATACGTCATACCTTACAACCCTGCCACGGCGGGAGATCTATGCCGGAATGGCGGAGGTCGTCAAGTATGGATTTATTGCCGATGAACCATTCTTCAGCTTTCTTGACCTCCATTTTGCAGATATTATAGAATTGAAGGAGCCATACATCACCGAAGCCGTTAAAAAAAGCGCTTTTATCAAGGATGAAGTCGTGAAAAAAGATTTCAGGGAAACCGCCGGGCTTCGGGCAACCCTCAACTTCGGCCACACCTTTGCACATGGACTGGAAAAGCTTGCGGAGTATAGGCATCTGCGTCACGGTGAGGCGGTGACCATCGGCATGTTCTGCGCCCTCCTTTTGTCGCACAACCTTGGCTACCTCGACCGCGAGTCGCTTGATCGCGGGCTTTCCCTGCTGCGGAAATTCAGATTTCCCAAAGGATTGCTGAAACGCAGGTTCCTTGATATCGACAGCGGACTGCTCCTTGAAAGCATGTTTTCTGACAAGAAAAAGCTTGACAAAAAGCTTCGCTTCGTGCTGTTGAAAAAGCTTGGCGAGGCTTTTCTGCTTGAAGAAAACATCGAAGATCGTCACGTCCTGAAAGCCATCAGCGATGGCCAGGCCCTTTTCAGCTCGAAAAGTTCGCGTTGAGCTCGAACAAAATGCGGCTTCCCTTGACTACAGCCATCTCTTCAACCACCGGAGAGCCGTCAAGCATACTAATAATAAAAGGCGCACTGCCGCCCGTCGCAATGACCTTGATATCGAGTTCATTGCATTCCTTCTGAAGCCAGGAGGTAATCTTCGTGACGACGCCCTCCATGCTGGAGACACAACCGAGAACAATACCGTTATTGATACAGTCAACGGTCGAGTATCCGAGAAGAGTCTCCTGACGATCAAGTGCAACCAGAGGCAGCCTTGCAGTATGTTCATGCAAGGCCTTCGCCATGAGGTCAAGACCCGGCATAATGAGACCGCCAAGATAGTGGGCTCCGGAATCGAGCACATCAACCGTAATGGCGGTACCAATATCGAGTGCAATAACCGCCTTTTCCGGATAGAGACTTTGACAGAGCGCACAGAGCGCAAGCCGGTCAGCGCCAAAAGTTTCGGGTGAATTGTAGTGCAGCATGAAAGGAAGGCGCATTGAAGAGCTGACCGTCATCACCTGACCAGTCAGATGACGATGAAGATAGTCGCTTATACTCTTCTCAAGCAAAGGGACGACGCTGCATATCACAGCATCACAGAGAACCGGATATTTTATGAGAACCGGGGCCAGCGACCCGAAAAGACCATCATGACCGGAGAGGCTTAACGAAGGGATTTTCTGAACTTCAAGACACTCGGAACCACTGAACACAACAATTGATGTGGTTGTATTGCCTGTTTCAACGACAAGAAGCAACGTGTCGGTAGATGATGGCTCGCCGTAAAAAAGCATGATTTATCTCTTTGACAAAATACTCAACGAAGCCTGGCTTCGACACTGCTCCTCTTTGAGAGCTCTTCAAGGAAGCGCTTGTAGCCGGGAAGGCTGGTGGTTACAAAGAGAGAATCCTTTACTGAAGATTTTGCTGTAACAATAAATATTTTTGGGGGAGGGTTATAGGTAATGATCTCCTGGTAAATAGCAGTTATATCAGTGAGAACAACTCTTTTTTCATTGCCTTTCCGGTCCATATAGAGCAGATTGTCACCGGAAATTTTAACGGAGTCACCATCCTGACCATGCTCCCCGGCAAAGCGGGTGTTATAGTACATTGGAGTGCCAAGGGAAACGGTGGTAAACAAGACAATTACACCTGTTTTCCAAAAGCAGCCAAGATCAACGCCATAACTAAAGTTTCCATACCGAAAGAAAATTGCCCACACCAGGGCGAGAAACAGCATACTCAGAAACCATGTTACAAGGTAATAGTAATCAAGCCAAAAGGCCGGATAGGTCATGGTATACTGAAAAACCTCTGGCATGTCGGTATGGTTTGTTTGCGAAAAATGAGCAAAATAACGGGAATCAGGCTTTAAAAATAAGGCATAACTTAACTGTTTGCAATAAAATAATTTCTTCACAAAAAAGGCCCGCACGTGCGAGCCTTTTCTTTTTGTAAAACCTGATGAAGGTTAGTGCTCAAACAACATTTCTGAGTAGGTAGGAAGCTGCCAGCGACTGCGGTCAACGACCTGTTCGAGGCTGTCGGCAATAACGCGCACCTCAGTCATCAACGGAAGCAGTTCATTTGCGCAGTAATCGGCCTTGTCGAACTCGGTTGCCAGCGTCTCGATTTTTTCAACAGCTTCATCAAGCTCGGCTGTCAGGTCGATCAATGTCGAGAAATTCTCAGCGAGCAATTTCAGATTACCAGCCTGGCTCTGGAGCGCCTTGTCAGACAGACCAATAGCATCAGCAGCAGACAAAAGATTATTGAAAGAGTTGCTGAGATCACCCTGATATTCAGAGACATCAGGAATCACGAACGTCTTCAACATAAGCTGCAGCGTACGAGCTTCGATATCAATACCCTTGACATAACGCTCGAGACGGATATGCAGACGGGCATCAATCTCCTGAACACTCAGAACACCATATTTGACAAACATATCCTGGACATCTTTCTTGAGCAGAACTCTGAGTGCCTGAGGAGTGTTCTTCAGGTTCGGCAGTCCTCTTTCTTTCGCGGCCTGTTGAAGAGCTTCAGCGTAGTTATCACCCTGATAACGGATCGGTTTGGTAGCGGTAATCTGCTCACGAAGAGTTTCAAGTATTGCTAAATCCCTCTCTTTTCCTGCATTGATTTTTGCGATGATAGCATCCGACATCTCGTCAACAGCCTCAGCCATAAGCGTATTCAGCACCATATTCGGCACTGAAGCAGCCTGGGATGAACCAACCGCCCTGAATTCAAACTTGTTGCCAGTAAAAGCAAATGGTGAGGTACGGTTACGGTCGGTATAGTCCTTGTTGACCACAGGAACCTGTGAGAGACCAAGATTAAGTACCTGTTTTTCAGTTTTCAGGTCAACCTTGCCGCTTTCAATGGCATCAAGCACCCTTTCAAGCAGCTCGCCAAGAAAGACAGTTACCACGGCAGGTGGAGCCTCGTTGGCACCAAGACGGTGGTCGTTACCCATACTTGCTATTGACATTCTGAGTAAATCGGCCCTCTTGTAAACACCTTTGAGGACCGCAACAAGGAAAACAAGGAAGTGAACATTCTTTTCAGGAGTATCACCTGGATCAAGAAGATTTATACCGGTATTTGTACCTATCGACCAGTTATTGTGCTTGCCTGAACCATTAATTCCGGCAAAAGGTTTTTCAGCCAGCAACAAGGCAAAATCTTTCTTGTCGGCGATTTTTCTCATGACCTCCATGACCAGAAGGTTATGGTCTACAGCGATATTGGCCTCTTCAAAAATCGGGGCAATTTCAAACTGGTGAGGAGCAACCTCATTATGACGGGTTTTTGCCGGGATACCAAGCAGGTAAAGTTCATGTTCGACATCCTGCATGAATTCGAGCACACGGTCAGGAATGGAACCAAAATAGTGGTCTTCAAGCTGCTGACCTTTCGGTGGAAGAGCACCAAGAAGAGTACGGCCGCACATCACCAGATCTGGACGTTCGGAATAAAATTTCTTGTCGATAAGGAAATATTCCTGTTCACAACCCGCAAAGGTTTTGACGCGAGAGACACCGGTAACACCCAGCACTTCCAGCAGTCTCAAGGCAGACTTGCTGACGGCTTCCATAGAGCGCAACAACGGGGTTTTGGCATCAAGTGCCTCGCCATGATAAGAAATGAAAACGGTTGGAATACAAAGGGTAAGATCTTTTCCGCCCTTCATGAGAAATGCCGGGCTGGAAGGGTCCCAGGCGGTATAGCCGCGAGCCTCAAAAGTGGTCCGCATACCCCCGGACGGGAAACTTGAAGCGTCGGGCTCACCCTGAATCAGTTGTTCGCCGGAAAAACGCTCAATCGGAGTACCATCGCGATCAATCGATAAAAATGCATCGTGCTTTTCAGCAGTGGAACCAGTCATCGGCTGAAACCAGTGCGTGTAATGGGTCGCACCGTTCTCCATGGCCCACTCTTTCATACCATGAGCGACAACGCCTGCAATTTCAGCGGTTATTTTTTTCCCCGCTTTGATCGTATCCTGCAGTGCACTGAACTCCTCTTTCGGCAGTTTTGCACGCATGGCCTTATGATCAAAGGTCATCGAACCAAAATAGGTTGAAACCGGAATTTTACTATCGCTGTTCAAAATATCCTCCTTGTTGATTTGCATGATATGAGCCTCCTGGCCTATGAAAAAAAATTAATCCTTTTTATTATTTTTTTGATCTCTTCTCATCAAACGTTGTCAGTACTTGACGATCCTGCAGGTTTTTTCTAACAATTTCCGCACAGATTTTTTTGTTTTTCTTCAATTGGGAAAGAACAAAGCTGGTGTTGGTTCCAAGAACACCCGGCCAACTCTGTATTCTTGAAAGGAACTGTTCGAGTGATGCGGTGTTGTGGGTCATGACCTTTAAAATATGTGACCCTTCGCCGGTTACTGAAAAGCACTCCATAATCTCTTCCTCTTTCAGAACGTGCTCCATAAACGACTTGTAGTGGCGTGATGAATCGATTCTGACCCGAACAAAAGCATGAATATCAAAACCAAGCTGCCGTTCATCAACCTCCATCGTAAAACCTTTGATGATTCCGTTTTTCTGCAGCTTGTCGAGCCGCTCGCTGACTGACGGTATTGAAAGGCCTACCACTTCAGCAAGTTCGCTCAATCGAACTCTGCCGTTTTCACCAAGAGACTCGATAATTTTAAGGTCGATCAGATCAAGATGGCCAGACATAACACAATTTTAATTTATTTCAAATTAAACAGAAATTACAAAATAGTAAGAAAAAAACAATCATTTTCTTTATGATTCGCAACTTTTTCAGCAAAATCCTTAAATAATTTAGGGAGTAATCCACTTTTCTGTATTACATTATGTTACTGATTATTCTGAATGCAGTTGCAGATTGTTTTCGTTTGAATGTTATAAGGAAAACAACGATAATGTATGATCTTACAAATAATAAATATTTCAATATCTTGTGCTCGGATTTGAGTATAGAAGTGGAATCATGCATGCAAACGATCTTTTCTGCACAGCCGCTTTATCTTTAAAAGAAAAGATATAAAGCAATATATATAAATAATTTAAGGCGACTGGACTTTTAATAAAATTATGAAAATAGCAATTTTCGGCGCTGGAGTTGCAGGCCTGAGCGCAGCAGTGGAACTTGTCGATCGGGGACACTCGGTAGAGATCTATGAAAAACGCAAAATACTTGGCGGCAAGGTTTCTGTCTGGAAAGACAGTGATGGCGACTCCATAGAATCAGGGTTGCATATCGTGTTCGGAGGCTATGAACAGCTCCAGAACTATATGAAACGGGTCGGTGCAGAAAATAACTATCAATGGAAAGAGCACGCGCTTATCTACGCCGAAGAGAACGGCAGACAATCTGTTTTCAGAAAAGCCAACCTTCCCAGTCCCTGGGCTGAAGTGGTTGGAGGCATGCGAACCGATTTGCTCACGTTCTGGGACAAAATTTCGCTGGTCAAAGGGCTCTATCCTGCCATTACCGGCAATGAGGCCTATTTCCGCAGTCAGGACTCTATGACCTATTCGGAATGGCATCGACGAAAAGGAGCTTCGGAGCATTCATTGCAGAGGCTGTGGAGGGCCATTGCACTTGCCATGAATTTCATTGAGCCCAACGTCATCAGCGCCCGGCCAATGATCACCATTTTCAACTATTTCGGCTTAAATTATACAGCAACAAAATTTGCATTTTTCACCAAAAACCCTGGCGATTCGATGATTGAGCCAATGCGGCAGTATATCCAGAGCAAGGGGGGACGCATTTTTGTTGATGCGAAACTGAATCGGTTTGAGCTGAACAGTGATGACTCCATCAAAGAAGCCGTTCTTAAGGATGGTCATAAAATTGAGGCTGATGCCTATATTTCAGCCCTGCCCGTTCACAACATCAAAAAAATTCTGCCCGTTCAGTGGTTGACTCACAAGTATTTCCGAAACCTGCATGAATTTGTCGGCAGTCCGGTAGCAAACTGCCAACTCTGGTTTGACCGGAAAATTACCGATACCGACAATCTCATGTTTTCACAAGGCACCATATTTGCTACCTTTGCCGATGTCTCCATCACCTGTTCGGAGGATTTCCAGAAGGGCATGGGCACTGCAACTGGAGGAAGTGTCATGAGTCTGGTGCTTGCTCCGGCACACCAGCTTATGGATATGCCCAATGAAATCATAACTGAGCTTATCATCAAAGACCTCCATGATCGTTTTCCGAAATCCCGCGAGGCCAAACTGCTGAAATCAACGATTGTCAAAATTCCCCAGTCAGTTTACAAAGCTGTGCCGGATGTCGACAAATGCCGTCCTGACCAGATCAGCCCCATCAAAAACTTTTTTCTCGCTGGAGATTATACCGATCAGCACTATCTGGCCTCAATGGAGGGAGCTGCGCTGAGCGGCAAGCTGGTAGCTGAAAAGCTTCTCAGCAGATTCGGAAATTAAACGCTTTCATTCACACTATACCTTTTATGCACAAAAGAGAACCATTGTCTCGGCATGTGATGTTAGCTACCCCGACCGAACAGGTGAAACTGCTTGAAGAAACCGAATGTGGGATTCTGCCTTTCAGCAGCAAGCTTGACGTATCCGGACACGCACCACTCCGTTCTTCAGGAATCGATATTCTGCAGATCAACATCGGATATACCTGTAACCTTCGCTGCCGTCATTGCCACGTCGACGCCGGACCTGAGCGTAGAGAGATGATGACCCGCCAAAACATGGAGTATTGCCTTAATGCACTCGACAAAAGCAGTATAAAAACCGTAGATATTACGGGCGGCACCCCGGAAATTAACCCGGAATTTTACTGGTTGATTGAAAACATAAGGTCAAAAGTGCCTGATGCAGAAATTCTTGTTCGCTCAAACCTTACCCTTCTGGAGGGCAATAACCGATACAGCCATATTCCTGAGTTTCTCAAACAGCATCGGGTAACGATCATTGCTTCACTTCCCTGCACCACCAGAGAAAAAGTGGACACGATCCGGGGTGAGGGAGTCTTCGACCGCTCCATAAACGCACTGAAGCTGCTGAACAGTATCGGTTACAGTCAGGGTAAAAATGGCCTTGATCTTAATCTTGTCTATAACCCCGAAGGTCCTTTCTTGCCTGAAGATCAACAGCATCTTGAGCATGAGTTCCGGAAATTCCTGCTGGACAACTACGGCATTTTCTTCAGCCACCTCTACACGATCACCAATATGCCTATCAACCGTTTTCTCAACAATCTGCTTGAAAACGGCCAATTCTGCGAATATATGGCGCTGCTGGAGAAAAATTTCAATTCAGAGGCAGTCCGCAACCTGATGTGCAGAAGCACTGTCTCAGTTGGATGGGATGGTACACTCTACGATTGTGATTTCAACCAGATGCTTCATCTGCCTGTAGCAAAAGATGCACCGCAGCATATCAGTGAATTCAATGAAGAGACTCTCAAAAAGCGCCTTGTTGCTAGTGGTCAGCATTGCTACGGATGTACCGCAGGGGCCGGTTCAAGCTGTCAGGGCTCTCTGGTATGAACACAAGCGACCGGCAGCTCATCATTTTAAGCAAAAATCCTGAAGCGGGAATGGTCAAAACCCGCCTGGCGAAGAGCATCGGCGAAGAAAACGCCCTTGAAATCTACGAAATACTTCGCCAGCATACCGCCCGGGTTGCAGAGAAGGTCGATGCAAAACGGGTGGTTTTTTTTTCCCGCTTTATCCCCTCTTCCGATCTTTTTTTGAACGATAATTTCAGTGCCAGACTACAGGATGGTAATGATCTGGGCGAACGCATGCTGCAGGCCATCAAAAGCGGATTTGAAAGCGGCTTTCACCAGGTTGTGCTCATTGGAACAGACTGTTACGAGCTGATCCCGGCCATCCTTGACGATGCGTTTTCCCGCCTTGAGAGAGCTGACGCCGTTATCGGACCTGCCAAAGATGGAGGATTTTACCTCATCGGCATGAAGAGAGTGATCCCTGAACTTTTTGTTGACCGGCAGTGGAGTACCCATGACGTACTTCTGGATACTCTCGCAATACTCAAACAGCTTGACACAACGTATGAACTGCTGGTGGAACTGTCGGATATCGACACCTTTGACGACCTGAAAAAAAGCCCTTTATGGACAAGCAAACCATAAGCATCATTATTCCAACCTGTGACGAAGAGAGCGTCATCGCCTGTACGATTCAGAAACTCCTTGCCCTGACGGAGCGCTTAGAGGGAGTGGAAATCATTGTCAGTGACGCAAGTACCGACAAGACACCCGATATACTTTCAACCTTTCCGGTAACCCTCTGCAACAGTTCAAAAGGACGTGCCATACAGATGAACAGCGGAGCACGTCATGCCAACGGTGAGATCCTCTATTTTCTGCACGCCGATACACTTCCGCCGGAAACCTTTATTGACGATATCCGTGGAGCCGTTACCTCAGGCAAAGAGGCTGGTTGCTTCAGAATGCACTTTGATGATGACCACCCTCTTATGAGCCTGTTCGGATGGTTCACACAGTTTCCCCTTATGATCTGTCGAGGAGGAGACCAGTCACTCTTTATCACGAAAGAACTCTTTGCCGTGATTGGAGGATTCGACGAAAACCGCCTCATTATGGAAGATTACGATATTATCTCCCGGATAGAACAGGTCTCACCACTTCACATTCTCGAAACAGAGGTAACCACGTCAGCCCGCAAGTATCACCGCAACGGCATCATCCCTCTCCAGCTCAGCTTCGGAACCATTCATCTTATGTATGCACTTGGATTTACGCAAGAATCCATTATCCAGTACTACAGGGAAAATATTGTCTGAGAAAAGAGAAAGAAACACTTCGCCCAAAATAGCATCAAGAGGTGACTGGCGTTAGTAAATAAGTTGTTATATTCAAAAAAATATTTTCACTTACTTACCCTTAATCCAACCATAACTATGGCAGCAGAAGAACTCAACAAACCGGCAGGGGCAGTTGTACCTGTCTCTTCGAACAATACAGATACAGGTGTCGGCAATGGAGACATGGCCCATCTGATCGGGAGCGTGGGCGCCTTGATTGATTCGACTATTGTGTCGGTTCAGGGAATCATCACCTCCGTAAGTTCCGTTACCGGGCAGCTTATTGATGGCGTTAGCTCTACCATCAATTCAGAGCCTGTACAAGGAATGATTTCGTCAGTGGGTTCCGCTACCGGGCAACTTATTGAAGGAGTTACCTCTACCATCACCGTCGAATCGGTACAGGGAGTGATCAACTCGGTGAGTTCCGCTGCCGGTCAACTGATTGACGGGGTTACCTCCACCATCAATTCAGAGCCTGTCAGGGAGATGTTCAACAACGTCACCGCCGTTCCAGGACAACTTATTGAGGGAGTCACCTCCACGATTACATCAGGGCAAGTACAGAACTCTTTTCAGGAGCTGGGAAAATTATGGACCGGGCTTCTCGAAAACCTGAACGCCGCCGGGAGCTCAAACCAGGTTCAGAACCTTTTCAATAATGTCAGCGCCGGGCTTGGACAGCTTATGAACAATTCCTTCATGCCGGGAATGCAGGGAATGCCTGGAATGTCAGGAAATCGGTCAAAAAAAGATGTTACCGAAATCCTCTTTACACCTACGGCTCCGGTTGAAGTGATCGCTCCAAAAGTGATTCCTGTTGCTCCAGCCCCAACGAGCGCTCCAAAAGTGATTGTTGTTACTCCTGTTCAAGAGAACAAAAACTGAAGCACACCTCCCTTTCCATCATTCTGAGCGAAGTAAAAAATCCTGAAAAAAGATCAATGCTTCGCTCACTATGACAACGCTCACGCTTGTTAAGGCTATTTTCCTACCCTTGCCCGATGCCCGTATGGCCAAATCCCCCTTCGCCTCGAACCGTGGAGGCAAGCTCTGCCACCTCCTCAAAATGCACCTGCTCAACCCGGGCCACCACCATCTGCGCAATGCGGTCGCCGTGTGAAACAGTAAACGGCTCTTTGCCATAATTGACAAGAATCACCTTGACCTCTCCCCGGTAATCCGCATCAATCGTTGCCGGAGAGTTCGGCAGTGAAATCATTGAACGCAAGGCAAGCCCGCTCCTTGGACGAAGCTGCGCCTCATAGCCTTCGGGCAGTTCAATGGCAAAACCGGAGGGAATGAGCGCTGTTGAAAACGGTGCAAGCGTCACCGGCGCTTCGAGGCAGGCAGAAATATCCATACCGGCAGCATGAGCGGTGGCATAAACAGGTAATGCTGCTTGTTTATCAAGACGAACTATCTTTACTTTGAGCATAGGTCAGAACAGGCTTGTTGATCATTGAACAGGATTTTCTATCGAATCGCAATATACTCAGAGGAAAATTGAAACAATCACCAGAAACCGTCTATGCCCTTGCCTTCGGCGCCCACCCCGATGACGTTGAACTCTCATGCGGCGCCACGCTGCTGAAAATAATAGGTGAAGGACAAACCGTAGCTGTCTGCGACCTCACAAGAGGAGAAATGGGGACGCTCGGCACCCCTGAAACAAGAAAAAGAGAAGCTGAAACTGCAGCACAACTGATGGGCTACCAAAGCCGCACGACCCTCGATCTCGGCGACTCAAAACTTTTTAATACTGAAGAGAACCTTGCCGAAATCATCAAGGTCATCAGGCAATTCAGGCCACACGTTGTCTTTGCAAACGCCCCCGACGAACGTCACCCCGATCACATCAAAGCTTCAAGGCTGGTGACCGATGCCTGCTACTATGCCGGGTTACAACAACTTGCCACCAGCATAAACGGAAATGCCCAGGAGCCCCACCGTCCCAAACATCTCCTCTACTACATCCAGTTCAAACACCTCGAACCCGACATCATCGTCGATATCTCCGAGACCTTCGAGGCCTCCAGAAAAGGAGTACTTGCTTTCAGCACCCAGTTTTATAAAAGCGGGATAACCGAAGGCCCAAGAACACTGATTAACCGTCCCGAGTTTCTCACCGCTCTCGAAGCCCGCGCCCGCTACTTCGGAGAACAGATCGGCGTTCTTTATGGCGAAGGCTTCAAGCTTTCCTCTATTCTTGGAGTCAGGTCTTTCACCGGGACGTTTTAGAAAACGCAGAAAAAGATCGCTGAAGCTTCATAATCCTTTCACCATCACTCGCAGCCGACACAACAGATAAAGGGCACTGCAGTGAGGGGCGAGGTGCGCAGAATTCTGAAAAGCCCGAGATTTGTGCCCAGAGGATCGGGAGTCTTCTGTGCACTGTTCTCTCCAATTCTATGTATGCCGTGAGTCATCTCCTGGGCAATGGGGCTGCCAAAAAGAGCAGCAGCTTCATTCAGCAGACTATCCCTCTTCTTCATTGAGTAGTTATTGATATGTTCGTTGATCTTTGTGATCTGCCCGTAGACTTCCACGCAGAGTATACTTAATGATGAGTCGAGAGGAAGACCGTAGAGTTCGAGCATCGTCACCACATCCTTATTGTAAAAGCAGCTCCTGGCATAACGAACGCTCTCTTTTTCTCTCATCTGTAATTGGCTTAGCTCAAGCTGAAGTGCTTTGACAAGAGCGGAATTCTTTCTCCTCTTTGCATTGACGATCTTTCTCCTGAACTCAACGTCAAAGCGATGCGGCGACAACGGGGGCAGCTCGATTTCATCAAGCAAAATGTTACGATAATCGAGACCGTCTGCCTGTTTTACCTGCGCATAGAGCAGGCACCAGATAGAGGTGCGGGGCGGATCTGAGGTGACGTTTTTACCGTTATAAACGGCTGAGGCGTAGGGCGCGCTGACACAGATCTTCTTTTCGTCTCTGGTAACCATACACAACATATTAGGAGCAGGATGCTGTAATCCGCTAACCCGTAATTGCCTGCCGAAGCGACCTTGAGCTGTACTCCAGACTCTGTCGGAATGCCCATAGCGGAATTCGTAGGTGAAGAGTCCGAACAGTTCCTGGCTTTCGGGATGGAGTCCGGGAGGGGTGGGCAACAGATAAAAGTGCCTCTCCTTGTCGATCGATTTTTCCAGCTTCTGCATGGCGCCAAGCCCGGAATGTTCGTGCCCGGAAGAGGAGGTTACTGTCCTGACATATTCGGGATCAATTGGCAGAGGTGACTCATCCGGAATGTTCATAAGCTCCGGATTATTATTGCTCAACAACTGATCCGGCGCACAAGCAAGAACCCGGCAGAAAATATCGTCATGGTCATCGTCAGGCAGCTTGTCGAATTCCAGCCAGAGGAAACGCTGACGAGGTTCGGTTGCTGAGTAGGGAACATTCCGAACGTATGGCGACAAGGCTATGCCAGCTCCGACAAGCCTGGGAACCTGCGTCGGATTAATTGTTGTCGGAAGCAACAGAGGAACAGTTTCAAACTTGCCATCGGAGAGCGGTTTGTTGCCGTCTGCATCGGGCCGAAGCTGCGGCTGGAGTGTGTACTGCACTTCCGCCTCATCCGGCAGCGCAGTACCGGCGGGATGCATGTCAATGACATCAATGAAAATCACGCGTGTATACTCTCGGTGAACCTTTCCCTCCTTGCCTTGCTGGATTGCCTGGAAAGAAGCAATCCTGCGCATTTCAAGATCACCGATAGTCTCATAAGTTTTTTTCTCCAGTTTCTCACCATCTCGTCCCCAGCGTCGGCGACGCTGTACGATAACGCTGCTTGTCTCCAGTCCGTCCCACGTCCAGTCACGCTCTACACGGAGATTGGTGCAGACAAACCAATGTCCTTCAAGTTCTCTCTTGTTGGCGAAGGTGAGGCTGCTATTATCGGGGGCCATGGTATGACGGGCCATATTGCTGCACCAGAACTGCACACGCTCACCGTTCCTGGCGAGCAGTGTACTCTCCTTGCACTCCAGGTCGAGCTGCCTGGCAAGCCGCTGCACAATATCCGGCATACCCTCCTTTACCCCCTGCAATGTCTTGAAAACAATGGGATTGAGTTTGACGCTTACCGGATCAGGCTGCAGATAGATACCCTGCAGAACCGGTGGATCGACAGTGCAAGAAAAAAGATCAACCTCGTTCCTTGAAGGCATGAAAATCTTCAGAACCGTGGTTTTTCCATAGCGGGAGTTCAGATCGGGGTTGTCGTTGAGGTTACCCCAGTAAGAGTCATCGCCTTCACACACTGCACGAAGGGTGAGGCGGATGTAACGCGCCGTTGGGAGAATTATCTTGCCTGTCGATGCTCCGATAGTGTCGTTATGGAGCTTTGTTGTGAAAGGTTCGGCCTTTTCCGTTAAGTTCAGTTTCTTCTCATCAACATATTTAACGGGAATCTCCACGGCATCGTTGAAAGCTTTGGGGAAGGTGCGGTACGTTTTGTAGAGCGTAACGTAGTGCTCCTGTCCATCGTCGCTGGCAAGATTGTCGAGTTGCAGCGTCTCCACCTCAACCTTGATCTCCACCTTCACAACGTCAGGATCGGCAATACCAAACGCTTCCGATTTGTTCTTGAGAATGATATCCTGCGAAGCTTTCAGTAACTCCGTGACAGGATCATGATCAGGATCAGTATATTTGCCGGTATAGACCACAGCGGGAAATCCAAGCAAGGGGCGTGCAATCATGAGCATATCCGATTCAAAATTCACGCTGTCGGTATTGAACCGGACAGCGTCACTGTTGAGGATGCGCAAGGTGTTCGGCGCGACATAACGCTTGAAGGCAATGGTTGCAATATGGCTTTGCAGCTTATTGAGCGGATCGGCGCCAGGTTCAGGGCCACCGCTACTAATATCGCTCATGCGCACACGAAAATCGTAGCTGGTGCCGTACACAAGTTTCGTGACGGTATCGATTGCACGGTAGGTGTCGCTGACCGTCACAGGTTTGTTTATATCCTGCTCGTTGGCGTATAACTGGGCGGCCACTTTGTCAGGCAGCACCATTGAGGCGTTGTTCCAGCTTCCAAAATAGATCGGCAGCCAATAATTAGTTCCCCCTGCACTGTCAAGCTTCGTCGGATAGACCTGGAAAGGCAACTCTCCCTTGTATGGCCCGAACTTGATATCTTCAAGCGTCATGCTGCCGTTACTTTCAACAGCCGTCAAGCTCTCCCACGAAGCCAGAGCGCCGCCTGACGTTTCGTTTATCCTGACGTCGATATGAAATCCGTTAACGCCAAGCGGCGCATCAAGCCGATCGCTTCCAACCGTTGCATCGATGGCGAGCTGTCGAAGATACCAGATCAGAATCTGCTCATCTTCCCAACCAAGGCGAATGCCCATCTCTTTCTGGGGGTGAAATCCATCCTGCTCCTCCTTCAGCAAATTGTGACTCACCGGCTGGTTCGCATGCACGATAGAGGCAAATCCGTCATTGAAACGGGCTGCTTCAATAAACAGCTCGTCATAAATACCTACAGGAAAGGCTCCTTCATTCATCACCGGAAAGAGCAGTGGAGCAAACAGGGAGCGTGCTTCACTTTTTTTCAGGATCGGAATACGTGCGGCATAACGTGCAATAAAGGGACCGTTGACATCGGGCAATGAAGCTGTCTGTTCAAGAGCATAGTCCGTATCCTTCTTAATGTCGATATAGAGCCATCCCCCTTTGGCGAAGTCGTCATCGGCAAGCTGAATCGTGGTTTTGTAAAGCAGGCCACCGTTCTCGGCAAGCAAAGGTTGACGCAGCAAATGCGCATAGACTTTTCCCCAACTCACTTTATTGTCCAAAACAAACGGGGCTGGAGGCTTCTGCCCGCGAATTGCACAGAGATAGCTGTCGTCAATCACGGCATTCGGCGTTCGCGGTGCGGTAAAGTTGAATGCTTTCCGGTAGGTCAAAGGCAAATATTTTTTTACTGCAAGAGAAGCCTCCACTGCGGCAGGAGCAATCTGTGCACCGACTTTTCCGGTACTCCTCTCTTCATCAATATCGAAATACTTTGACTTGCCGTCAGGGTATTTTGCCTCCTTCAGTGTCTTGTAGAGATTTGATATCTCCATCGGGTATAGCAGTGCTGCCGTATCAGCCTCTTTTTCGTCTCCAGGAACTCTCCCTGGAAACTCATCGGGATTGTTCACCACCTTCACAACGAACGAGGGTTTTACATCCGCAAACGCTGTCGCAGAAAGAGGATTGTACAGTGTCGTGATCTTTTCCAGGGGACTTATATTCCTTGGAATGAACACAATATTGAGCGAAAGCAGGCCTGCGTTATCCACGCCTTGCGGAAAGGCCATGAGTGTAAAGCGGGTATTTTTATAGGAAGGCATAGTATTGAATCCAATGGTTGTGATTAATTCAATGTTGAGACAAAAAACAGTTACGCAATCTGCCGTGTTTCTTCCCAGCTTTCGCTGAAACTGATGTTGATAACCCAAAAAATACTGATGTCGAGACCAAAGGTCACCTGCGCGATGCAATTGGTGGGTGCTCCGGCTCCACCTTTATCAATAGTACCTTTTGCTTCAATGGTAATGGTAACGCCGACCAGACCGCCAAGAATTTCCGCATGACCCCTGAACAGGATGAAGGCCGATACCGCAACTCTCTGGGTGCTGTCAACGTAGATTTCGACCCCAACCATAAAGAGAATGCTCACATTGCCGATGACAGGAAGTCCAACGCCTATCTGAGCACCAAAGCCAAATTTCATGTCGAGCGAGATCACCGGACTGGTGTCGGCGCGTAGCATAAGATCGGCGCTACCAACCGCATAGACGGTCGCGGCGGCAAGAGAGACACACATGACCTGCAAGCCACCGTGAAACTTGAAGTATGCGCCCGCCGTCGGAAGCAGTTGTTTTGGGTCACTCGTCACCTTCAGGGCTGCATTGAAAAAGACGCCAAGCCCAAGACTGGCTTCCAGCTTCAAAGGAGTCTGCGGCGCATCATATAAATCGCCAGGCGGAAACTTGATGAGCGGAATATCTTTTGTGGCCTCAAATTTGTATTCCCAAAGGTTGGCACTGTTGCTCATCGCCACCTTCAGCCCCTTTTTCAGAACCTCAGCGTAGTCACCGGTAGAAAGTGCGGCGAGAATCTCAAGAATCTGGATCACCGGCTTCAGGTCGTCACTGTATTCGATTTCAGGCGCAGGCAAATCAAGAGCAGAGTCGGAAGCGCTCTTGCTGCCAAAGTCGGTTTCCGTCCCCTTCTGTGAATTGAAGTTTCCCTTGATGGTAAGCAGCCTTTTCAGCGGTCCGAGATCAACCACCATCGCCATACTGTTCATCCTGCCCTTCCAGCTCTTCGACATATCTGCGGCAAAAGAGTCTACATCAAAATCAAACTTGCCGATGTAATCTTTCGGAGGATCTTCGCCAGCTTTCTTTGTTGCCTTGTATTCAACATAAATCTTCAGACCAGTCACATCCACCAGCGGATATTCAAAGTTCGGCAAGTCAAACTTGAAGGCTTCATTGATGAGATCGTCGGCTTTATTTTTGATGAGCTTGTAACCTTGGTCGAGCAGTTTGCCACCCTCTTCCTTCACATTCAGCTCCATTATTTCCCAGACCTGCTTGCCGACATCTGTTACGCCGGGCAACTTGCTGAAGGCCTCAAGCGGATTGCCGTTGCGGTTGTCGATGCCTTTGAGAAGCTGCATTGCAGTCCCGAAAGTACTTTCGGCGTCGCTGATATTGGGAAAAATCCCTTTGCTGTTCATGAGACGGTAGGCATCCGCCAGCAACGGCGGAGTTTTGCTCAACAGGGAGTCTACACCCTTTTTAAATGACGGAGTAAGGAAGAGAACTTTCTGTGTGTTCATATTCTGCAGAAAGCCGAAATTGATGGTGGAGGCATCAGGAGTCCGGAGAATATCTCCCGGATAGGCAATACGAAGCAGCTCCTTGGCTGCCGCAACCGGATCGACCACAGTATCCTTGTTCCATTCGCCAATACGGATGAGGGGAACGCTCAACTGTTCTGCAAGGGGGGTAACCTCTCCGGATCCCCTTTCATGCTGCACCATAGTCCAGCTCCCATCCTTCGGCAGCACCACAGAACCTCTTGCTGCACAGACAAAAATCGCCTTATTCGAAGCATCCACTGCGTTGTTCACGTCGAAACGGTTCAACCTCATATACTGCTTCGTCCCGGCAACTTTAATGGTGCAGTTGATTTCCGCACCGATGGAGTTATTTTCCGACTGGAGCAGTTTGACGAAATCCTCTTCCTTTATCGGCTTCCCTTGAGGCCCGATCTGCACATAGCCGACGACACCCCTGCTTGCGACACGGTTTAAGGTACCACCCTCAACAACCTCCTCCAGTTCCACATCCGCATCAAATGTTACTGCGAGCAGTTCGCAAGTGCTATTTATAAACTCTTTCGGCTTCTCCTGGATGTTCCTGACATTGAGAATGCCGTGAATCATGCCGGGATGAAAAGTGAAGGGATTGTCAATTTCGTCAAAATGATCAAAAATATCGGCTTCGGTCAATACGGGGGTATCGTCCGCCTTTTTCGCAACCTTATAACTGAAATCAAACTTCCCGTCGCTTTCGGCTTTCCACCCACTGTCGATACGGCAGACATAGCCGTTGGCAAGGCGGAACAGCGTAATGGTACGAACAACTTTTACACCCCACGGGTAGACCATGCTTTTGACCTGAACCACTTCGTGGGAAGTCCTTCCGGTCACGACATTAAAGAGCGCCTGGCTGGTCTGGGCAAAAGCGGCGTCTTTGTTATGCCAGTCGCTGAACATACTGGCGCCGTAGCCGCTAAGGCCAGCTTTCGTAAGGGGTGAACCCGGCCTGCAGGGAAGACCCCAGGTGTTACTGAAAAATTCAGAATTGAATATCCGGGTCGGCGAATGCGCCAGTGTGCTTGCATTGGTCGGCGAACCGTCAGGATTATTGATATTGAAAAACTGAAAGGTGAATCCTTCGAACATGTCATCTTCACCCGGCAGCGATGAAGATCCCGCCGTCAACTCCAGTTGAATGCCGCCGTTCACATAATTATTGAAAGCTGGCCGGATGTTTTCGAGCCCTGGTGTTCGTGATTGCCCTGATTTGTTATTCAAAATGGCTGCGGTAACCATCCCGAACGGCAGATTGAAGATTGCATACGTCCTGCCATCTTTTTTATTGCGGTAGGTTTCCACAAGATATTTGGAAAGCGGAATAGGTGAGAGTGTCACGGATTCCGAACTGAGGTTGCCGATACGTGTCGGAAAACCATCGTTCTGATAATAGTTGAAACCTGCTGGGGGGTCATAAGGAACTCCGACAGGGGCACCCGGCTTGATTTTGGGAGGAGTAAGGTTGAAGACCGGTTCCCAAGCAATCTGCGGCACCGTGAATGCGTGAGCAAAAACACCTTTTGTAGTGACGTCAAGTCCCCGCATCTGTATCGGGAAAACTGAAGCATTGGCCTCATCATGAATGTTGATGTCGAATTGCCGACCGAGGTTATTCTGGAAGGTAAAAGCCACACCCATCTGATTGGCTTTACTGCTGACATCAACCAGAGCAAAATCATCCTTAATGACACTGAACCTGCCAAGAGCCTGTGACTGAAGCGAAATGTTTTCCTGTATTGCACGTCTTGTCGGTGTCTCAAGAGACTGCTGAGAGTGTGTTTGCGCATAAACATTCTGGAATGGACTCTCCATTGCCACCTGTGTAAAATCGGTCAGCGGATCAATATTCTCTGCGTTGGTTTTGCTTGTAATTTTCTCAACAGGAAACGGCGCCTGCAATGGCGCAAAATGGAAAGAGACTCCGACACGGTCATTCGTGTTGGTCATTTTTTCCCATTGCACCAGACCGATCAACCATAACCAGACAATGCTCTCTTTTTTCCCTGACGACACAACAGCAACAGTAGTCTGGGTGCCCATCTCAAACTGTCTTCTTAACACGCCAAGGTTGGCTGCATAAGGATCGGGCAAGGTCGGCAGGTAAGAGAACATGCCGAAGCCGAGGTAGAGCTTCCCTTTTGTGACAGAGGTAAAATCTTCCGAACACTCTCCAAAAAGCACAACGCTGTTGGGGGGCGTAACGGTAAACAATGCATTGTGCATCGCCAGTGCGTAAGGCTTTACACCGGGTATTTTGTCTGGTTTCGAATTATCTGACAAAACATTGTTATCGATGATCGCTATTTGCCGTTTGGTTTTCCCGGCGCTGAGAACATAACCACTGTTTTTAGTTTTCACGGTAACAGCAACTCCGTCAACCTTCACCGGGCGATCAACAAGCATCTCGCAATTTGTTGTACCTGCGACCATTTCGTCACCGGCGGCAACCGAATTGAAGAGGAAGAGTGCATCCTTCTGCATACGCCACTCCATTGTGGTGCCGAAGCAGTTCACCTCATCCTGCCAAAGCGCGAAAGTCTGGAGGGATCCCCCCCCGTCACTCTTCAATTCCGTCAGGCCGATTCGCCCCGGTTCACCGATGATAAAGGGACTTGGGAGGGAAATGTGTTTATTCTTGAGATTGATCATTGCAGCATCAAGCCCTGGGCCGCAACCAATAATGAGGGCACCGTTACCGTCCGCTTCCGGTGGATTTGCAAAGTCAATTTTGGCTGCAGGAATGCTCCACCAACTCTTTTGAATGGAAGCCTCGCCTTGAAACGTACACAATAATGAGTCACACGTTCCGATCTTGAAGAGAGGATTATCGCACTCCACAGGAATGAAGAGCCTGCTGAAAAACGGAAGAAAAAGAGTGTTCTGATCGCCGTTATAGTTGAATGCGGCTTTATGGCCATAAACAAACCATGAGGATGACTGAACCGCAAGGATCTGCTTCGTGATCCCTTTGAAGCTGAATTGAAAGCTTTCAGGAAGCTTGAACTCCGTCTGGCGGGCGTCAACTCCGTAAGGACTTGTCGGGTCGATTGCAAAACTCGTGTTCTGTTCAAGCTGCAACTCGACATGAACCGTTGTCAGAGCGCTCACCGTCAATTGACCATTGAGAATCTCCGGGTCGTTATCCAGCGTGAGTGTTCCTCCCTTTACCCGAAGACCGCAGAAATATGCCGCGTCTGCGGCAGAATCGAAGACTCTGGCATTGATCCATACGGAATCAGGAACGATGACATACTTTCTCGCAAGTTCGACAGGCAGCGTGTTGGCAAGAACAAAGAGGGGTTCAACAAAACTTGCCTTGAACAACATTGCTGGTTCTACCCAACCATTGATATAAAGAGGAATAAGCTTCTCGGTACGTACTACATCAAAATAGAGATTTTGTCCGCTACTGTCTATGAAAGGGCCCGACGTCGTTACCCTTACACCTGCTGCGGCTGCCGGAGTACTTCCCTGCACCTGGGTAGTGCGGACAGGAAGCGTGCGCACAAATACCTGCTGGTTGCGGGGTACCTGTGATTTGATGCGCGCAACAATCTTGTCAATCTTGTCGATCCGTTTTTTATCAACGTTGGTCGAAGCGAACAAATCGCTCCGCTCAAAAATAAAATCCTGATTGCGAATGGTTTCCGGATTCTGTTGAAACAGAGCAGAGGCAAGTGTTTCCTGAAGCTGTTCAAGAGATCTTTCTTCCTGAGTATTGTTTGTCTGAATTTGCCCGGTCAAAGAGGCAAGCAGCGTGGAAAGAATTTTTTCAGGCATGATGGTTGGGCTTTCATTTTCTTGACAATAGAGAGAAGGGTCATGCAACTCAACGTCGCCCGTGCTGTCAAACCTATTTTCGACAGGTCTTATTCAGTGCGGATGGCGGTCTTGAAAAGCCTGAGAGCAACAGAGAACTGCTCTTTGGTAAAGGTGATCTTTAAGAAATGAAGATATATATGTTTGCTATATTTTACATAAAAATCCTGAACTATCTTTTTTTTATTCAGTCAATCTCTTCCTTCGCAACTCTCAACCTCACACTGAAGACTGAACCGTGGTTAACTCGCGATCGAACTTCAACATCACCTTTATGGGCGAGAACGATATGCTTCACAATTGACAGCCCGAGACCTGTGCCTCCAAGCTGGCGGGAACGCCCCTTGTCAACCCGGTAAAAGCGCTCAAAGATACGCTCAAGATCGGGTTTTGATATGCCGATTCCGTTATCTTCGACCTCCAGTCGAACATCATCATCAACCCTGAAGGCTGAAATCCTTATCCTTCCATTGCTGTCATCAACATATTTGATGGCGTTGTCGAGAAGGTTGCGGATAACAATATCAAGATACCGGGCATCAGCATACACTGGTGGAAGTTCTTTGGAAATATTGATATCAAGCCTGATCCGTTTTTTATCCAGTGACGGTTTCAGAAAGTCAACCGATTTTTGCACCACTTCATTAATATCGACTCCTGTAAATTGATACTCGATGTAGCCCGACTCAATTTTGGAGAGATCAAGCACGTCGTTGACCAGAGCCGTGAGCTGTTGACTTGCCTGCAGGATGATGTTCAGAAAGGGTGTCGCATGTTTTGGATCATCTATCGCCCCTTCGAGCAGGGTTTCAGTATAACCGGTGATAACGGTAAGTGGCGTGCGCAGTTCGTGTGACACACTGGAAACAAAATCACGCCGTATTTTTTCAAGGTTGCGAATCGTTGTGATGTCATTCAACACAACCACTGTTCCTTCAAACCGGTTTTCCTTGATGAGGGGCATGGAGCTAATCTGCATAATCCGTAACCCTTTAGAGGTCATAAGCGACATCTCCTCCTTGCGTAACGCTATTTGTGTGCTGTGAACTCTGGCAAACAGCTCCTGAAGCTTGCTGTCAGAAAGATGCCTGACCGAGCGTAACTTGAACATTGCTCCGTCAATGTGCAACATTGTTGAAGCTGCAGGGTTAACAAGAATAATATCACCGGATACATCGGTGACAATAATTGCTTCACGAATGCCCGAAAAAACAGCCAGATACCACTCCTCACTGCGACGCATTGTTGTTATCTTGTCCGTCATCACCGTAAATGCCTGTGCCAGCAGACCGAATTCATCACGTCGCTGAGAGTGGATAACGCCGGAAAAGTCTCCTTTAATCCTTTTTTTAGCCATGTTAGCAAGCACGCGCAGTTGTCGGGTAAACAAAAAAGCTGTCAGAACACCAGCGGCAAGAGAAAAAAAGAGTATGAATAAAAGCTGCCCAATAACCTTGTTGCGAAACTCAAGTTCATAAATTTCGATGTCGTAGAGCGGTTTGCAGAATCGAAGAATGGCCCACGGTTTTGGCAACCCGACAGGTACCGCCATATAGAGCATGTACTCTTTTACCGACTGGCTGAATCGAGTATTTTCACCGTAACCACTTTCAAGAGCGGCCTTAACCTCTGGTCGGCCACGGTGGTTTTCAAAGGTGATGAGCTTCTCCTGCGAGATGGAGGTATCACCAAGAACCCTTCCATCAAGATCAATCAGGGTAACTCTGACGTCAAGTGCGCGCCCCACCTGTGCCATCCATACACGAAGTTTTTCACTTGATTGCCAATCTTGTGGCTTCTGCTCCAGGAACTGTTTGTTGAGCAGAAGGTCCCGCTGCAACTCATGTCTGGTTTCTGAAGTCAGTATCTCCGTCAACCGATGGCCAACGAAAAGATAGCTCATGACTACCGCAAAAAAAATAATCCCGCCAAGAGCCAGACCAATCCGGAAATGCAGCTTAACGTGCATGGGCTTCATCATTATTCTCCACAAGCTTGTAACCAAGCCCCCGTAGTGTTTTGATGATACTTCCACTCTCCCCAAGCTTTTCGCGTATCCTTGTAATGTGCGTGTCGATAGTTCTTGTGCTGATATTCTTGTCTATATCCCAGACATCGCTGAGCAACGTCTCCCGTGACTGGGCCTCTCCCTTTCTTTTGAGGAGTGCGACAAGCAGTTTGAACTCCATAAGGGTCAGCACAAGTTCTTTGCCATCAAGCGTAACAATATGACGAGTAAGATCTACTTCAAGACCTCCAGTCTTGAGTACCTCCTGCATTTTGCCCCCCTGACGGCGCTCCCGCTTGAGGATTGCGCGTACCCGGAGGTTCAGCTCACGAGGACTGAACGGTTTGATAACATAGTCATCAATGCCGAGTTCAAAACCAAGAATTCTGTCTATCTCTTCCCCTTTGGCCGTCACCATAATAATGGGAATATCCTTATAGAGTTGATGCTGCCTGATTTTTCGGCACAGCTCGAACCCGTCCATTCCCGGAAGCATGATATCAAGAAGCACAAGGTCAAAACTTTTTCGTGAAAGTTCTACAAGAGCATCTTCAGCGCTGCCCGAAAGATGACATTTATAACCTGCCCGATTAAGATTATACTCCAGCAGGTTCGCAAGGTCCTGGTCATCCTCGACGACGAGCAGCATTGGATCCGACATAACACTTACATATAAAAGGTGAGCTTTGACTTTATTATTTTCTCTTTTTCAATGTACACTAAAATTGTAAACGTTTTTGTAACCAGCTCTCTTTGGCTCTCAGCCAACCCTGCTTTTTTCTGATTATTAACATACCCTTAACAATCCCTCAACACTTTATCACATATCTTGTCAGGTTGACAAAGCACGGTGTAACCCCTGCCTGCATCTATAATTCCAGAGATTCACTCTTGAGATATGCATCATGTTTGAACATTACTTTTCCTTTCAGGAATTTCTTAAAATAGTGCCGGGCCTTCTCATTTTCCCCATTTCTTTATATCTCGGCTTACAGAAAATCGGAACAAGAGTAAATGCAGGAATTTCATTTGGCAACAATCCAATTTCACCATTATGCATTAGGTATGTCGATCTCAGAAACATGAAAGATCGCACCATTGTTATCTATTCAATATTTGTTTCCATAAATAATGATGAGTATTTATTAGAATTAAAAAAGTGTAACCCCCCATTAATTCTAAAAGGATATCAATCAACTATTGTTGAAATACCTCCATATTCTTTTTTGCTTCTGGATGGCAAAAAGTTTGAGCTTGACAAATCAATGACAGAAAAATCAACAATATATCTTGAATTAGCACATAGCACTGTAAAATGCAATACGTTAAATTATCAGAAACCTATCAGTAAAAAACTGAGCAAGTATCGTATATTGGAGAATATTACAAACAATTTTAATGGTATTATATACGATGAAAATGCCGTATATGCCATAACTTATTCCTCATGCTCTCGTGTAAAAACGGCAATAGTGAATCAATCGGGAATATTTCACGGGGAGTGGGAATTTGATACACTTCAACTCCCCATGAAATCAATGAGCACTAAAGAAGCCGTAGAAGCTGAGCTGAAGGCGATGGGGTTTGGAGATCACGTTGACTGGTTTAAAGTCTATTTTCTGAGTCGGTAATTTGTAAAAATTAACCGTATTGAAATGCAAGATTCTTGCGAAATTATTGCCGCTGTTCAGGAAACATTCATTTTTTTCTAACTAATAAAAAGTGAGTATGACTAAAAAAGCTGCCCGAATAATATGGGAATTGCCTGTAATGATTGCTATTACATTTCTTTCATTATGGAATGATTCCCTTTACGCTCAAAAAAAAGGAGATGCTTCTCTTCGGAAAATTGAAACAATAGTGGTGATTTATGCTGAAAACAGAAGTTTTGATAATTTGTATGGAATGTTTCCGGGCGCCAATGGCATTTTTAAAGACGTGAAGGGGAATTTTACTAATTTTAATGATTTCAAGCAAGTAGACAGAGATGGTGTTACTCCTCTTGCCAATCTTCCGTCAGTATGGAACTCGTCGCCCCCCACAGGCGATAATAACGAGAGCGTTGTCAACAAATTGCCTAATACACCTTTTCGTATTGATAAACCATCTGTCGCTTTCCCTGGAGGCTTGATGCCTGACAAAGCTACACCTGATTTAACACATCGGTTTTACAACAATCAGATGCAGATTAATGGTGGCAAAAACAACATGTTTGCGGCATGGTCTGATGCTGGCGGTTTAACAATGGGTTATTACGACGGCTCTGTCATGCGACTCTGGAAATTAGCTAAACAATATACCCTTGCTGATAATTTTTTTATGGGTGCTTTTGGTGGATCATTTCTGAACCATTTCTGGCTGGTTTCCGCATCTACTCCCACGTACCCTGATGCCCCTGCCATTCTCAAGAGTAGTGTCGAGACAAGTGGTGTAAAGCTCACTCTTGCAGAGAACTCCCCTGTCAGCGCCATGAGCGGTAAAGCAGTTTATGTTGCAGACCAGTCGGTGACCCCTGATGGTTATGCGGTTAATACGCTACAGCCTGCTTATCAACCGAGTGGAATTCCTCCCGCTGCTGGAGGAAACAGTCAACTTGCTGACCCGACAAAAAATCCTCTTCCTCCTCAAGATTTCAAAACTATCGGCGATCTCTTAAGTGCAAAGGGAGTAAGCTGGATATGGTATGCCGGAGGATGGAATGATGCCTTGAAAAATCGCGGTATTATAAATAACAATAAAAGCTCAAATTTTCAGACCCACCACCAACCGTTCAATTACTTTAAACGATTTGATCCAACAACTGCTGCTGGCTCAGAGGAACGAAAACAGCATCTGAAAGATTATTCGGATTTGCAAAAAGATATGGTGGCAGGAACATTACCCTCAGTTGTCTTTTACAAACCACAAGGTAATCTAAACCAACATCCGGGATATGCCGATGTGATGTCTGGAGATACCCATATTGCAAAAGTTGTCCATGAGTTACAGAAAAGTCCTCAATGGAAAAAGATGGCAATTATTATAACCTATGATGAAAATGGCGGGTTCTGGGATCATGTGGCTCCGCCAAAAGGTGATCGCTGGGGACCTGGCATACGTATTCCGGCCATTATCATATCACCCTGGGCCAAAACTCATTTTGTCGATCACACGTATTACGACACAACTTCTATCCTTAAATTTATAACAAAGCAGTTTGAGCTTGAGCCGTTACCCGGCATTCGGCCACAGGCAGGAGATTTGACCAACGCTTTTCACTAATTGCTCTTTGCAGGCAACAACCCTGAACGTTGTTGCCTGCTTCATGTTGTGAGGCGTCAGGAGATGCAGTTCCCTTTCACATTGTAAGCCGTCCGAACTTGTTGATCATCAAAAAGCTGTGCATTTTTCCCGCAAATAAAATCACCGCCAACTTTTTTCAGAGTACCATCGAGCACTGACAATTGGTTTCCTGAACAATTGAAATTTCCTTTCACCCTTTTAGGTGCACCCTCAAGTGAAATCAACTGGTTGCATGAGCAATCAAAACTCCCCTTGACTTTTTCAGGTGCCCACTTGAGGGACGTCAGTTGATTTCTGAAACAGAGAAACGTACCAACTTCTTCTGGAGCACCTTTGAGTGATGTCAACTGATTCACAGAACAATTAAAAATACCATCAACCTTTTTGGTGGCCCCCTTGAGAGAGGTCAGTTGATTCTTTGAACAATCGAAGTTACCGGAAACTACTCTCACTCCACCTTTAAGGGAAGTTAACTGGTTGCCTGCGCAAGAGAAATCCCCCATAATACAATCGGGACTGCCAGCCAGGGTGGTCAAATGATTGTTTGAACACTCAAAATCACCCTGAATTTTTTTTGGAGCGCCGTTGAGTGTGACAAGCTGGTTATATGAACAATCAAAATCACCACCAACAAGATGAGGGGCTCCTTCAAGAGTGGTCAGCTTATTTCTGGAGCAATCGAAATCCCCCTCAACGACCTCCGGGCAGCCTTCAAGAATGCACGCCACAGTTGAGTCATCATGCTCGCCTTTCAGCGATGTCAACTGGTTGACAGCACAAGAAAAGTCTCCCATAACAAACAGCGGACTGCCATCAAGAGATCTCAATCGATTATTTGAACAGTCAAAATTCCCATAAACTTCCTCCGGGGCAGCTTCGAGAGAGGTCAACAGGTTTCCTGAGCAATTAAAACTTCCCTTAACCTTTTTAGGAGCGCCCTCAAGTGTTGTCAGTTGGTTCCCTGAACAATTAAAATTCCTGACTTTTTCAGGGCAGCCGAAGAGTGACGTTAAACCCTTGTTTGAACAATCGATATCCTCTTTTCCAGTACAACTACCCATCACATCCTGAAATGTTACCTGCGTCGTGTTTTTCTCCATTATGATGCACCTCCTGGTAAATATTAGTCATCCTGATATTTGTTACTCTGATTCAAACCACAGTGATTTTTTCCTGATTTTCCCGCAGACCATTTTCCGGAGTTTTGGTGTAAAAAACATTTTTGATGGAACAAATGGTACTGGTTGTATCTCTAATTTATAATGTTTTTGAAGATAGGGTTTTCAGAAAAATAAAGAGACAACCAATAATGATGAATTGTTACGAACAGGTTAAATCTTTAGGAAGCAATTGAGAAAAATTAATACTGAGCCCTTTAGTCTTAACCTGTAAATGTTTCAGAGTTGTAACAGAAGCTTCATTGCTTGTTACGCTTGAAGCTTATAGATTAGGAACATTTAATTTTCGTCATTAAGACATTGTTTAATCATCACTCTGGATGATTCAGAACAGATAACAAAAATTTCAGCTCTTCTGAAGATTCAGTTCACGAAACTTTTTTCTCTTTATGTCAGAACGCCCGACTCATTTACTTATAAAAGAACTCTCCTTGATTCTTGCTCAACTCTCCGGGAAAGTAGTGGGCAATTTTCTTGATGCCCTTCATGCCGTTAAACATCATGATGATCAGGGCGCACGCCATATTAGAATTGTGGAAAATGAAATTGACGTTGCTGAGGTTAACCTTGAGGAACGCTGTCTGGCTTTTCTCGCCTTGCAGCAACCGGTTGCAAAGGATCTGCGTGCCATTGTCAGCATTATAAAGATAAATGATGAACTGAAGCATATCGGGGATCTGGCTATTCATATTATTGACCGTATACCGGAAATCAGTCCTGAAATGCTCGAATCGTTTGAATTCGAAAACATTTGCATGCACGCAGGCGAAATGGTCAAGAAGTCGATTGAAGCATTTATCTCTAAAGACAGCATTCTTGCCAGACTTGTCAGTGCCATGGATGAAGATATTGATTCCATACATCGAAAAGTTTTCAAAAGGGTTACCTCACTCATGAAAAAACCGGATTCGGATGTTGACCAGCTCATCGCCGCCTTAAGCATTTCAAGATATATCGAACGGATGGCTGATCATGCAACCCGAATAGCCAATGAAGTTGTCTTTCTGGTAACGGGAGAGATGGTGCGGCACACAGAATGGTCTTATGATCAATTGATAACCTCCTGAATAAATATATGTTAAGCCAACCACAGGAATTAACGGAGCAGTTGCTTTATTTGCATCCCACAGAAGAACAGGAAACAGAAAAAATTGACGGCAATAGAGTGGGTCTTCCAAATTTTCTCAATACCTCCCTTTATGTCAACAGGGAGCTGAGCTGGCTCTATTTTAATCAGCGGGTACTTGAAGAAGCACGTAATCCTCATGCGCACCCACTTCTTGAGCGGGTAAAATTCATTTCTATTTTCAGCTCAAATCTTGATGAATATTTTATGATCCGTGTTGCCGGTATTGAAGATCAATATGAGGCCGGCTTTCAGGATCGAACAATCGATGGCTATACGCCTTCTGAGCAGCTTGAAAAGATTCGCGAGATGGTAGAGCAACAGCTCAACGAAAGAAATGAATGCTTTTATAACGATCTGATGCCAGCGCTCCAACGAGAGGGTATAGAGTTTCTTAAAGTTTCTGAATTATCCGCCACACAGCAGCACGCTTTGAGTCACTATTTTCGAAAGGAGATCTATCCTGTACTTACCCCGCTCGCTTTCGATACAGGCCACCCCTTTCCATTCATGACAAATTTTTCACTGAATCTTGCCGTCGAACTGGAAGACGATGAAAGCAAAGGGTTAAAGTTTGCCCGCGTAAAGGTTCCAGACATCCTTCCGCGACTTCTTCAGCTTAACAATATCAAGGGTTTTTATGATGAAAACGAAATTATAAGGTTTATCTGGATTGAAGATCTGATTGAATGCAATCTGGCCCACCTGTTTCCGAAAATGAGGATCATACAATCGCATTTTTTCAGATTGATTCGTGATGCTGATATTGAAATCGAGGAAGATGAAGCTGGCGATCTGTTGAAAACTATCGAGCAAGGAATTCGGTCACGTCGTTACGGAAAAGTGGTCCGACTTGACATCACACCAGAAATGCCGCCTTCGATGAGAAATCTGCTCATGAAAAATCTCAATGTCGCCCCGCGAAATGTGTATGATATAGATAGAACGCTCGGATTTAACTGCCTGATCGATCTCTTGAAGATAGAGCGACCGGACTTGAAAGATGAGCCTTTTGTGCCCGGTAACCCGATTGAGGATGAGTTCGGAACGGATATTTTTAGTGCAATAAGAGCAAAAGACAGGCTGCTTTACCATCCTTTCGAGTCGTTTCAGCCTGTTGTTGATTTAATCAACAATGCTGCGCTTGATCCTGCAGTACTTTCAATAAAGCAGACGCTGTACAGGGTAGGAAGCAATTCGCCAATTGTCAAGGCTTTGATGAAGGCTGCCGAAGCAGGGAAACAGGTTGCTGTCCTTGTGGAACTCAAAGCAAGATTTGATGAAGGTAATAACATTATCTGGGCACGGGCGCTTGAAAATGTCGGCGCTCATGTCGCTTATGGTCTGCCGGGACTGAAAACCCACGCAAAGCTTACCCTGATTGTGCGACGTGAACAACAAAAACTGAAACGATATCTCCATCTTGGAACAGGCAACTACAACCCCTCAACAGGAAAGCTCTACACTGATTACAGCCTTTTCACAACCAACGAACAGTTAGCCAATGATGTAGCAGAACTCTTCAACGCTTTGACCGGGTATTCAAAACATACCACCTACAGAAAACTGCTTGTCTCGCCAATCAACACCCGAAAAAGAATTATTGAGATGATTGAGCGGGAGATTGAATGGAACCGGAAAGATCAGTGCGGAAGAATAATCATGAAAATGAACTCCCTGGTTGACGCAAAAACCATTCGTGCACTCTACAAAGCCTCCTGTGAAGGGGTGAAAATCGACCTTATTGTTCGTGGAATCTGCTGTCTGAAACCAGGTATTCCCGGAGTCAGTGAACATATTCGGGTCATCAGCATTATCGGACGTTTTCTTGAGCACAGCAGGGCATACTACTTTCATAATGGAGGAAAGGAAGAGCTTTATCTTGGAAGCGCTGATATGATGCCAAGAAACCTTGACGATCGAGTTGAGGCAATTTTTCCTGTGTTTGATAAAGCTCTTGTGAATATCGTTACCTCGGATTTTGAGTTGATCCTTAGTGATAATGTCAAGGCATGGCAGATGAATGCCGACGGCAAATACTCATTGATTGACAACGACGCCCCCAAAGTAAACAGTCAGGCTCTTTTGCTCTACAGAGCTGCTGTAAAAAAAACTCATGCGTGTAAATAAAACAGAAATGCTTGAATTCTCAAACAGTGCACTCTGTTTTGGAAATAACCTGATGTGGCTGCATAAACGAAAGCATCCTCATCTAAAACGACTCCTTGATACAGCAAAGTCGGTACATCTCGATCGATCGTCAAAGATTGTTATCCTCAGCGATCTGCACATGGGAAATGGCGGACGACTTGATGAGTTTCGGAAAAATGCCGAACTGGTTAAAAGCATACTCGAACGCTATTATCGGCCGAAAAAATACAGCCTTGTTCTCAATGGAGATATTGAAGAGCTGTTGAAGTTCCCGCTTGCCAGTATTGAAGCTGAGTGGAGAGATTTTTACGACCTGTTTCAAACATTTGAACAAAACGGCTTTTTCTGGAAAACCTGGGGCAACCATGATGCTGCATTGCTTGAGGAAAAAGGGTACCGGTTTGCGTCATCACTGGTCGAATCTCTGAAATTTCATTATCGCGATAAAACTCTCCTGCTTTTTCACGGTCATCAAGCTTCAGTCTTTATGTGGGAGACGTTTCCTTTTGTCAGTCGTGCAGCAATCTTTTTTCTCCGCTACATTGCCAAGCCTGCTGGTATAAAAAACTTTTCTGTCGCCTACAACAGCCGTCGAAGGTTCGCTGTCGAAAAATCAATTTATGAGTTTTCCAACCGGGAAAAAATTGTTTCCATCATAGGACATACCCATCGTCCATTGTTTGAATCTCTTTCCAAAGTAGATTATCTGAACTACAAGATTGAAGAACTCTGCAGGATTTACCCATCCGCTGAGGGCGAAAAACGTACGGCAATTGAAAAGAAGATGGAGTCGTTGAAAATCGAACTTGAAGATTGTTCGCGGCAAGGGAAAAAAATCGGTCTCAGAAGTGGCATTTACCACAATCTTACCATACCAAGTCTCTTCAACTCAGGATGCACAATTGGAAAACGTGGCATCACGGCTCTCGAAATTGAGGGAAGCACCATAAGACTTGTCTGCTGGTATAACGGCAAACAGAGTTCAACATTTTCCAGTGATCGTGGCAATCACCCGACGAAACTTGGTTCGACAGGCTATTCCAGGATTATTCTGAATGAGGATTCTCTTGATTATGTGTTTTCCCGCCTTCATCTTCTTGCCTGAAGCCGAGACTCTTCATTTTATGATACAGTCAAATCTGATGTTCGGCTGGGCCCACTGTACCACTGGAGAGTGAGTCCGATGGCTTTTGAAATTGTACCGGAGCTTCAGCAATTTTCATAAACAGTTTTATCTGTGACAAATGTGGAGGCCAGTTCACCAATAAGGTAGCAAGCGCCTCCCACACCGAGACCCAGGCTACAATCGTAAGCCCTTCGGCAAGTACCCTGTTAAGAAAGGATGTGGCATTTTCAAAAGCAAACAGATTATTAACCCAGAGAGAGAGTCCGAGAAGAACAATGCCGAAAATGAGAATAATTACTGATGTTTTCAGCATTTTTTTCATCGCAGCAAACTCAAGCTCTCGCAGATACATGAAATATTTGTGGACACTGGTACGAACCCGAAGCATAAACTCTTCCGATGGAAAACACTCGAACATAAACCTGATAACAAAGTCCGCACGACCTATTTCAGTCACACACTCTGTAAGATAATAGACCAGATCTTCATCAAGATCCTTTTTATGATATGGTGCTGTCTTGTCGAAGTTCTCATACAGATCCTCAACACGCTGTGCAGCGACATCAATAATAACGCTACCGGAAACCGTATGTTCGTACCGGTCAAGTATTCTTTTTTTCACAAGTACCTACCTGCTTTGCTTAAGATTTCTTTGCAACGTTTAGCATACAAAAAATATCAGGTTTAGCGTTGTTGCAATTGAATAATAAGTTGTATAAAAGCCTTCTGCAAGCCTTACAATTGATGATTTCACAGAATTGTTGCATGATCGTAACATTTCCCCAACACTATCTTCTTTTCTTACTCTTGAAAAGATTCATGATTCCTGATAAACATCATCACACAGTCACGATGAAGAATCTGAATCGGGTATAGTTTTGTTTCAAGCTACAGTCCTGTTCCCTTGTAAGAAAACTATCCTCAACGTTTTCTGGTCAAAGAAGGAAGCTCTATGCAGCATCATAACTAAATGGAAAACTTCATGTTGCGACTTGATGAATTAAAAAAGGAAATAAACGCAGAGTTTTATTTGCATGATGAACTAATCAATCATGACATCAAAAAAGTTGATGCTCTGGCAGATATGATTATAAAACCTTCCAGAAAAAAAGACTTGCTGAAACTTCTTCACTTGCTGGAAAAATCAGGGAATCCCCATATTGTCATTAATTCAAAAGGAAGGGTAATCTTCCCTGACAAACGGTTTCATGGAACTATTGTTGTTACCGACCTGAAGCTATAAAGTCAAATCCCTTTCATCAGTTATAGTCATATCTGATGTGTAGTTTTGGCTACTCCACCCCCTCAAAGCGATTCCGGTGAACGACGATCATTGTACCGGATCTTGGGCAAAAACCCTCTTAATAAATGATAGCCGTTGGAGGTATCGTGGAGATATCCACTTGTCAGTGAAGTTTCCATACTCTCAACAAAAACGTTACAAAGTCTTAATAATTATTTTCTTGAGGAGTGATATTATTGCTTGTCTGAAATTATATCTGTACATCCAATCAAGCTTACAGGGAATATCGTAGTGGCAATAAAACTTTTTGATGGAGCTGAAAAGATCTAAACAGCGTTACATGATTACAATGATACGGTAACAATTGCCAGCCTTTCTAAGTATAAAAAATGTATTTATTTCTAAATAAATACTCTTATTTCTTTTCATAATATCAACAGGAGTGGAAAATGGCCTTAAATGTTTTTAATGAAGAGAATTACTTAACGGATCTCCTTGCAGTTCTTCAATCCTCCACACTCTCTAAAACCGTTATTTCGGTTATATCGGACCCTCATTATTACGCGCCATCTCTTGGCACAGAAGGAGCCACCTTTGAAGCATACCTTGCCGGCGACCGCAAAATGATTCCGGAAAGCGATGCTATCCTCCAATCCGCGATAGACATTGTTAAAGCTGAAAAACCGAATATCCTGCTTATCTCTGGCGACCTTACCAAGGACGGCGAAAAGGTAAGCCATGAGGCCTTTGCTGGATACCTTGCTGAGCTCGAAAGCACAGGTGTGCAGGTTTATGTGATTCCCGGCAACCACGACATCAACAACCCTGATGCCATGAGCTATGACGGCGCCACTGCTACACCGGTAGAATCGGTCAGTGCTGAAGACTTTCAGCATATCTATGCGGATTTCGGATATGGCGAAGCCATCTACAAGGACCCGAGTTCACTGAGTTATGTTGCGGAGGCGTCGGACAATCTCTGGATCCTCGGTATCGACAGTTGTAAGTACGCTCAGAACGGAACCTACCCTGAAACCTCCGGCAGTCTGAACGCTGCAACAAAGCAATGGGCTCTCGACATCCTTGCGGAAGCCAAAATCAAGGGTATTACGGTCATCGGCATGATGCATCATAACCTGTCTGAACACTTCACGCTACAAGCCGACTTGTTTCCGGATTATGTGATAGCAGATGATACTACCGACGGCACATCCCTTGCTCAGGAGTTGGCTGATGCAGGTTTAAGCATGATGTTTACCGGTCACTTCCATGCCAATGATGTCAATCGGGATGCCGCAAGCGGGCTTTATGAAATTGAAACCGGTTCACTGGTCACCTGGCCCAGCCCGGTCCGCACCGTCACCATCAACAACGACCACACCGTCGACATCACGACGACCTCCGTTACAGAGATCGATTATGATCTTGGTGTTGCGACATCGTTTCAAGCCTATGCCACCGATTATCTCATGAGCGGCCTTAACCAGCTTGCTGTTGCATACCTAATGGGAACTTTCCATATCTCCCAGGATGCCGCAAACTACGTTGCGCCGCTCTTTTCTGCAGCCATGGCAGCGCACTATAAAGGTGATGAAACCATGGATCAGACAACGCTTCTGACGATTCAGGCGATGGCGACATCAAGCAATCAGATGCAGAATATGCTTGCTGGCGCACTGCAGTCCCTCTGGACGGACGGTTTGCCTGCTGACAATAACGTACAGATTTCTCTTCCTGATTTCTGGGACGGCGTTACGACAGCCAGCCTGAAAGAAATTCTTGCTGACGATTACAACCTTACCCCTCAACAGCATTACGAACTCTACGGACCAAATGCTCCGCTGGTCAATGCCAGTATCGACGGACTCGGTAATGTCGTCACACTGTATTTTGAAAAAGCTCTTGATACAGAACATGTTCCTTCCGTCAGCCAGTTTGTTGTTGGTAACGGCGAAACCATTGCGACGATCAGCAGCCTTCAGGTAGTCAACAACGAGGTCATACTGACGTTGAACGCACCGCTCGACCTGTCGAAGGCTGTGAAGGTCTCCTATAACGATTTGTCCGCCGCCAACGATATGGCCACACTGCAGACCATCGATGGCCATGATGCGCTCTCATTCCAGGAAGTTGCGATCACCAACGCGCTTTCCCTTACTGGCAACAAAAGTGAATCCTTCGCTTTTGCCTCTTCAATCTCTCTTGCGGGAGCTGAAATATCGGCATTTGATGCTGCGAGCGGGAGACTTTTTGTCACTTCATTTACCGGTTTGCAGGTTGTCAGCGTGGATGCCGCTCTTCATATGACACTCCTTGCGACTATTCCACTTGGAAGCAATGATCTGAACAGCGTTGCGGTTAAAAACGGCCTAGTTTCAGTTGCTGTGGCCGCCGCAGACAAGACCCTGCCAGGAACGGTCTATTTCCTCGATGCCAACGGGACGATAGGTGATGCATCGATGATTATTGGTAGCATCACCGTAGGGGCAAACCCCGACATGCTAACCTTCAGCGCCGACGGAAAGACCGTTCTGGTCGCTAACGAAGGTGAAATGGCCAGCATGACCAGTAATCCCGAAGGCTCGGTCAGCATTATCGACCTCAGTAATGGTGTCGCTGCCGCAACGGTCAAGACGGCCTCATTTACAGCGTTCAACGATAAATTTGCAGAATTGCGGGCAGAAGGTGTTCGCCTGTTCGATGGAATTACTGTTGCCAATGACCTCGAACCAGAATACATCAGTATCTCACCTGATGGCAAAACCGCCTTTGTGACTCTGCAAGAGAACAATGCAATTGGTATTCTCGATATAGCCACAGGAACATTTACCGATATTGTGCCTCTGGGGTTCAAAAGCTGGCTTGGCCTGCCGTTGGACGGCAGCGACAAGGGCACCTACACACCACTGACTAACTTGCCTGTATTTGGTCAGTACATGCCTGATGGAATAGGTTCGTTTACAGGCTCTGACGGCAAAGCCTACTACATTATTGCCAACGAAGGAGACGATCGTAATGACTTCATGTCACCTGATGCCGTAAAACTTAAAGATATAGCCAGTTACGTCGATCCTGTCAGCGGACATAACTTTTCGTTGGACCCTGGGTTGATCGCAAAATATGGCAATCTGCTGAGCACCTCGGCAATAGGCAACTTGAGAATCTCTCTTGCACCCGGCAACAACGGTGACATTAATGGCGACGGAGTTATCGAACAAATTCAGGCATACGGAGCACGATCCTTCAGCATTCTTAATGCCGATGGTACCATCGTTTTCGACAGTGGGTCGCAGATTGAGCAGTTTGCAGCCTCGACAGGCTCTTTCAATTCGGCTGATCCTGCGACCTCCGGTATTTTTGTTGACACCCGTTCCGACAATAAAGGCCCCGAGCCTGAAGGCATTGCAATCGGGCAGATCGGGGGAAAAACTCTTGCATTCGTCGGCCTGGAGCGTGCGGGAGGCGCAATCATGGTCTATGACGTAACTGATCCCCTGCATGTCAGTTTTGTTCAATCCCTCCACAATCCTGATGATTCCAAAGCTCTCAGCGGTGATGGAGCTGAATCCGGCGCTGGCCCCGAAGGGATTACCTTTGTGTCCAGTGATGCCAGCCCAAGTGGGCAGAATTTGCTTTTTGTCTCTAACGAGTATGCAAAAACGGTCAGCATGTTCACGATAACAAATCTGAACGATGCTCCGACGGTAGTCAGCACGATAGCTGATGTATCGACATCTGAAGATGCACTGTTCAGCCTTATGGTGCCCGTTGGAACATTCAATGATGTTGATGCCGGCGACAGCCTGACCTACAGTGCAACACTGGCAGATGGCACTCAACTGCCCGCATGGCTGAAATTCGATGGTGAACTTCAGGGCACACTGAAATACTCCACAACTGCTACAGATACCTACTTTTCCCAATCAGGCAAGTGGCCTGCAACAGATTCTGCGTCGGCCATTACGGCTATGGTCACCGGAGGAAAAACGGATGCTGGTAACATAGCATGGCAAAGCGGTGAC
>CAILRB010000009.1 GCA_903836465.1 uncultured Chlorobiaceae bacterium
ACCTCTAAAAAGTGACTTTTGATACATGTTGAAAAATAAGTATCACCAAAACACTATTCCACAATAGTATCAAAAGCATTGCTCTTTGACATATTTTTGATGTAGAAATGCCTTGTTTGTTTTCGACTGGGCGCAGTTATCCCATGACTTTTGCATACTGGTCATGTAAAAAGACGGCAGAGACTGTTTTCTTGAGCTGTACACAACGCATCATATTATAGGTCAAATTGGTCAAGCCTATTTTTGCTGCTGCTCTGAAAAGACCGATTGTACGAACATGCATGCCATCCATACTGTTCGTCATAAAGCCGAAAATATGCTCAACGCGAGCTCTTGTCTTTGATTTCAGGCGGTTGGATGCTTTCTGCTCATCCGTTAGCGGGTGGTTTTTGAAACCTTTTTCATTGATCTGGCCTGTCACGCCACACGATTCAATACTTTCTTCCTGACCGATATAGGCACTATCTCCGTACAGTATCTGACCGGCATCGTCTTTATCTATCAAGGTTTAAAGTTCTTGGGAGTCATGAGGTGAGGCACTGCTTACGGTGTATGTCGTGATGAGTTTTGTCGCACTGTCGATTTTTACATGATTTTTGTAACCTTAAAAAACGATGTGGTTCTTTTTGACCCAGCGAGCATCGACATCTTTCTGCCGTAGCTTATGGGGTTTTTCTTTCCAGGCTTCAGGAGTTTTTCCGGCTTTTATCTCTTTGTTTTCCTCACGGGTATTGCGCTGCCGGGGAGCTTCGACAAAGCTGGCATCAACAATCTGGCCTGTGCTGGCAAAGATACTTTGGTCATCAAGCGCTTGATTGAAACGATAGAAGAGCGGTGCAATAACATCTTCCAGAATAAGGGTTTCACGAAAATTCCAGATGGTCTTGCTATCAGGTACTCTATCACTTGATTTCAAGCCAAGAAAGCGTTTGAAGGTGAGTCTGTCAGTGATCTGATATTCCATCTGATCATCAGAGAGGTTATACAAACTCTGCAAAATAAGAAGTTTAAACATCAAGATTCGATCAAATGGGGGGCGACCTGTATGACTGCTTTTCTGAGGCTTATTAAAAACAATATCAAGAAGAGGTTCGAATATTTTCCAATCGATATGTGCTTCAAGTTTGACCAGAGGATCATTGAGTTTGGTAAGTTTTTCAAGCAAAAAATGCTCGTCAAACATGCCTAACGGGTTGATGTGTTTCATTACAAAGGGTAAGTTGATATTATTGCCTTAATATACGAAATATTACCCTCGATTTATAACGCTAACACTTTAATATTTATAAAGATATATCATTCAAGATTAAATAGAGGTACCCATAAATATGTATGTATTTTTTTATATTCACCATATACCCCAACCCCCATTCACTGCTAAATTTTCCCCTGTCATGTACTTGGACATATCACTCGCCAAATAAGCAACTATACCACGAAAATCATCTCCAGTTGCCATACGCTCCAATGGTGTTTTTACTTCATAGCGTTGCACAAATGCTTCTGGCTGATTTCTAAATATACCCCCCGGTGATATAGCATTAACACGCACACTAGGCGCAATGGTAGTTGCCAACCATCTGGTGAACTGAATGAGTCCACCTTTTGATGCGCCATAGGCTGCCGGGTTGCTCATGCTCGTGCCTTCGTACAAACTCCAGTCTGGCCCGTACATGCCATAGATCGAAGCGATATTGATGATGCTGGCACCAGCAGCAACCTTAAGCAAGGGTGTTAAACCTTGACAGAGTTCAAATATGGCAGTAAGATTGACTTCGAGTGCACGACGCCAGGTTTCAACGGTCTGTTCTTCAAATGGGACTGCCCAACCTTGCAAGTCCGAAGTACCAACAAATGCTGCGTTATTGAGGAGGATGTTGAGCCCTTTGCCTCCAATTTTTAACCAAGCTATTAATTCTGTGCGTTGTTCCTGAAGTTCAAGATCACAAAAATAATGCTCTACGTTGACACCCCATCTTTCGGTCAAGGTTTTACAAAGAGTTTGAAAATCTGATTCTGGTCGATCAACCAGCACTAAATCTGCGCCAAGTTCGGCCAAAGTATCGGCCATCACCTTACCAAGACCTCCAGTAGCACCGGTAATCAATGCACGGCGACCTGTAAGGTTTATGAGTTCTTTGATAGTGCTCACAGCTTCTGTTCTCTTATGTTTAATAGACATTCAGCGATCTGAAAGTCAAGCAAGTTGTCAATATCAATCGCCCTTTCAACAGGCACATTCACCGCCTTGACCCGGCCTTCAAACATAGCGTTATGAGTCATTATAAATTCTGGGTTCGCGACATAACAGACCGTTGCCATGTCGTAAACCACAGGGGCATCCTGACGGCGGGCAATAGCTGACTTCGGCGGGTTAACCAGACTGACTGTGCCGTCCGATTTGGCTTTCACCATATTGAAATACGGGCTGCGATGGGCATCGGTAACGGTGATAACCATATCAGCATCGCCTTTTTCGTATTCGTCAAGGCAGTTTTCAATATCAACCGCCAACCTCAAGGGGGCTGTGGTAGGCACGGAGACCATCACTTCTGGCAATGCCCCCATCGTTTTAAGCAGATAATTGAGGGCATGACGCCACGCAAGCCACTCTGGGCTTTCGTCTCGCGCAAGTTCTGCTGGCCGAATAAAGGGGACTTCGGCGCCATACTCACGCGCCACTGCCGCAATCTCTGCTGAATCGGTGGAGACAATAACCCGTTCAATCCGCTTGACAGCAAGTGCCTGCTCAATGGACCATGCGATTAGCGGTTTTCCACCCAAGGGACGGATATTTTTACCGGGCAAGCCTTTGGTGCCTCCACGGGCAAAGATAAATGCTATTGCTTTCATGGGTTAGTCTTGGTTGCTTGTGAGCATTGTTGAGACGATTTTCTGCCCACCAGACGCTGCGGAGATACGTGCCGCATCAATAATTTGTAAGACTTTTAAACCATCCTCACCCGTGACCAATGACGGTTTGTGTTCATCGACACAATCAATAAAATTTTGCCATTCAGCCAGATAGCTGTCATCGCGCTGGTGTTGGTAGCTAAACAATTCGCACCACTCTTTTGCACCCGCTTCATACAGTTCCACAACACCAGTTAAGCCATTCCAGCGGAGAGTGCCATTTTCGCCAATGGCAGTACAACTCCGCGTTGTATCGTGACGGATAAAGTCAAGGTTGACGGTGCCTATAAGCTGAAATTTATCATCGTCAGGCATAAAACCAAGAGTCAGGTGTGCGGTATCTTCAACATCAATTTCAAGAGCGCTTTGGCGACTTAGCGTGGCGTTTACCCAATCAACTTCGCCAAAAATCCAACGCAAATAATCAAGTTCATGACTGAGTTCAAGCAACACTCCCCCACCAAGTTCACGACGCGCTGATACGCTCTGCCGGTAATCGGTATTGGGACGCCAGAAGGGTAAATATTGACCAATTTCGCAACGTACGGACAAAACCCTTCCAATGGTACTTTCAAGAAGGAGAGTACGGAATCGTTGAAGTGAGGGCAAACATCGAAGATTATACCCGAGCAGTAACACAGTACCTTGCTTTTGACAGGTCTCTATCAATTGAGTAACCCCTTCAAGTGATGATGATAAGGGCTTTTCAATGAGCAGATGTACTCCCGCCTCGGCTAATCGCTGGGCCACAGAAACGTGAAATGGTGCCGGATTAGCTATAACTGCAATTTGAGGTAAAAAAGCAACAGCTTGTTCTATGGTTGAAAAACAGCCATCAGCATATTCAGGAATTGACAAGCACTTTTGATGGCGCAAAATACATATATCCGCATCAGGATGAAGCTCTCTTGCAATTCGAAGGTGGCGGGTGCCGATACTGCCGAGCCCTACGATGAGGATACGGTTAATCAAGTTGGGATGCATTGCGCGGTTTTGTTAGAGCGCAAATGCTGCTCAAGCAACTGGATATCCCAAACTGGCAAATCAACCCCTCTGTCAATAAGTGACTGCCGCGCCTGCTTTAAACCATCCCCCACAAAATTAAACAAATGTGCTGTAGCAACAGCATCAACTCGAGGGTCTGCCAAGCCTTCTGCAAGATGAATGGCATTGCCCACCCCACCAGCCAAAATAACTGGTTTTGGCATAACCTTCGGGAGCAAGTTAAGCATATTCAAATCATACCCTTGCCCAGTACCGTCACGATCCATTGAATTAAGATAAATTTCACCAACTGGCTTCGTAGTAATTTCTTCAATACGATAAGCTGCTGAGCCGGGTAGACATTGACTGCCATAGTGTGACCAAACTTGATAGACACCGTCCAGAGTCCGCTTGATATCCACAGAGCCAACAACACATTGCTGACCAAACTCACTGGCCAGCTCCTCAATCAAGGTTTCATTTTCAAACAGCGGAGTGTTAACAACAACCTTATCCGCCCCTGAACGCAACAAGGAACGCGCCTGCTCAGTCGTTCGAACCCCTCCGCCCGCTGCAATGGGCACAAAGCACCCTTCGGTCAACGATTTTAATGATTCACAAAAAGCATTAGCATTGCGTTCACCTCTTGTGACATCAAGAACTATCAGCTCATCGATAGAAAAAGAGATGTGTGAAAAGTTATAATTGCTCTTGAGCCAATGCAAATCGCCAACTTTTTGCAAGCGGAAGTTTCTGCTTAACATAAAGTACCCATCGTTGTAGAGGAGCGTAAATATCAAGCGTTTCTTAAGCATCGTGCTCTTGAGCCAAAAAGTTTTTTAAAAGAACCAAACCGTTTGTTTGACTTTTCTCTGGGTGAAATTGAGTCGCATAAATATTATCCTGCTCATAAGCGGCAACAAAATCGGAGCCATACACACAAGTTGATACATTCCCTTTTAACCCACCTGGCAACATGCGGTATGAGTGAACAAAATAGAAATCAGCAGCTCTCGATAATCCCCGGAAAAGAGTGGATTCAGGTGAACTATGGACAAGATCGAAACCAATATGAGGGACTTTGGCGGTACCAATTTCTTGGGGATTGAACTTATCTACTGGATTAGGGATTAATCCAAGCCCAATCATATCTCCATCCTCAGAACCTCGACTCCCCATCAATTGCATGCCAAGACAAATCCCAAGTATTTTACTTTCTTTGGTTTGTACAGCTTCAAGAATGGCTTGGTCAAGCCCTTTTTCCTGCAAAGCAACCATTGCTTTGCGAAAAGAGCCAACACCCGGCAACAAAAGTGATGCTGACTGAACAATTACATCAGGGTCGCTACTGACCCTTGCGTCACAACCAAGATATCGAAGCGCACTGAGCACAGACCAAATGTTGCCCATCCCGTAGTCAATAACGGTAAGGTTCGATTTTATCGTCACGTTACAATGAATTTCGGCTTCCAGCGACCTTCTGTTTTTGTAAAGAGATCTTGATTGGCATATCGATCAAGTACAGCATCAAATTCAGCTTGAGTCATCTGATAATAATCAAGATATTGTTCCATAAACTCTTCAGGATAATGGCCATCATACAGCCTGACTAAATTGACAGCCTGCGCCCTGTCCATAGCTCCACGCCTGACTTCAATACAGGCATCCTGATTAGCTCTTCCAAAACCATACTTCAAGTACATCAAGTAGGTATGAAGCGAATAGAGGGCTTGATCGTTTTGAGAAAAATTGGTAAATGTTCCAGGGTTGGAACATTCGGCTTCCTTCAACCCACAGTGTTCTTTTGCAACCAAGTAATTACGATAAGGATCCCAGTTTTCAAAATATGACCAATGGGTCAACTGGATTGGATTGGATTGAAATTCATCATCACAAGGGTAACGGAAAAAATAAAGATCATCATCCTTTAGACCTGATGCTGCCAGCACTTTATCGTACCCACCTTCGAGATAGACTTTCTGTTGGTAATGAACGTCATAGATTGGATTTTTTGAAGTTTCAGTTGATCCGCCATACTCCACTTCACCATCTTCACCATAGAATATCAAGCCAATTCCAAACCCGATTGCTGCACGAATCACTGCCGTCTGTATTGCAATGAGCCAACCATAATAAGGAAATCCCATTTCAATAAAACCTGTCCGATTCAGCACACGCATAGCCTCATGGGAAGGATTAACTGAAATATGGTTAAATCCACTTTCAACAAAAGCTCGAAGATTGCGATCGCCAAGCTCAAGCGACAAAGCTGGTGTAACCGTAAGAGCAAGCGGATTCATGCCGTACTTGTGCTTCAGGTTATAAGCCACATAGGAACCATCTTTTCCGCCACTCACAGGAACAAGGCAATCAAAATGGCCATCGCTTCGCCGGTGTTTATCAAGAAGATTTACCAACTCTTTCTCTCTCACATCCCACTGAAGCGTCTTTTTCTTTTCTGTCCAGACACATGCGTTGCACCAACCACGATCATCAAAAGTTATTCGCGGCCTGGTTGACATGGTCAGGCAATTTGAGCACCAGCAAAGATTTTCTACATTTATTTTATGCATTCAACATCAATTTTTATTTGTTATTTGCACGAGTCAAATCCTCTTGCCTGCCGACATCCAGCCAAGACTCATGTACAGGATAGGCGACTGTCCTTTTTTCGATCACCTGCAGACGTTCAAACAAGGTCGGCATATCGCAGCGTGCATCTCGCTCAAGTAAACATAGAGCTTCCGGCTCCAGCACATAAACACCGGCATTGATATGGCTTCGATGCACAGGCTTCTCCTCAAAACCAACGATATCAATTCCATTGGTCTGTACCACACCAAAAGGGTGTTGCCACTCATGCACACGGACGGCCATGGTGGCTGTAGCATTATGACGAGTGTGAAAATCGAGCAACTCTCCATAGTGAATGTCTGTCATAACATCACCGTTGGTAACTGCAAATGGCAGAGATGGCTGCGGGTTCAGCAGCCCTAAAGCGCCCGCTGTACCCAAAGGAGATTGCTCTCGCAAATAATCAATCCGCACTTGCAGGCGATTCCCGTCTCCAAAGTACTCTTCAATGACATGGCCAAGATACTGAATGGCCAACACAAAATGGCTGAACCCCTCCTCCTTTGCACGCTCAATGATGTGCTCCAGCATAGGCTTGCCCGAAACGGTCAACATCGGCTTTGGGCAGTTTTCTGTATGCGGACGAAGACGGGTACCCATACCGCCAGCCATGATAACCATCAAGTTAGGGCGAATAAGCGGTGTAGCGATTTCATCCCAAAGGTACAAGCCAACAATATGGTGCTGCTCGTCAACAACAGGCACTTGCTGAATTTTGTTCACAACCATTAACTTCCGAACCGCTTCTCGCCCAATTTCATCTGTTACAACCAGGGGTGTATGGTGGATAATGCTTTCGATTGGGCTTTTGAGATTGAGACCCCGAAGCAATCCACGCCGAATATCACCATCTGAAATGGTGCCTTGCAACTTACCCGTATCATTAACCACCAAAACAATCTTTATCGAAACCTTGGTAAGATTGGTGATTACCTCCTCAATAGTGGCTGACATTGGAAGAATCGCCTGTCGCCAGATTTGTTTAGTAATGGTCACTCTTCCTTTCGTCCATCATTCGTTACACAGGTCATAAAAAGACTTTTTTTGCTCATAGAATCTCCTTCAACAGCATAAAAGCTTCTGCCGCATCACACCCTGCGGCAGCGCCACGCAATGATGCCAATGATTGAATAGCCTTATTACTACGAGGAAACGGAAATGCTCCGACCTCTGAAGAGTAAATGCTCATAGCACTTACTTTTTCAGTTATGAATGGGCTGATGTTTACGAAAACATTCGGTCGAAAACATTCGCCTCCACCAAAACTGAAATCTGTCTCAGAAAGGGTTTCATAAGCAAGGATTCGCTTAATTGATGGATAGCGAAACCATTTTGTGCAACTGGCAACAGCATCAAAAACGACACGGTGATCAGTATGTACGTCGGATGAGTGAGGCACAAATACTTCAGTCGGTTGAAATGAGCTAAATACATCAGACACTGCCTTAACCAAGTCGCCCATCGGTACACGATCAAGCTGGATCGTAGGAAAATTAAGCATGAATACCTCATCAAAACAAAAGAGTTCCTTGACCCGATTGATTTCATCAGACCTTCGACTAACTTTCTCCTGACTCCATCCCGTTTCTACGGAAATAGCAGTAACGATCAGCCAAGCAACTTTTGCGCCTTCGGCTTTACGACGCAGAAGCGTACCTCCGACGCCGAGAACTTCATCATCTGGATGAGGTGCAACGACTATTGTTTTCACGGATAACTTGTCTTTATTCTAAAAATGAACTTAAGGCTTAAACATTGCTAATGAACTAACGGATCTTCAGTCTTAAGTATCGATGCAGAAAAATTTAATCGCTTAATGAGGTCATATGCCCTTTGCGCAGCATGACCATCACCAAATAGGTTTTGCATGGTAGCTACATTACCCCGAAAAATCGGGTCATCAGCTTGGCGTATACCATCCTTAATAGCCTGTCGCACCGCATCGACAAAAATAACATTTTCTGAGCATAGCCTCGCACGTTGACGTAATCCGACATTAATTGCAGGAATTGGAATACTTGCAGACTCAAGCAAGCCTGCAGATGAATTCCCGATAATCAACGATACCGATTTAAACAACGCAAGGAATGCATCTCGCGGCAAATTACGGTATACATATACATCTTCAAATAAAGTCTCAATATGTTCGATTGCATTTAGTATCTTTCGATTCCCAGGATCTGAATTGGGAGATCCAATAAAACAGAAGTAACCTTGCTCATTCAACTCTGAAACAATATCCAAAAGAATAGAGTCTGAACGATCCACTTCTATGTCAATAGGATGATAAATAACAATGGCGCTTTTTTCTGGAACATCATATCCAGTGAGCTTCTTAAAGAATGCCCGACTATCAATGCCCTCCAACACAGTAAATTTATCAACCGCAATGCTACCAATCGTATAAATTCGCCAGTCTGGCTCCCCAATTGCTAACAAACGTCGTTTATGCTCCTCATGGCTAACAAAGTGAAATGTAGATAGTTTAGATACCGAATGCCGAATGGGGTTATCGATATAACCATCTGCAGCATGATCACCTCCAAAAAAATGAATTGATGGAATGGAAAGATAGCTGCCTAGTAACCCGCCAATCATAACATCTTCACGATCTCCCGCATAGAGAATTAAATCAGGAGCAAAATGACGCACCGTATCAATTGAGGCTATTAGCAAGTTAGCAGCACTCTTCAATCGGGATGCTTTAGTATCAGAATCAATGAGACTCTCAATATCAAGCAATATGTCAAAACCATCTTGAATAATCTGGTTAACGGTATAACCAAATGCAGGAGAAAGATGAGCTCCTGATACCAGCAATTTCAAATCAATATCCGAATCACTATTCAGCAATTTGAATAAAGGGCTCATCAAATCATATTCAGAACGAATAGAACTAAATGCTAAAATTTTCATTAAAATACGTCCGACATAACCATGTGCAGTTTAAAGTTTGGTATAAAACATTGCCGTTCAATACGATAGCCGAATTGATAATCCATTCGTATATTATCGTTCGAGAACATACCCATCAGTTCTTGATCAACAATCATATTGAAGAAAAGATCATCGGGCAGCACTTTCAACGCAGCAGGATCACCGAAATACATGAGGTCGAACTCATCACCAAAGCGCTTAAGCAAAACACCATCGAATTCCCACCACTCTCCCCCAGGTTTCATCATCCGCCAATTACGTACAAGAATGCTATTCATATCTAAAGTATAGCGGCTTGAATCTTGATAGTATTTAAGAAAGGCTTCTGATGCCAACAAAATCTTTTTATTAACACGAACAACACATCCGTCCTCATTTATCTTCCAATCAAGCCTTTTTCTGAACCCCGGAGCCGATAGCTTGTTGGGAAAGCCAATAATTAAGCCGGAAATTGATTTTTCTTTCACCAAATTATTTACCCTTGTAGCTAACGCCACAAAAAGGCCATATTTGCGATGTGTTTTAGCCACTACAGTCGTCATACTTAAATAACTATCCAGTGATTTCCCCACACTGTTGGCCAAATGCAATGGAATGACGGCGTAATGAGCAACTAACCTATCATGTTCGTATGCTAGAGAAACAATCGGATCACCAAATATGTTGTCCAAATATGCCCAATTCCAAATGTGAACATCCAACTCCCTTTCAAAACCCTCTTTAAAAAGTCTTAAAATTTCATCTTTATGTCCATTCAGATCATCCTTGCATTGAATATCTACTATCTCCATATTGCTTTTTATCAGTAAATATAAAATCCAATATTTGTTTTTCGACCAAGATGATGAGCTCGAACCATCTTACGCAGTAGGGGATGGGCTCGATATTTAGGATCACCGGTTTCGGCATAAAGCGTTTCCATTATAGATAGACAGATATCATTACCAATAAGATCAGCAAGTGCCAATGGCCCAAGAGGATGGTTGGCGCCATTTTTCATCGCCTTGTCAATTTCCTCTTTACTTGCTACCCCTTCTGCATAAATTGATACCGCCTCATTAATCATTGGAATAAGCATCCTGTTAACAATAAAACCGGGAGATTCATTCACTACAACTGGCGTTTTGCCAAGTTTCTCTGCAAACTTGACAGCCTTTCCAATGGTTTCTTTCGAAGTCAAATGACCAGCCACAACCTCAACCAGAAGCATTTGTAACGCTGGGTTAAAGAAATGTATCCCTACAAAATTTTCTGGATGAGGGAGTTCCATCCCTAAGCTTGTTATCGAAAGTGATGATGTGTTCGTCGCAACAATCGCTTCTTCACTCACATAATTAGAGAGCTCGATAAAAAGTTTCTGTTTAGGCATCTGTGATTCAATAATGGCCTCAATTATCATATCATCACCACTGACACAACATAAATCGATATTTATTTCAAGCTTATCGAGACCTTGAGAATATTGTTCTTCGGTTATTACACTGCGTCGAGTCAATCGCTTTAGATCACGTTCAACACTAGCTCGCGCACCGACAGAAACACCATCTTTACCAACCCAATTAATATGCGTCACAAAATTATTGGCGCAAAGCAATGAAACAATTCCTTTACCCATAACCCCAGAACCAATAACACTTACCCTCAAATCGTTCCTCCCGAAATTACCCACTTTAATGACATTATTTTATGTGCCAAGCATAATTAAACAGTTCGTTGAAAACTAAATCCAAGAGGCATAAAACACACTCTATCACTCCTCCCTAGCGCAGCAAACCATATTCGGTACGGGTACGGGTACCGGTGATGACACAAAGTTTCCTCACGGTTTTTTCTTCTTTATCGTATGCTTGAACTTCAAAACCGCAAAGTTCAGCTCTATTGATGTTTCGGTATCGCTTGTTTGCAAATCGTCATCAAAAATATCGGCAATAAGTTCACCACTCTTTTGCATGAGCGATTTTTGTTCTGCTTTATCCTTCGCCAGTGACAACTCTTTGATACTTCTGGAGAGTTCCCTGATTTTTGAAAAAGTCTCTATGATGGATATTGTTGCCTGTATTGCTTGTGGACTTTTGAGTATTGTAGCAAGCATATACAGCCCTTTTTCAGTAAATGCTTTGGGATTGACTGTAGAGTGCTTGAGCTTCTCGAACCGGTGGAAATTTTCCACCAGTTCATTTTTTTCAGGCTTTGAAAGTTTTAAGATATAACCAAAAGGGAATTTAACAGGATTATTCGTGACCGCTTTATTGATATCTCGGGTCTCAACTCCATAAATTTGAGCAACATCACTGTCAAGCAAGACACTCTGACCTCTTATCTCAACGATCAGCTCTTTTAAATTCTCAATTTTTATGATCTCACTCATAACAGATCATCCTTGTCATAGTCTTTCACAGCAGCTTGTCCAATAATCTCATCCCACCGCATGGGTGAAATACCTGTTCCTGGTCGCTTGGCTGTGACGTTCTGTGCACTGAAGAGTTCACCAGCTTTAATCAACTTGCTGGCAACAAGTGATTTACGAGCAACAGGCTTATTCTTTGCTTCGCCTGGAGTGAGCCGTTTGATGCCATCACCAAGAGCAACTTCGATATTGCGAATGGCTGTTACCATAGCCTTGAGTTCTGCAGGTTCAAGACTTGCCTTGTGATCAGGGCCTGGCAAATTGCGATCAAGGGTAAAGTGTTTTTCGATGACCGTTGCGCCCAAGGCAACAGCGGCAATTGCTACTTCGATACCTTGCGTATGATCTGAATAACCCACCGCCACACCAAATGCACTATGAAGGCTCTGCATAGCTCGAAGATTTACCTCTGTCATTGGTGTAGGATATTCTGTGGTGCAATGCAGCAGTGTAAGATTAGTATGAGACGTACCGGCTTGTTCAAGCACCCCAAGTGCAGCTTCAATATCTCCCAAGGTTGCCAACCCGGTAGAAAGAATAACCGGCTTACCAAGTTGACCAATATGGCGCAGGTAAGGGAGATTGTTGATCTCTCCTGATGGAATCTTGAACTGATATTGACCGAGACTCACCAGCAGATCAACACTCTCGATATCAAAACCTGTAGAAAAAAAGCTAATATTGCGCAATGCACAATGGGCGATAAGTTCGTTGTGCATTTCACGATTGAGTTCCAGTCGGCGGAGCATCTCATGCTGCGATTCATTGCCATCCGTACTCTTTTTCTGGTAGTCGGCCTTTTTGGCTATGTGCGTAACCAGACGGTCAGCGTTGAAGGTCTGAAACTTGACAAGATCAGCACCCGCTTCGGCTGCAACGTCAATCAACTTCTTGGCTAATTCCATGTCACCATTATGGTTGACACCAGCTTCAGCGATAATAAGCGTTCGTTGTGTCATGAGCTACTCTTGCCGGTATATCGTGAATGATCAGCCTGATTACTACGCACGGAAAGGCCCATCCCAATCACGCAACCTTCTCCAATTTTTACACACTCTTTGATAACAGTGCCACTACCTACAAAACTTCCTTTACCAATTGTGACGCCGCCATTTAAGATTGCCCCTGTTGAAATATGGCAGTGATCTTCTACCGCAGAATCATGTTCAAGGAGTGAACGATTGTTGATAATGCAATTCTCTCCAACCCTGACGCCAGCATTCACAATTGCCCCATGCATCACTATTGTGCCGGAACCAAGAGTGGCGTGTCGGGACACATACGCCGTCGGCGCTATAATAACTGGAAGTTGAAAGCCGAGCTTGACTGCTTGCAGATAAAGTCGTATACGGCTACCTGGCGACAGAATCTGACCCAAAGAGATCAGTGCATAGTTGTACTCTTTGAGCAGTTGAGGCAAGTCATCATCGGTGGCTATAACTGGATAGCCCAAGTGCTTGTCGTGCATTTCATGCGCCATTCCAACCAACCCGGCAATCTGGTAATGGCCTTGATGCTCAATAACATCAATGCAGGAGTGAGCATGGCCGCCAGCACCTATGAGTATGATACCTGGTTTGCTCATGAAACCGCTTGAAGCAGAGTTGAACTGCTCGGAATATTTATCAAACGCTGAACAAGCGACTCTGCGCCAGCCAAATCCATACGAGGGCACTCCCTGAATGGAGCCAACTCGTGCATTAAAATCCATGCGGGGCGAGTCATAATGCCTGCATCGTTGGTGGCCTGAAGCAGTATATCACGTTGATCGGCATTGTTTGAGTCAAGCACAAGAGTTTGCAGCCAGTAGTTGCTTTGACATTGTGCTGGTTCCTCCACCAGCCTGATACCCGACACTGTTGCGAATGCCGCTTGATAACGCTGAAACAGCTCCTTTTTGGCTTTGAGCATTGCTGGCAACTGCTCCAACTGCGCACAGCCCAAAGCCGCATTGATGTTTGGCATACGGTAGTTGTAACCGATTTCATCATGGCGGTACTCCCATGCATGTGGCAACTTGGCTGTTGTGGTCAAATGCTTGGCATGGCGGGCAAGCTCTGGATCATCGGTCAGAATTGCACCGCCTCCTCCAGTAGTTATGGTCTTGTTGCCATTGAAACTCAAGGTGCCCATCAAACCAAATGTTCCGGTATGGCGACCGTGATAGTAACTGCCAAGAGACTCGGCTGCATCTTCAACAAGTGCAAGATTAAAATCGTACGCTATGGAAATGACTTCATCCAAATCAACCGAATGACCAAAGGTGTGCATGGGCACGAGAGCCCTGATGATCTTTCCTGTTGTGCGGTTGATACACTGACCGGCACGCTGCTTGGAATGGTGTTCCAGATAGTCACGCAACTTTACAGCATCAACACCTAACGTATTTTCGTCACTATCCACAAAATGTGGGGTTGCGCCGCAATAAGTCACGGCATTGGCGGTAGCAACAAAGGTAAGCGCCGGAATCAGCACTTCATCACCACTGTTCACGCCTGCCAGTTTTAACGCAATGTGCAGAGCGGCTGTGCCATTCACTACAGCAACCACATGTTTGGCTCCGGTAAAGACTGCAAGATCAGTCTCAAAGCGGTCAACAAACTTGCCGACGGACGAGACAAAGGTTGAATCGAGACACTCTTTGAGATAGAGCCACTCGTTGCCGGAAAAGGTTGGTTCATGCAGAACCGCCGATTTCTGTCCGATAACTTTACGTAAAGCGACAATGACTTGATCAGCAAGAGTGAATGGGGTGCTCAAATCGTTCACAGGTTGTATATATCCGATTTGTAACTGGCCAAGTTCGCAGGGTTCATGAACCATTCAGCGGTTTCAGCAAGACCACGCTTGAACCCCTCTCGACCACCATAACTCGGCTGCCATCCGAATAGTTGCCGGGCTTTGGAATTATCAGCCCACAAGCGCTCAACCTCTGAATTCGCTGGACGTAAACGATTCTCATCCGTAATAATTTCAATTTCGGTATTCATCACTTCCGCAATCAACTGAACTGTATCACCAATGGATATCTCAAAGTTACTACCAAAGTTGACGACCTCACCCAAGCCTTGATCAGAGTTCATCGCTGCAATAAATCCAGCTACCGTATCCTGCACAAAGTTGAAATCACGCGTAGGTGAAACTGCACCAAGCTTTATCTGCCGTTTACCATTGGCAATCTGGGTAATGATGGTCGGAATAACAGCACGGGCAGACTGACGGGGACCGTAAGTGTTGAATGGTCTCGCAATAACAACAGGTAATCCAAAAGAAGCAAAAAAGGAATAAGCCAATTGGTCAGCAGCAATTTTTGTAGCAGAGTAAGGCGACTGCCCCTGCAACGGATGCTCTTCAGCTATAGGCACAAAACGTGCTGTCCCATATACTTCGCTGGTGGAAGTATGAACTACTCTCTTGATGCCAAGCTCCCGCGCCGCCTGCAAGACATTGAGTGTTCCCTTGATATTGGTATCGACATAAGTATCTGGCGAGTGGTACGAGTAGGGTATTGCTATGAGTGCTGCAAGATGGAGTACAACATCACAACCCTTCATTGCCTCTTTTACTCCGTGCGGGTCGCGGATGTCACCGGGGAATATCTCAAATTTTCCATTTACGTCTGGTGCGCAGTGGTCGAGCCAGCCCCATGAGTTGAAGGAGTTATAGAGAACGAAGGCGCGGACATTATAGCCTTGGCGAACGAGGGTTTCTGTCAGGTGTGAACCGATAAAGCCGTCGGCACCGGTAACAAGAACGGTTTTACTCTTCAGCATAACAACTCAAGTGAAAGAAAAATTCGCTAATTGCTGGAATTTTCGCCAAAAAGATGTGCAATCCGAGTCTCTCTTGGCTCATTTGAAACTATTTCCTGATAGCTGCCAATCCGCTTAATGCCGCCATCCCCAAGCTCAACAACCTGAGTACAGTTTTTCAGGGTGGTAAGGCGGTGGGCAATAATCAAAATCGTCAATTCATTTCCCAAGCTCTCAATAGCCTCCATCACCGCCTGTTCTGTGTCGTTATCAAGAGCGCTGGTGGCTTCATCAAAAATGATAACATCAGCCTGTTTGTAAAGAGCGCGTGCAATACCGATGCGCTGCCGCTGCCCTCCAGAGAGACGGATACCCCGCTCTCCAACATAAGTTTTATACTTTTTAGGCCAGCTTTCAATAATCTGTGCAATCTGTGCCTGTTGCGCTGCCTGCTTGACCCGGTTATGGTCAATGTTGCCTTTTGGTATCCCGAAGGCAATGTTTTCCTCAATAGTGCTGTCGGAAAGGTAAATAGCCTGCGGCACATGGGCAATATGCGCCTGCCACGCCCTGTTGTTGGCTGAGGCTATTGGCTGACCGTCAATCTCAAGAGCACCATCGGTAGGTTGCAGGAGCCCCATAACAACATCAAGCAGTGTGCTTTTTCCACTGCCTGTTACCCCGATAAAACCAGTCCGGCTACCCTTGCATATCTCCAGATTGAGATTGTTGAGTACCAGAGGAGTCTGCTCGGTGTATCGAAAAGAGAGATTTTTCAGCTCAATCTTTTTGAGGAACATCAACGGCTTTGCGGGCGGTTGATCGGCATAATCAGGCAGTGGCTGCTCAAGCAGTTCAAGAGCATCCTTCAACGAGGCTTCACCTCCCTGTATGGTCGACAACGATGAATAAGCAAGCTGCAATATCGGTAAAAGACGCTGGGCACCAAGTGCAAGAACACCGAGAACTGGAATGGCTTTGGCAATACCGTTGGGTTGCAGGGCAAGCATGTAGGCAAGGGCAGAAATCAGCAGCATACCCAACGCTTCAAGAGCATAACGGGGGCTCATACCGATAAACAAATTATTCCCCTGAGCATGACGCAACGGCAAATCAGCATTGCGGTAAATTTGACAGTAAGCTGCCTGCGTGCCATCAATCAAAACATCACGGATGCCACCCAACCCCTCCTGCAGCGACTTGATGACCTGCGTCGATTCATGAGCTATACGTTGGCTGTTCACCACCAACCGGCTTTGTGTAATCTTGATAATCAACGCATAGAGCAATCCAAAACCGCCAAAAGCCGCCAACGCAATAACAGGATCTACTGAAACCAGAGTGATCAGGATAGCCAGTAAGATAATGGTTGAGCTGATGAGGTTCAGAATACTGGTAAAGGTATAAATGACAGTGTTCGTTTTGGTTGATATACCGTTAATGATTTCACTGCTGTTACGGGCAACATGCACTGAATAGGGCTGGTAGAGCGTGCGCCGGTAGATGCTGATGCTGAGGTCAGCCCCGGTTGCATAAGAGAGGCGTGTGCTGGCCCAGAGAAGGAACAGACGCACCCCACCCGAGAGAAGCGCCGCCAAGCCGAATAAAATGGTGAGCGGGAGCAGAAGCTGGCTGGGGTTTTTCATACCCAATGCCTTGATAAACGGCTGCGCTGCGGAGAGCTGAAAGATTCTCTCCGGAGCGGTCAGCACGGCAAGAAACGGCAACACTGCGCCAATGCTGAGGATTTCGGCAAACGATGCGCCGACCATCAACAAAAGCAACAACATGAATTGGACTCGGCGCCTTGGGTTGATTTGGTGCCAGAGACGTTGGAGAAGCATTGGTATTGAATTCACCTGATCCACAGAATATTCTTGACGGCGTCAGGTGAATGCGCATCAGTGCCAGCATGGGTATAGACACCGGTTTTTTCATAATACCGGGCACTCGCTTTTACCCTGCCGCCATACTGACCATTGATGCTGCCGAGGTTGCCCTGAAACTGGCATCCCAGTTGTTTGAAATAACGAAGCAACTCATTGCCTGGTTCGGTGTCGTTGTTCTTCCCACTGCTCCCGGAAAGCCATCTCTTCCACCTCCCTGCCCCCGGAAGTTTCTGTTCCACCGTTTCCAGCAAAAAGCAGCGCTCGGGGTGTGCGATAAGAGGAGTATAGCCTCTGCGTTTAACCGCAAAGATCGTCTCCTTCACCAGATCTACAGAGGTGTTGTTGGGAATTTCAATCATCATGCAGGTCGTGCCTTCGAGGAGCAATGGCTTACTGATGTAGTCCAGCAGGAATTCGTCGAGGTAGTATTCGCGACCGGAATGCAGTGTGATGCCAATGCCTTGCTTCTCCAGCTCACGCTGAAGCTTGTCGCGCTCATGAAGCACCTCTTCGGTAGAGACCTCATACATGCCCTTAATCAGGTGCGGTGTACAATAGACTTCACGATACCCTGCCTCTGCAAGCAGACGAGCCATCTCAATCGACTCATCATGTTCCTTTGGTCCATCATCAATACCCGGCAAGATATGGCAATGATAATCGGTGGTTCGCTGTTGCCGTGGCATTCCTGTGACCAACTGGGTTGTGATGGATTTGTTCAGGACTTGCGGAGCTTGATGTCACCCACTTTCGAGATAAGCTCCTTGACAAAGGAAAGCTTGCCTCTCTTTTTCCCCTCTACCTCCTCGCCATAGCCATAGCCATAGCCATAGCCATAGCCATAGCCATAGCCATAGCCGTAGCCACTCCCACGGAGAGATTTGTTGTTAAACACAAACCCGGCTACCGGCGCTTTTGCGCTTTGCAGCATTTCACTGAGTCGGGTTGCCGCTTTTCTTGGTATACGTCCAGCTTCCATCACAACAAGTACAAGATCAGCAAATGAGGTCAGTACAATAGAATCACTTACCGGAAGGGTTGGCGGAGCATCAATAATTATCTGATCAAACATCTCCCGGAGACGTTCAATAAGCTCTTTCATGGCTGGAGAGCCAAGGAGCACCGACGGGTTCGGGGGAGGGGTCCCGGTCGAAAAAAAGGTTAGGTTGTTTATGATTGTCGGCTGCAAGGCAGTGGCAAGGGGAACATCGCCAGCAAGCACTTCAGTAACTCCTGGAATTTGCTTCATACCAATCCTCTGGTAGAGGATTGATTTATGAAAGTCACAGTCAATCAGCACCGTCCGAGCGCCGGTCAGTCCAGCCGTAATCGCCAGATTTGTGCTGATAGTACTTTTGCCTTCACCTGAAAAAGCGCTGGTGAGCACAATAACTTTTCGCTTCTGGTTCAGCGCTGAAAAGTGAATGGCGGTGCGAAGTGAACGAAATGCCTCTGCTGGAATAGATTTCTGCTTTGTGTGAGCGATGATAGAGAGATTCTCCTCTTCATTGTTTCCATCTTCACCTTTTCCAATATAAGGGATGGTTGCAAGGTAAGGAAAGCCAAGAAGGTTTTTTGCCTCACTTTCGTTCTTAACTGTATCATCAAGGTAGTCAATAAGCAATGCAAGAGCTATGGCTGCAATAAGACTGATGAAAAAGCCTATCAGCAGGTATTTGACTTTTTCGGGTCGGACTGGAGTTGCCGGAATAATTGCTGTATCAATGACGTTGATGTTGCTGATGGTTGATGCTTTTGCAATGCGGGCCTCTTCATGCTTCTGCAGCAGGAAGATATAGATGTCACCCGTGACCTTAGCCAAGCGGGTATAGCGCGCAAGATCACGCTCTTCAACGGGTATGCCCCGAAGCTGACCTTCGTATGTGGAAAGTCGCTGGGTAACGTCCGACTCCTGTTTGGCGAGATTTTTGAGCCCTGTTTTGTAGGTGCTCCTGATTTTCTGCTGGATCTCATCAATCTGCGCCTGCACATTCAGAATGGAGGGATGGTTTTTTGTGTATTCAACCAGAAGTGATCGCTTCTGCACCTCAAGGTTGGCAAGCTGCTGGGCCATCTCAGCAACCAGCGGATCATCTTTCATAACTGCAGGCGAGTATGGCGTGCCCTGTGCAAGGGTTGCCCGTTGTGCATCAAGTGCAAATTCAAGCTGTTTTTTTCGAAGATTAAGCTCCACTCTGTCCTGCTCAAGGGTTGAATATTTCTTGATCAACTCCTCGGCCTCGGCATCAAGCTTGACAATCCCTGATGATGTTTTATATTGCTGGAGGTTAACCTCGGCCTTGTTCAGATCATTTTTTATGTTCTGCAACTGCTCTTCAATAAAACTCACCGATTTTCCGGCTTCCTGGGTTTTAAAGGCGAGACTCTTGTCGAGGTACGCCTGCACCAGGGTGTTGACGACATCGCGAGCAAGCGAGGCGTTGGTGTTCTCATAGGAGACCTCAATCACGTTCGTCATTCTACCCAACTCCTTGACCTTTATTGCTGATTCGAGGGCAGCGACAGCCTTGTACAACGGTGTATGGGTAAGTTCAAAAGAATCAGCTTTATTACCAGAAAGTTGTAGATTGAGGATAATACCCGGCAAACGTAAAGGAATGCTATTATTGCCTTTCCCTAATATTTTGCCGCTGCCGTCTTCTACTTCATAGCTCTCTTTTCCTGTCATGGTGACTTTCAGCACCTGTACCGCTTGTGAGGTTGCAATGTCGAGGATCTTGCAGGATGATTTTGCAGAAGAGGGAGTAATCATCCATTGAAGGTTCAGCTTGTTGACCACCTCTTCAGCTATGGTTCTCGATTTGATGATCTCAATTTCAGCCTGGATCGAGTTATCACCCCCAGGCATGATCAGCTCATTGATCCCCATCTTTGCGTTGTCTTTTTTGACATTGACGGTGGATGATGACTGATAGACAGGCCGCATCAGGAACGTATAAAGAATAACACTGACTAAAACCGTCAGGAAAACAGTGACAAAAACTTTTCGCCGACGGAAAATAATGTTGATATAATCGGCAAGATTGATCTCCTGCTGCTGAAAAATATTTTGATTTTGTTCCTGTAATTCAGTCACAACGTTGCGGGATGAATGGTTAATATTTTGAGTTCCGTAAGTTTACTGTTTCAGGTACTTGATATTGACAAATGGCTGAAGTATCGAACTGACAGTCTGAAGCGAGGGCAAGAGGTCTGAAATAGCATCATTCCAGCTCCCGACAGCACTTTTTGGGACATAAACGATATCCCCTTCCTGAAGCTGCATGGGTACTGCCTTACCTCGCAGTATACTGTCGAAATCAACAATGAGAAGTTCACCCTGCGTCGGGGTATTGGATCGGATAATCCTTACTTTCTGAAAATTGTAGCCCGTATTCTGCACTTCAGCATTTGCGATGACTTGCGCGAGGTTTACCCCTGAGGCCGGCATAGCAAATGGACCCGGTTTTTTTACGGCGCCAAAAACAAATACCTGGCGCGTGCGGTATTCGGAAATTTCAACAACAACCCAAGGATTGTTAAAGTATTGGCGCATGACAGAGTATATCCTCTCCCTCACCTCGGAGAGTGGTAATCCTCCGACAGTAACTTTTCCTGCAATGGGAAGATAAATGCACCCTCTGCCGTCAACCCGGTAGCCTTTAAACTGAGTATTGCTCCCTCCTGCTCCGATGAATTCCGTTTTTCCGCTGACGTTGACAGAGAGCACATCGTTGGGGCCTATGCGGTAGTCATAAGACTGTGGTGGTAGAGGTGAAGTCGATGAAGTCTCTCCAACGTCGACAGCTTCACGGATGTTTGTAGCCTCTGGCTTTGCGTTAATGCGTTGATGAGTACCTGCAGGAAGATCCTTGTATGAGGCGCAACCACTCATTAAAAGTGACAGGGCAAAGAGCACCATTACCGGGCGAAAGATGTTTTGGAACATCATTTATTAACTATGTCCAATTAAAATTAAAAGCTCCGCTACTTTCAGTCACATGAGCTGAAGAATTCACACTGTAACATTTTGTTGCAGTGAATATAGTAATTATTGGCAAAAAACACCATTTTACAGCGGCTCAACCATACCCCTTTAGGGCGCCATTGTGCATTTATGGCACAGAGAAAAACCAGTCATTGCTGGAGAAGCTGCTGATTCTCTTTCAGTGAAGGATTTGATGCTCGCTTTAGATTGATATAGATGAATATGTACAGAAAAAAACTGATCAGCCATGCTGCAATAAGTATGTCGGTATGACGGTATTGCCAAACAGCTACACTTGAGACAAGGGCTGCGTAGGTCCAGCAAAATGGTGCAACAAGACTGTTCCGTATTTTCAGCCGCAGGTGCCCGAAATAGGGACGAACAATCTTTATTTTAATGAGGCTGTGCAGATGCTCGCTGTCCGGCAGGCCAAGGGAGACTTTCTGGACGTAACGACGTCCCATGGTGAAGAGGGCTTCATTAACGGGGTAGGCACACACCAGCAACGGTGCCCAGACGGAGACTTGCGGGTTGCGCATCGGGAGCATCACGGCCACCCAGGCAAGAAGAAAGCCGAGTACATAGGCCCCGCCATCGCCAAGGAATATTTTACCGAATGGAAAATTAAAGACAATAAAACCAGTCAGTATGACGACTATCGTCAAACACAACTGTGCCAGCTCCCGGTCACCGACTTCGAGTGCAATCAACCCCAAGGCAACAAAAAGGAGCATGATAGTCCCTGAAGCAAGACCGTTGAAACCATCAATCATGTTAATGGCATGTGCAACACCAGCCACGGCAAAGGCGGTAAATGCTATGGAGAGGGGAAGATAGAGAAGAAGAGAGTCCACACCCATAATCTCAAGGTGAGTTATGGTATAGCCTGTCAACCACCAAGCGGCGACACCACTAAGCATGGTTGAAAGGAGGCGACTGAAAGCGCTCACCCGTTTGGTTAGGTCTTCAAGCAGTCCTGCGGCAAAGGCTGGCACACTGGCAATCACCATCGAGCAAAGAAGTCTCGACAGGGGTTGAGGAGAGACAAAACATGCTACAACAAGGGCGAGAAATATCGCTACACCTCCAATCCTTGGGGTGGGATCAACATGGAACTTTTGTGGACCTTCTACCGTATCATGCGAGTGTTTGCCATGCCATTGCTGCGTCATCACCACAACGCAGGTCAACCCTAAAGAGGTAAGTCCAGAAATAATAAGGCCATCATGAAGAATATCGAGGAGGGGCAAAATTATTCTGGTTTTAAGTGTTGGGTCATCATCTAAGCTCTCAGGCCAGATCTTTCAAACCAGAGATCTGACCTGATACTGTTCATTCATACTTATCTCTGCTCATTTTGCCGATCATTCTGGCCACCTTGACCTTGATCATTGCCTCCACCCTGTTCTGTGGTGCCTCCACCCTGCTGAGTGCCACCTCCAGTGCTTCCTCCGACGGCACCACCAGTGCTGCCGCCGACAGAACTGCCAACGCTGCTGCCAATCGTAGAACTGATTGCTCCAAGAGGAGCTGTAGCAGAGACATCAGACATATTTCCCGAAACAGCCGCGAGAAGCGGGGATGCTGTAGAACTTAAAAGGGCGACAGCGACTATAGTTGCGCGTACAATAGTTTTTTTCATGATTGATTTCCTGATAAGGTTTTACAGTTTAAAGCCGAAACCACCTGCAAAGACAAAGCGCACACCGTCACCGGAGTAACGGGTAAGATCGGCAGCTCCTGCGGTTACCGCAAATGGCACGTTACCTATTTTGAATGATTTTGATACGCCTGCGTTAAGATTCACACCGTTCCAGTCGGTAATAATATTAAAGGAATCAGCTATTTCGTAGGCGAGGTTACCAAATACATACGTTCCATGCCTACCCTTGTCGTGAATAATGTCTTCAGGGCTCTTGTCACCAAATCGTCCTGTGCCGGCGCCAATACTGTAATGGAGTTTTGTTGTTCTTATATCTTTATTGAGCAAGGATTCATACTGTAATCCGCGGCTGTAAACAACATAAAAGCTTTTGCCAGCATCGCCGCCATCAGTGAGCATGACGTTTTCGACACCGACACCTACTGCATCAGCATTACCAAGTTCCCTGAACACATGAAAAGCGGAGGAGTATTCTTTCCACTCAGAAATATCAATTGAAATAATTGATGCCTGAACGCCAATGTTCTCTTTTGGATTGCCGAGACCTACACCCAATACAGCCGCACCGTCATTTTTTGTTGTGTATGGTGAAGGAGCTGTTCCGCCTGCACCGACAAAAATAACATTATTGTAGGCGCCCCAGGCAACAGGAGTTGTTATGGATTTACCATGATTATTGGGCATATAGATGGATGTATCGGCCTGTCCTGCCCCAGCATCTGGTGAATGCAAGGCAAGCATACCGAAAAGAGCCGGAAGAATGGATGCTTTAGAGAGCTTCATTTTTATAGGGCTTTAGGGTTATAAATACTTTCTTTTCAATTATAGTCATTTCTATACTGAAATACAAAAAAGCCCGTTTAACCATAAGGATAAACGGGCTTGGATAATTTACCGGCTGCAGACGAAATCTCAATGAAGCGTGATTCCGAACATGGCTGATGAGTATTGTGCAAAATCTGAAAGCGGGGCGAAAAAGAGACCGAAATAGATGGTCAGGATCATCAGCACCGCCATGAGAATCTGCGCAGGCATTCCGGCGGACATCTCCTTTTCGTCATGCTGTGTTGATTCGCGGAGGTACATGTTGAGCGGGATGAGCATGTAGTAGTAGAGCGAGATAACGCTCGTCATGATTCCGATGAGCGCAAGCCAGATATAGAGGGAACCTTTGGCAAGCAGTGCTGAAAAGATCATCAGTTTGCCGATAAAGCCGAACGTCGGGGGAAGTCCAACAAGAGATATCAGGAATACGGTCAAAGCCGCACCGGCAAGTGGCATTTTTTTGCCAAGGCCACGATAATCGTCGAGATTTTCGCTGCCTGTTTTGTTGGCGATAAGAATAACGACATAGAAGGCTCCGAAATTCATCAGAAAATAGGAGAGCAGATAAAAGAGCGTTGCCTGGGTACCGAGCTTGTCCATGACAATAATGCCGAGGAGCAGGTAACCGGCATGGGCAATGGATGAATAGGCCAGCAGGCGTTTGACGTTTTTCTGCCAGAGCGCTACGACGTTGCCGTAGATCATGGAGGAAATAGAGAGAAGAATAAGGAGTGAGAGCCAGTCAATACCGAGAATATCTTCGTAAGGGTGTCCGCCATGGGGCACGGCTATGTAGAAAAAGCGCATGAGCAGGGCAATGCCTGCTGCTTTTGAGGCAACGGAGAGATAGGCGGTGATTGGAGTCGGCGCACCTTCGTAAACATCGGGCGACCAGAAGTGAAACGGCACGGCGCCAATCTTGTAGCCGAATCCGGCGAGCACAAGAAGGGTTGAAAAGATCATCACCAGCGGGTCGTAGCCGTGTGCGGCCAGCTCTGCGCTGATTTTGATGAGGTTGGTCTGGGCGGTGAGGCCGTAGATCAGTGAAAAGCCGTAGACCATAAGACCCGATGAAACGGCGCCGTAGACAAGGTATTTCAATGCGGCTTCGGAGGAACGGGCGTTGCGTTTGAAATATCCGGTCAGAATGTAGGCGGTGAAACTTACCAGTTCCATGGAGAGGAAGATCATCAGCAGGTCTGCCGATGAAGCCATCATGATCATGCCGATGACCATTGAAACAATAAGCGCATAGTACTCACCCATACTTTTTACTTCCCGGTCGAACTGCTCGTCGGACATGGTGACAACAACGGCGAGCATTCCGGAAAGGACAAAAAAGTATTTGAAGAAGAGAGCAAACTCATCGAGAACATACATTCCAAAAAAGAACTCGCCTGCCGGCAGGGAGTGCTGCTGGAAGATGAAGAAGAGGCTGCCCGCAAGCCCGACAAGGGTTGTTAGGGAGAGCAGATTGTTTTTCCTGCCTTTTGCCACCAGATCGATGACGATGAGGAGCATAAAAAGCAGGGAGAGATAAATTTCAGGTATAAAAAATCCAACGCTTGCTTTTAGAGTGGCAATGATACCTTGAATTTCAGCACCTGATGGCAGCTCGAACATAATTCTCTTCGTTTATTCTTTCAGTCAATTTAATTAAATCACATTTGTGACAGCACAACGGGTGACAGTACCTGAACGAGTTTGTTAATGCTGGTCGTAATCATACCGAGTACCGGCATTGGATAGATACCAAGGAAAATGGTGATCACCACCAGCGGAACAAGCATGGCGAGTTCGCGCCCGTCAAGGTCAAGCTTTCCGTGCCAGTCGTGGAAATGGATGTGTTCGTGTCCATCTTCTCCGACAACAAGATCATAAGCGGCGTCCTGCTTTCTCTGACCAAGGAACATTCTCTGGAGCGACCAGAGCAGATAGGCTGCACCGAAGACGATGCCGAGAACGGAGACCATGGCAATTGGTCGGGTTGTTACGGAGCTGAAGGCGCCGACAAAGACAAATGCCTCGGAGATAAATCCGCTGAGGCCGGGAAGACCAAGTGAGGCGAACCATGCGACGGTAACCACTGCGGCATAGACCGGCATATAGGAGGCAAGGCCGCCGAATTTCTCGATTTGGCGGGTGTGCGCACGGTCATAAATGACGCCGACAAGAAGGAAGAGCATCGCAGTGATGGTGCCGTGGTTGAACATCTGGTAGAGCGCTCCAACCATTCCTTCGCTGTTTCCTGCAGAGAGGCCGAGCAGTACGTAGCCCATGTGGCTGATGGAGGAGTAGGCAACCATCTTTTTCAGATCTTTCTGGGCCAGTGCGCAGAAGGCGCCGTAGATGATATTGATGGCTCCAAAAATGCCGATGACGTACATTCCTGCATGGAAGACTTCCGGAAAGAGCGGGAAGTTGATACGAATCATGCCGTAAGTGCCGAGTTTCAGAAGCACGCCTGCAAGGATAACGGAAATGGGGGTCGGCGCTTCAACGTGGGCGTCCGGCAGCCAGGTGTGGAAAGGGAACATCGGGACTTTGATGGCAAAGCCGATAAAGAGCACGATAAAGGCTACATAGCGCCAGAAGACATTATCAGGGCCGAGAATGGCGTCTTTAATATAATTACTCTGGGTGGCCATGGCAACAAGGCTGAAGGTGTGGTTGCCGGTGACGGGATCGAGAACGCTGAAGTAGAGTCCGATCATGACCAGAAGCATGAAGACGGAGCCGAACAGGGTGTAGAGGAAGAACTTGATGGCCGCATATTCGCGGTTTGGTCCACCCCAGATGCCGATAAGAAAGTACATCGGAAGCAGCATGACTTCCCAGAAAACGTAGAAAAGGAAGAAATCAAGGGCGACAAAGCAGCCCATCATAGCTGATGCAAGCAGGTTGTAAAGAATAAAGTATCCTTTTACCTGTTTCTGGATTGTCCAGCTTGACAGAACGCCGATTGCCGAGATGAGTGCGGTCAGGATCACCATGGTGATCGAGATGCCGTCAACACCGAGGAAGTACTCAATGTTCAGGGAGCCGAATCCGCCGAGATGAAGACTGATCCACGGAATCTTTTCGACGAACTGGAAGGAGCCGAGAGGGCTTCCCCCTGGTCCTGCAGTGATTCCTGGCAGCGCGGGGTCATAACCTCTCCAGATCAGAACCGCCAGCACTCCCTGGGCAAGTGCCGCAAGCAGTGAAACAATTCTGATTATCTGCTTTTGCGATGAGGGCACGGCAAGAATAACCAGACCGGCGATAATAGGCAGAAAAACAATTAAACTCAGCATGTTCCGTATCTGTAAGTTTTCTGATTAAAAGTATATCTCTTAGTAGATCAGTCGTGTTAAATAAAAAACAAAGTAACCAAAAACAGCAAGAAGCAGCATGACGACATAGGTCTGCACTTTTCCTGTCTGCAGTTTTCTCAGCATCGCTCCTGTGGTGTTGACGGTGAATGCGGTAAAGTTTACCATGCCGTCAACAATGTTTCTGTCGAATCCGTCATTGAGATAGGCGAATTTCCTCACCAGAGTGGCTACGCCGTTGACAATACCGTCAACGATGTGGGTGTCGAACCAGGAGAGGATGTTCGCAATGAGCATTGAGCCTTTGATGAAGGTTGCTTCGTAGATCTCGTCCCAGTACCATTTGTTGAGGGAGAAGAGATAGAGCGGCCTGATGGCAATGGCTGTCTTTTCGGGATCGATAATGTTGAAGACGTAGACGACAAAAGCGAGAGTGATGCCAAGCAGCACCATAATGCTTGAAATGTAGATTGCGGTGAAGTGCGCGGCGTGACCGGCATGGACAATCTCTGCCTGACGAACGTCTGAGTATGTATGGGCGCCTTTCTGGGCTTCGCCATGTCCACCCTTCTGCGCTTCGCCATGCGCACCTGCTTCGACTGCTGGCGCTTCGACGGCAGGAACAACTTCAGCGAGGGCTGAGGTTACGGAAGCGGTACGAAGGTCACCAATCTGATGGTTGGCCTCACCAACCACGGTGGCCGGTGTCTGGATCATCTTCATGAACCACCCTTTTCCTCCGTCAAGCGGATCAGGTGAATAGACAAAGAAAATTGAAAGTGCTGCAAGTATGACGAGAGGCGCTCTCATGTTCCATGAAACTTCGTGGACTCCATGCTCCTCATGGTGATCGTCCGAATGCGCGTCATGTGAGGCATGTGCATGATGATCCTGATGGTGATCATCGGCAGGCTTCAGGTGCGTGCGACTTTCTCCGAAGAAGACCAGCCATATCTGACGACCCATATAGAAGGCGGTGAGCATGGCGGAAAAGAAGCCGAGAACGGGAATAAGATAATAGATGCCGCCGCCTTCAACTTTGGCGAAGCCGATGGCGCCGGCAAGAATGGCGTCTTTGCTCATGAAGCCGCTGGTGAGAGGCAGACCGGCAAGGGCGAGGGTTGCAAGGGTGAAGGTTGCAAAGGTCCAGGGCATTTTTTTGCGGAGATCGCCCATCCAGCGCATATCCTGTTCGTGGTGCATGGCGTGGATGATGGCGCCTGAACCGAGAAAGAGGCATGCCTTGAAGAATGCATGGGTGACGAGATGGAAAAGCGCTGCTGAATAGGCGCCGACTCCAAGGCCGAGCACCATGTAGCCGAGCTGTGAGACGGTTGAGTAGGCCAGCACTCGTTTAATATCGTTCTGGGTAATGGCGATGGTTGCTGCCATGAAGGCGGTGCAGGCGCCGGTAAAGGCGATGACGTGGAGGGCGTCAGGCGTCAGGAGCACAAAGATGCGGGCGACAAAGTAGACGCCTGCGGCAACCATGGTTGCTGCATGGATGAGTGCCGATACCGGTGTCGGGCCTTCCATGGCATCCGGGAGCCATACATGAAGCGGGAACTGTGCTGATTTACCGACGCAGCCCATAAAGAGAAGGATACCGGCAGCGGTAAGCCATCCATGGGAGAGACCGAACTTCCCTGCTGCAAGGTTGGCGTAGATCTGCTCGAAACTGAAGGTATGGAACTGTGAATACAGAATCAGGATGCCGAGCCACATGCCGATGTCGCCGACACGGTTGGCAAGAAAGGCTTTTTTCTGAGCATCGGCTGCGCTCTGTTTTTCGAAGAAGAAACCGATGAGCAGGTATGAGGAGAGTCCGACAAGTTCCCAGAAGATATAGATGGCGAAAAGGTTGTCGGAGAGTACGATACCGAGCATGGAGAAGGTGAAGATCCCCAGAAAGGCGAAATATCTTCCGTAATTCTTGTCTCCGGCCATATAACCGGTTGAGTAGAGATGAACAAGAAGGCTGATCAGGGTAACCATTGCCAGCATGATGGCCGTGAGGTTGTCAATCACGATGCCCATCTTGATCTGGAGTGGACCGACGCCGGGAACGTTGCCGAGATCAATCCAGGTAAAGTCCCAGGCAATCCTGAATGCCGGATCGTAGGTTTGCACAATTACCGACCAGAAGATGTAGGCCGATATCGCAAATGCTGTACCAAGTATGCCCACTCCTATAAAATCGCCTCTGCGCGGCAGGCGGCGATTGAAAAAGATAAGAATGACAAACGAGAGCAGCGGCAGCAGCAGTACGACTATTGATAACTGAATTAAACTGTGCATGTTCCAGGTAATGTTTTCAGGAATAAATTAAAATTACTCTTTCAGGGTGTCTATACTCGACACGTCCACACTCTTGAATATCTTGTATATATTGATCACGATGGCCAGAGCGATCGCTGCTTCGGCTGCGGCAATAACGATGACGAAAAGAGCGAACATCACCCCTTCCATGCCGCCGTTGTATTTGGAGAATGCCAGAAAATTGATGTTTGCGGCATTCAGTATCAGTTCAACGCCCATCAGAACAACAATGGCATTTTTCCGGGTCATGACGGCAAAGAGCCCGAAGCCCAGAAGAAAGGCTGAGATGGTGAGATAGTGGTTGAGTCCTATGGTTGTCAACTGTTCCATATTGTGATAGACTTTTTTTTCGTTATTTACCGGGCTTGTCGAAACGTGCGAGAAATGCGGCTCCTATAAGGGCTGCAAGCAGCAGGATGGAGACCATTTCAAAGGGCAGCACGTAGCGCGACATGGTTTCAAAGCCGATCCGTTCGACGATGCTTCCCTGAAGCATTGTTTCGGAGGGCATCCATGTGTGTGTTGTATAAATGGTATAGAGCATTGCCCCGATCATGGCAATGAGAAGAAGCGTACCGGGGATGATATGGAGGACTTCGCTTTTCTGGCCGGTCTGCATGATGCTGTTGGTAAACATGACACCAAAGAGGAGCAGGACAAGGATACCGCCGACATAGACGACCACCTGGGTAACGGCAATGAAATCGGCACTGAGAAAGACGTAGAGCGCTGCCGCGCCGAAAAACGTGAAGAGCAGGGAAAAGGCGGAATAGATCACGTTCCGGGTAAAGACGACAAAAGCCGCTGAACAGACCGTAATGGCTGCAAAGAGATAAAATATGACCGTATACGTTGTGTTACTCATAGTAATTGGAGCACATTAATTGGTTCGCTTATTCTCCGTCCTTTGTTTCCTGCTTTGCTTCTGCTGCCTTCTTTTCTTTATCCGCCAGGGCCTTTGCCTGTATTTCGGCAAGCTTGCGTCGTTTGGCTTCCGCTTCGAGGCGGGTAAGGTTGCCGAAATGATAGAGCATATTGCTGCGGTCAAACTCTGAAAAGTCGGCGACTGGTGTATGGTAAAGGCACTCTGTCGGGCAGACTGTGGTGCATATTCCGCAGGTCATGCACTTTGCCACGTCTATATCAAAGACGGGTACCCAGAATTTTTTCTGTTGTCCGTCTGATGTTTTTCCGCACAGTGCTAAATCATCGGGCGCAACCTTGATGGTCTCCATTTCTATACAGGAGATCGGGCAGGCTCTGACGCACTGACCGCAGCCGATACAGTCTTCGATTTTATTGTAGAGACGATAGCGAGCGTTCGCTGGTGTAGGAATAACCTCACGGGGGTACTGCAAGGTGCAGAGCCCATCGACCTGACGAAAATAGTCGACATCATCAAGACCGGCATCGCCTTTGCGATGGATGGCATTGAAAAAATGCTTCAGGGTGATTCCCATACCGGCTGCAATTGTGACTGCGCCGGTTTTTATATTGCCGAAATACTCACTCATAATTCTTCTGCGTCATTACTTGTAACTGCATTGACTGTTGAACTTTTCTTAAGGGCGATAGACTTCCCAGATTGCGGTCAGCACAAAACTGATGAAGGCAAACGGGGTCAAAACTTTCCAGCAGAGGTACATCAACTGATCGACCCTTAAACGGGGAAGCGTCCAGCGAAGCCACATCTGTACAAAAATAAAGAAGAACCCTTTTGTTATAATCCAGAAGGCTCCCCATACGGGCCCGTTTGTCCAGTCGTTCAGGGCAAAGCCTCCAAGGTTGGGCAGCGGCGAATTCCATCCGCCGAGAAAGACGATGGAGATAATGGCGGAGACCATGAACATGCTGCCGTATTCGGCAAGGAAGATCACGGCGAACTTCATGCCGGTGTATTCGGTAAAGTAACCGGCAACCAGCTCGGATTCTGCTTCGGGAATATCGAATGGTGCGCGGTTCACTTCGGCAAGTGATGCAATAAAGTAGATGAGGAACGGCAGCCACGCTATCGGCGATTGAAAGAGAAAGAAGTGTGCAAAACCGTACGCTCCTGACTGTAGCATAGTGATCTTCTGCATGTCGAGGGTACCGGCCATCATGGCGCCGCAGAGCAGGGCGATGGCGGCGGGAATCTCGTAGCTGACAATCTGGGCGACGCTGCGGACTGCGCCGTACAGTGACCACTTGTTGTTGGAGCCCCATCCTGCGGCCAGAATACCGACCACTTCAATGGCGACGATGCCGATGGCAAAAAAGAGTCCTACGTTCAGGTTTGCTCCGATAAAGGCGGAACTGAACGGGAGTACCGCAAAGGCAAGGAAGGAACCGACAAAGAGAATTCCGGGACCGACGACGAAGAGGAATTTGTCGGCTGATGCAGGAACGATGTCTTCTTTCTGGAGAAGTTTGAGGATGTCGGCAATGGTTTGGAGAATTCCCCATTTACCAACTTCCATAGGGCCAAGCCTGTCCTGCATGAAGGCTGAAATTTTCCGTTCGCCGTACACGCCGTAGGTGAGCGAGTAGAGTGCGATAAAGACAAGCGGGATGGCGGCGAGAATCACCAGACCGAGCGGCAAACCAAAGAGATAGAACCCGGCAAGAGCGTCTGACCAGGCATTGAGACTGTTACCCATAAGAAAAGGGATGCTAAATTGCGATAAGGCCATGGTACTCATCTGTCAACCTCCCCGAGAACAATATCGATGCTGCCGATAATGGCGACAAGATCGGGTATAAGCTGCCCTTTTGAAAGGTCTTTCATTGCTGAAAGATTGACAAAGCAGGATGAACGGGCTTTGCAGCGGACCGGTTTGGTTGATTTTCCGTCACTCTCAATATAAAAGCCGAGTTCACCACGGGGATTCTCTGCCCGGCCATAGACCTCTCCGGCTTTTGGACGAATACGCTTCGGGATGGCTGATCTTGGATTGAAGCCTTCTGCAGAGGGTATTTTGTCGATGCACTGCTCTATAATCTTGAGGCTTTCGTCCATCTCCCAGGCACGGACGAGATGGCGTGAGAGGCAGTCGCCGATAACGGAGTCTTTGCCGTCGGGTACGGGGACTTTAAAGTCGAGTTCGGGATAAATGGAGTAGGGGTCGTTTCTTCTCAAATCCCATTTTACTCCTGAGCCGCGAAGCATGGGGCCTGACCAGCCGTAGTTTATGGCAACATCGGCAGGCATGATTCCTATACCGAGGGTTCGTTTGACGAAGATCTCGTTTTTGGTGAGCAGTTCGCAAAGCTCGACGGTTTTTGGTCTGAAGTAGTTAACAAACTCTTTCACTCTTTTGAGGAAATCGGCCGGTACATCGTAGGCAAGGCCGCCGACCCATATATAGTTATAGAGCATTCGCGCGCCTGATGCCCATTCGAGAAGTCCGAGAATAATTTCGCGGTCACGGAAGCAGAAGAGAAAGGGGGTAAAGGCGCCGAGATCGATTCCATAGGTTCCGATGGCCACCAGATGCGATGCAATTCTGTTCAGTTCGGCAACGATAACCCGGATGAATTCAACTCTGCGGGGAATTTCTATATCGAGAAGTTTTTCAACGGTGATGGCGTAGGCAAATTCGCTGTTCATACCTGCAAGGTAGTCGAGCCGGTCGGTATAAGGAACAACTGCGGGGTAATCAACGTTTTCGCAACACTTTTCGAAGCAGCGGTGGAGGTAGCCAAGGTAGGGCTCGGCCTGGGTAATAACTTCGCCATCGGTAAGACACTCCAGCTTGAGCACTCCATGGGTTGACGGATGCTGAGGCCCCATGGCGAGAACCATCTGCTCGGTGGCAAGGTCTTTTTCAAGTATGACCACCGTGTCGCTTTGTCGGGTAACCCTGACTGAACCCAGTCCGGCTGTATCTAATTCCTGCATACGTGAGCTGCGTTTACTATTTAAAACACTGTTAGTACGGCACCTTGATTCCGTGATACTGATCCTGCACTTTGTAATCTTTGCGGAGGGGATATCCTTCCCAGTCATCGGGGCAGAGAATTCTTCTCAGCTCGGGGTGACCGGTAAAGGTCATGCCGAACATGTCGTACGCTTCCCTTTCGTGCCAGTTGGCGGTGTGCCAGACACAGGCGACGCTTGGGATGGATCCTCCGTCGCGGACACACTTCACCTTGACGGCCAGTTTATGATTGAAAAGAGCAAGTGATTCGAAATTACAGATAATACCAAGCTTCTCTTCGGCGGGATAGTCCACACCGGTGAGGCAAGCCATATAGTTGAATTTGAGCTTCGGATGGTCGCGCATGAAGAGGGCTATCTCTGTCCACTGCGACGTATCGATAACTTCAAAGAAAGGCATGGTCTCATTGGCGTCAAGAGCTGATATGGCCGAACCAAACTTCTCATGGATAATCGAGTATGCAGCAGCACTCTCCTGTAATGACTGCGATATAACCTTTCCTTCTTCCATTTGACAGTAAGCCTTATAAGTTAGTTATGCTCCGACGACCGTGCGCTCACGCTCGATAATGAACCGGGGATCGACACTTTTTTCAGCCAGCTTTTTCAGTGCATCGGCCCTTGAGATACCAATCTGCTCCATCCTTATCAACTCCTGGATTTTCATGAGCCCACCGATAAGCGATTCGGGTCTCGGGGGACATCCGGGAACATAGACGTCGACAGGAATAATACGGTCAACTCCCTTGAGAACATGGTAGCCGTGCTCCCAGTAGGGACCTCCGCAATTGGAGCAGCTTCCCATGGAGAGAACGTAACGGGGTTCCGGCATCTGTTCGTAAAGCCGTACAACCCGTTCGGCCATTTTCATGGTAACGGTGCCGGCAACAATCATAAGATCGGACTGACGGGGTGATGAGCGGGGGAAAATACCGAAGCGCTCAAGATCGTAGTTGGAGGCGTTGGTCGCCATCATTTCGATTGCGCAGCAGGCAAGACCAAAACCCATTGGCCAGAGTGATGACAAACGAGCCCAGTTCAGAACATTGTCAACCGATGTTACCAGCATGTTATGCTTTGTTATCCCGGCATCAAGTAAACCCATAACGATCTAATGAATGGTGAATAGTATCTGTTAACCCCTCAATGAGGTGGATTTCGCAGTCGGCAATTCCGGCATTTCGGGCATCTTTGGAATATTCGGGGTCGGCCTTACCCAATCGAGATCTCCTTTCACCCAGGCGTAAGCAAGACCGAGAATCAGGATGCCTGCAAAGACAAGCGCCTCAACCAGAGCAAATTCTCCAAGCTGGCGGAATATGGTTGCCCAGGGAAACAGGAAGACAACCTCAACGTCAAAAATGATAAATATAAGTGCGACTACGTAGAACCTGATATTGAACTTGACCCATGCGCTGCCTATTGCTTCTTCGCCGCACTCGTAGGTTGAATTTTTTGCGGGGTTCGGCCTGCTGGGACGCAGGAGACGGGCGGTGAGATACCCGCCGGCGACGAAAACAACGCCAAGGGCAAGGAAAGCAAAAACATTGCCAAAATTACTCAGTGTCTGATCCATGTAACGCTGTTTTGAGTTAATTCGGGTCTGACAAGAAAAAAATTTTCAGTCCTGTTTCATTCTTTTTTAACAAGGTGCGCAAATATATAAAAAAAAATTTCTTTGGCCACAGAAAAAAATAGGCTTAATGGCCTTCGTTCTGAAATTTTCGGCCTATACGCATAAATAACTTTATAAATAAGGATGTTATCAGTAAAACAATAAGAAGTATGGCCCCCTGCGAGACCGGCCAGGAGCCGGTAACGGCAAACAGAGCGGGCCCGATTGTCGACAGAACAATCATCCAGATAATCGGAGTCCACGCAATACCGAAAATAACAGGAAGAGCTGTTTTCATAAACTGCTTCCTCGTTTCAACATCAGGAAAAAGTTTCATGGTGCTTCAAAAAAAAGAGTTCCTATCTGCCCGGCCAATGCGGCGTCGAGTGTTTTTAGTATTTCATACTCCCTTTTCAGCCCTTTCATATCGCCTCTTGAGAGGTAATACATGGCGATCTTGCTGTGGGGTTCAGGGTTTTGCGGTTCAAGGTCGAGCGCTTTTTCAAAAGCCTCTTTTGCTTTGTCGAGCTCTCCAAGATCAAGGTAGGCATCGCCAAGAACGCAGTAAATATCGGCATATTCCGGGTCGATGGCAAGCCCTTTTTGAAGGGTCTTCAGTGCGGCCTCCTCTTTTCCAAGCATGAACTGCACGAAACCAAGGTGTTTGTAGGCTTGCAGAAAACCGGGGTCGAGCACAATGGTTTTCATGAGATCGCAGGCTGCTTTCCGGTAGGTGCCCAGGGCAAGGTTGGTGACTGCACGCGCATAGAGCACTTCCGGGTCACGACGTTTTATCTCTATGCAGCGATCAAGCAGCTCAAGCGCCTCTTCGTTCCGCTGCTGGTCAATATAGCTCACCGCGAGTTCATACTGTTTGCGGGGATTATCGGGATCCTGCTGCAGTGCGGCCTCCCGCTGCTCTTTCTCTCTCTCTTGTTCAGCGTTCAAGGGTAAGGAATTTTACTGGTTATGTTCAAGACGTTCCAGGTCGATCTGAAGCTTGTTGAGTGCTTCAAGCTTCTCAAGTACCTGATCAGCAAGCCATTGACCGAAAGGGAGTGAGTCGTTAATGCACCGGATGTACTGGAAGAGGGGAAAACCGGCGCGTTCAAGCATGTTGCGGGCATCATATTCGGTTTCGCTGTTATCGGCAAAAAAACCGTAGGGGAACATGACCACTCCTTCGTACCCCTCACTCTTAAAATCCAGAAGCGCTTTTTCAATGGTCTCGGAGGTCCACTCCCCTCCTCTGGAATGGTTCATGCAGCCCTGACGAACATCGCTGAAAATATTTTGCGGATCGGCCAGAATTTTTTGTTTCATCACCTCAAAAAATGCTATGGTCTCTTCGAGTCCGGTAAAGAGTGTCGGTGGATTTCCGGCACGATCTCTGACGAGAGTGCCATGGATGACCAGCACAAGACCGATTTTACCGCGTGTCTGGAGACGCAGGGCGGGAGAAAGCTCCCCGAAAAGATGCTCTATGTATATTCGGTGAAGACGATCTTCTTTCCAGAGTTTGCTTAACACGTTGACCTGGCTGAAGGTACTGTCGCCATAGACGTCGACGACCATCTGGCAGGCCACACCGCAGGAGAATGCTGATTCAACCGGAAACATCGGCACGATGATTATTCCGTTATAGTTCTGCCGCAACTGCGGCAGCATATCATCGAGATAGGGCGGTACGAAATAGCAGGCATCGAAGACGTCGATATCGACTTCTGAAAGCAGAGGGCTGCCGCTTGCGGCAATGCAGTCGGCCAGTCTGTTTTTCTGGGCCCGGTTGATTGCCAGGAGCAAAGAGCTGTATCGGTTGAGTTTCCATTCGATATAGTGCTTTGTTGAACGGTAATCTGCAATAAAATAGATCAGGGGCGCAGGAATTTTTGCAATCTGACGCGTAATGACCTTGAGAATTTTTCTCGAACTTGGCCACAGATTCCTTATGGTAACTTTTTCAACTTCTCCATAAGTGGTGACAACAACGGCATATTTTTTTCTGGTCACAATGCTATCCACCATTGTAATTCGACAACCATCATGCTAAAACCAACCACTCCACCGATAAGCGTCTGCATAAAATTATGGGCTTTCAACACTATTCTTGACCACATAAGCAGGGGCACAAGAAGCAGCAGCCATAGAGCTGCAACACCGAACTGCATAAACAGCAAGGCGACAGAGGAGGTGAAGGTGAAGAGATGTATGCTGATTTTCCACTGGAGAGTGATCAGCAGGATTAAGACGGTATTGACGGCGTTAAAGAGCAGGATACCGGTGAGCAGCCTTGGTGGATGAAGCTGCTTCATAAATTCATAACCGAGGGCATTGACGGCAACAAGAACCAGCAGAGGCAGAAAACGCTGTTCGCGAAAGGTGATGTTGTAATCGGAAATTCTTCCTGTTTTTTTCAGGCCGGAGATCAGGAGGATGGGTGCAAGTGTGCTTGCGGAAAAAAGCACTATCAGGTAGGAGATACTCTTTGCGTCATTGCCGTATCCGAGCATCACAATAGCGACATAGACTGCCGGCGCAACCACAACCGGACTGATCACCCATGAAACAATGCTTGCAAATCGGTGTAAAATAAACGGCATAGGCTTAAAATATAGAAACCGGAATAAAATATTTTTAGCGTCATACGCCGTAAAAGTATCTTTAAAGATAGTTTTTATTAGACTAAAAACCACGTATATTATTGACCTGAACTGCGAGAGTGGTGAAATTGGTATACACGCTAGTCTTAGGAACTAGTGCCGTGAGGCGTGAGGGTTCGATTCCCTTCTCTCGCACCGCTCAGAAACAGGCCAAAGTGGCGGAACTGGTAGACGCGCTGGACTCAAAATCCAGTGAGTGAATAACTCGTGTGGGTTCGATTCCCATCTTTGGTACGAATACAACAATCAACGTCGTGGAGAACGCTCGTCATGAATAGAATGTACTCGCCCTGGCGTGAAGTGTACATGCAGTCTTTCAAGGATGACAAGCCTGCCGCTGCTGATGGTAAATCAGTTTTTGCCGATATTCCTCCAGAGGATGACGAGAAGCGCTTTGTCCTTTACCGGGGAACAAGGTGCTTCATCATCATGAATCTCTATCCCTACAATTGCGGGCATCTCATGGTGATTCCCTACATGCAGACTGCCGACTTTTCAGAGCTGGACCAGGGGACAAAGCTGGAGGTGATGGAGCTGACCGATCTCTCCATCAAGGCACTGAAGCTTACCCTGAGGCCGCAGGGGTTCAACATCGGCGCCAATCTTGGACGGGTTGCCGGTGGTAGTGTGGATAACCATATTCATTTCCATATTGTGCCTCGCTGGGAAGGCGACACGAATTTTATGCCTGTTCTTGCCGATGCCAAGGTGCTCAGCAATGATATGACCTCCACCTACAAAAACCTGAGACAAGCCTTCATTGATCTTACCCGGGCACAGGAGCAATAGTCTCTTTTGCCGCAATGGAAACCGTTCCCTGCCCCATAAGCAACTCCACGGAGTTCATTCCCTGGCTTCAGGTGCCAGACCGCTTTGACGCTTCCGGAATAAAGCGATGGCAGCTTGTTCAGTCTTGCGCCTCCGGGCTCATTATGCTTAATCCCCGTCCCGAAAGCTCTGAAATAGCTGTTCATTACCGAAGCGGTCCGTATGATCCTTATCGGCATGCCAACGGCAACTCATCGTTGAGTGAGCGGGTCTTTCTTGCCGCGCGATCACTGTTGCTTGGCTACAGGGCTTCTCTTATCCTGAAAGGAGCTTTCAAGCCTCTTGAGAAGCTTTCGATTCTTGAGATCGGCTGTGCAACGGGAGAGCTGCTGCACTTTTTTCACCGCAGCAAGGGAATTCCGCTTGATCATCTTGCGGGCGTAGAGCCTGATGCGGAATCAGCGGCTTATGCGCGAGAGGTTTTCGGGCTGAGCGTCTCCCCTTTTCTGCAGAATGGGTACCCCAAAAAGTTTGACCGTCTTGTGCTGTGGCATACGCTTGAACATATTCACGCTCTGCATGAAACTCTCCAGGGTGCAGCGTCACTGCTTGAGCCGAACGGCGTGCTTGTTCTTGCACTTCCCAATCCTTCGGGTTCCGGAGCAAACTCTTATCGGGAGAATTGGATCGCCTGGGACGCGCCGCGTCATCTCTTCCATTTTATGCCGGGAACTCTTGAAAGGCTTCTTGAACAGCATCATCTGCGCGTTTTCAGCCGCCGGCCTTATCTTCCTGATGCGCTGTACAATACGTTTTACAGCGAAAAGCTTCGCTGTAACAGTAAGGGGGAGCGATTTCATGCCCTGAAACGTGTCACCGCACTTGGTTTGGCGATGGTTTCACTGGGCAAGGAGGCCTTATGGCCGAAGGAGGCTTCGAGTTTTATTTATTTTGCAAGAAAAACATAGCCTGGAGAACGTTACCTGGAAATCCTTCTCCGCCCCAGGGCTTTGTCGAGTTGGGTACTTGCTGCAAGGCAGTCGTACACTGCCTGTAGATAGTTGGTTTTGGCTTTGTTGAGCTGGAGTTCCGCGTCGGTTAATTCAAGGCGGGAACCGATGCCTTCTTTGAAGCGGAGACGCGATATGTTGTAGCTTCGTTCTGCAACGCTGATGGTTTTGGACTGTACCTCAATTCTTTTCTGTGATTCCCTGAAATTTAATAACCGAACCTCTATTTCAGCCCTGACATTGGCTTTGAGCTCTTCAAACCGTGTACGGGTCTGGAGCTGCCCGATCCTTGCCTGTTCAACCTGGGAGCTGATGCGATAGCCGGTAAAGAGAGGCATGGTGAGCTGAAGACCTACTGAAGAGGATGCCGGCCAGCGGGAATTGGAGGGTCTGATGCCATCATTGAAGGCCGTCTGAGACTCAAGTTTGCCGAATGCGGAAAGAAGTGGAAAGCGTTCAGCACGGGCAGCATTGACTTTTTCACCTTCCGCCTGTACCTGAAGATCAAGCTGATGAAGATCGGGCCTTGAATCGAGCGCTTCGCGATATGCGGCGTTGATATCGGCAGGATAGATGGCCGAAGGAATCTCAAGTTTTCCGGTCAGTTTGACGTTGCTGTCGACCGGAATGCCCATGGCATTTTTCAGCCTGGTCATGGTGGTCGCCACTCTGTTTTCGGCCTGTATGAGGTCGGGACGGAGATTTTCAACGGAAAGAAAGGCTTTGAGGGTATCAATATCCGCAGCTACTCCCTGCCGGAACATGGACCGGGTATCTTTTCTTGATTGCTCCCAGCGAGCGATACTCTGCTCAATCAGTGACAACTGCTCTTTTGAGATGAGTGCGTCGAAATAGGAGATTTTTATGTCGGCAACAACAGCGGACTCGGCGTTCCGGTAGGCCTCTTCACTCATCTTGCGAACAATTCCAGACGCCCTTATGCCTGCAATTGCCGATCCGTTGAAGAGCGGCTGATGCACATCAAGGGTAGCGCGTCCGGCATTATCGGAGCTTGTTGTGAGTGTCGTTGGAAAACCTGGAAACCCCTGGTTTGGAGGAAGCAGCAGTACTGATGGTTTCAGGGTGCGGGTATAGGTGAATCCTGTTGTAATCTGGGGCATCACGGCTGACCAGCTCTCCCGGATTTTCTGCCCTGCCATATCGCGATCGAGTCGGGCAATTTCAAGGATGCGGCTTTTTTCGAGCCCTGTACGAACGGCTTCATCAAGGGTCAGTGATCTTGTCTCTTCTGAAGCGGTGGCTGCTTTCAGAAGAGAAGACTCTGTCAACAAAAGAAAAGGCAGGAGAACCAAAATAATTGCTCCAAGCCGGAATACTATTCGTCTCATCTTCTTACAAAATAATAACTTTTACATTTACTCCACGGCAGGGCACACAACGTTCGCTTCGTGATGCCTGTCTGTTATTATACTATTCTTTTAAGTCATTTCTGAAAAAGCAGTTCAATATGCAGGAACTTTCCCGGGAAGAGGTGGAGCCCAGGTAAACGGTGTTTTGCCTCTTTTTTTCGTTTTTACCGGATGCGGCGGTGTTTCGTGATTGCATTATCCGGCCCCGTATGTATATTCAGTGTATGTACTTTCGAGCTCCTTGTATAGTTCCTGCCGGTTCTATGTTATTCCGGACGTCAGGGTTTTATCAACAAATTATCTGCTCATCATGGAACCTATCATCATTAATGATTACTGTTTCAAAAGGGTCTACTTCTGGATGCAGTATACTCCTGAAGATCTGAATTTCACGGAAATAGCCATAGATGTCTATTATCCAAAAGACAGAAAGGCGAATGGTCTTGTTATGTTCAGTCATGGATTCATGATCGGCCCCGATCTGCTCTATCTTCCGAAACGTCTGCTTGCGGGCATTTTCAACAACGAGCAGGCTCCCCTGTTTGGCAACTACCCTTCCTATTTTTACAACTATACTTCTGCCATAGTAAAAAATAACTGGGCAATGGCTTTTGTGACCTCGACGCACAAGCAAAACGAGTTTACTCCCACGACTGATTTTGGCGGCAATCCGAGGGTTGGACAGGAAGCGTTCATGGCAGCCTCCTATCTTGCATGTTTCGGCGCGACCAGCACCTTCTATAATGCAAGCCGCTCGAAGCAATTTCAGTTCATGAACTCCAACAATGTCATTTTTGCCGGCCACTCTGTCGGAGGCGCACATGCACAGGTGGCCGCCACCGGATTTGACAATCTGCAGGCGATCGGGGAAAAAACAAACAAGAAGTTTGACCCAATTGTCTACGACAGGGTTATCTTTCCAAGATACACGGAGAAGCTTTCGACCTGGGGGGAGGCCAGCCGGGCTAATCCAGTCGGTCTTGTTCAGCTTTCGCCTGTGGATATGAAAAATCCGCTTTTTGGCGGCATGGAAGCTTACCGGCAAAAACTGGCGACGATACCGATTCCTAACCTGATGATTGTCGGCCAGTGCGATTGTGCCTGCCTTGAGACATCGCAGCCTCCGGCATGGTCTGCCGATTCGGCGGTTGTCACCGAGTACAGCCAGATGGCTCCCGCAGGGAGTAATTCGTGGGCGGCTGTCGCCAATGTTGAAAAAGGCAGCCATTGCGGATATCTGACTGCGCCGAGTGCGCTCTGCTCTACGGCCGACAGCAGCTCGCAGTGCAAAAGCTGTCCGGATACGGATAAATATAAACCGGTCGGCAAGGAGACTGACTTCACTGCTGAGCTTTTCAAACGCTTTATCGACCTCTATCCCGCCAATTCAGGGTTTGCTGGTTCACGCCAGGATTGGGTGGATAGCAGTTTCGTGAAGTGGCTCAACAATCAAAGCCCGTCTGAGACGTCGATCAATCTTGTTCCGTTCAGCGACGGAAAATATGTGTATCACGTGTAGCTTGCAGCGGAAACCATTTCGGCTGTGTATGGCTTTCAGACCCGGGTTCACTGGAATCCGGGTCTTTTTTTTATTACAGGATCAGGGCTGGTAACGGTCGCGCCATATCTGGCTCAGCCTTTCTCTGATATACTTTTCACGCCCTTCATCTCCGGGACGGTAATAGGCCTTCGGTTCCATGCTTTCAGGGAAGTAGTGCTGGGCGACAAAATGGCCCGGATAACTGTGGGGGTAGTGATACCCGGCGCCGTATCCTTCCGCTTTCATGAGTTTGGTGGGCGCGTTGCGCAGGTGAAGCGGCACAACCAGATCCTGCTTGACTGTTGCATCACTCATCGCCTCGTTGATGCCCTGATAGCTTGCGTTTGATTTTGGTGCGGAGGCAAGGTAGGTAACGCCCTGGGCCAAATTGATTCTTGCCTCGGGCATCCCGATCATGGCAACGGCCTGAAAGACCGAGATGGCAAGGGTTATGGCGTAGGGGTCGGCGTTGCCGATATCTTCGCTCGCAAAAATAACCATTCGCCGGGCGATGAATTTCGGGTCTTCTCCTCCTTGTATCATTCTGGCAAGCCAGAAGAGGGCTGCATCGGGATCGGAACCTCTCATGGATTTGATAAAGGCGGAGATGATGTCGTAGTGGTTTTCGCCCCCTTTGTCGTAAATGGGGGCCTTGTGCTGCAGTGCCTCTTCAAGCAGCTCCCGGTTCAGCACGATTTTGGTCGCATCCTTTGGTAACAGCGAGACGGCGGCTTCGATCGCGTTCAGGGCCTTGCGGGCATCTCCTCCGGAAAACTGCAATAAAAAATCAAGTCCGGTTATCTCAATGGAAAGCCCTTTGAAGAGAGTGTCCTCTTTCAGGGCGCGACTGATGACCGCTTCGATTTCGTCCGGGCCAAGCGGTTTGAGAATATAGACCTGCATCCTGCTCAGGAGTGCTCCGTTCACCTCAAAGGAGGGGTTTTCGGTGGTGGCTCCGATCAGTACAATAAGTCCCTGTTCAATGGCATGGAGCAGCGTATCCTGCTGTGATTTATTGAAGCGGTGAATTTCGTCGATGAAAAGGATGCTTCGTTGGCCTGCTCGCCTTGCTTTTTCGGCGTTTTCAAGGGCCTTGCGGACATCCTTGACGCCTGAGTCGATGGCTGAAAGCTGCTCAAAGCGATAGTTCAGGGAGGCGGCGCAGATTTCAGCAAGGGTGGTTTTTCCTGAACCGGGAGGTCCCCAGAAAATCATGGAGGGCATCTGGGAGCTGGCGAGGAATTTACGAAGCGGCCCGTTTTTACCGACAAGATGCTCCTGCCCGGCCATCGCATCAAGGGTGCGCGGACGAACCCGCTCGGCAAGAGGTTGAAAATAATCTCCGGCGGCGGGAGACGCTGCAAAGCCGAAAAGGTCGGACTGAATGTGATCGGTATTAGCCATTAAAATCCGTTTTCCTGAAGCCAGGCCTCATTGATACGTGAAGCCGTCCGCGCTTCCGGCTTTGCCTCTTCCCGCCCAAAAGAGGAGGCTCTGCCGAGCTGACGGGCAACATACTTGCCGAGTATGTCGAATTCAAGATTCACCTGGCTGCCCTGTTTGAGTTCATTGATGGTGGTATGGGCAAAGGTGAAGGGAATAATCGCAACGGCAAAGAGCTGCGCTTCAAGCTTTGCGACCGTAAGGCTGATGCCGTCGATGGTTATAGAACCGGCAGAGACGATCATGGAGCTGAAGTCGTCCGGAAAGGCGATCCAGAGTTCACGGCTTGAACCAAGTTCTTTGATCTCCTTCACGGGTGCCGCACAGTCAACATGGCCAAGCACAAAATGGCCGCCGAGGCGATCAAGTGGACGGAGTGCCCGCTCAAGGTTGACGAGCGCTCCGTTATGCAGAGCGCCAAGCGTTGTTTTTGAGAGGGTCTCTTCAATGGTATCGACCTCAAACCACCCCTCACCAAGCGCAACAACGGTCTGACAGGCGCCGTTGATGCTGACGCTCTCGTCGACAGAGAGGTTGCTGAACTCTTTGGTGTTGTTGTACTGCACCCTGAGCCGCAAACCTCCCTGCCGCCGTGTTACTCCCCTCACCCTTCCGACATCCTTGATAATTCCGGTAAACATGCGTGGCTGGTTTCTTCAGTTATACGATCGCTTTGAGGGCGGCAAGGGCCGCGCTGTAGTTTGGTTCTTCCACGATTTCCGGCACCTGTTCGGTGTAGCGTACGATTCCGTCGGCATCAACAATCACAATGGCACGGGAAAGAAGACCTTTGAGTGGACCATTGGCAATGGTGACCCCATAATTGATGCCGAATTCGGGAGAGCGGAAGGTGGAGAGTGAAATAACATTTTTTAATCCTTCAGCTTCACAGAAGCGACTGTGTGCAAAGGGCAGGTCGGCGGAGATGCAGAGCACAACGGTGTTGTCGAGGGTTGATGCTTCCTGATTGAAGCGTCTGACTGAAGCTGCGCAGACGGGCGTGTCAAGGCTCGGAAATATATTAAGAACGAGTCTTTTTCCTGCAAAGTCTGCAGGCCCTGCTTCGGAAAGGTCGGTTTTCACCAGACAGAAAAAAGCTGCTTCGGAGCCTTTGGCCGGAAGAGTCCCGACGGTTTCAAAAGGATTTCCCTTCAAAGTAATCTGTGCCATGAATTGTAATTTAAGATTAATAAAATGTAACCGATAAAAACCTGCCCGACAGGATGACTGCAATCTCTTAGTCCCATAGGCCACCACCACGGGAAAGGCTGAAACGGCCTGCTCCAAAGAAGAAAACGGCGAGTGAACCAAACAGGTAAAGTGCCTGCAGTTCAAGGGCATATCCTCCATGTTCCGATATTGAATAAAGCTCTTTCGAATGAACGAGATAGATCGCCATAACCATGACGAGTGTCTGTACAAGAGCTGCTGGACGGGTATAGATGCCTGTCACCATGAGCAGAGGCGCAAGAAGTTCACCGCCAAGAATTCCATGGGAGAGGTATCCCGGTAACCTGGCCTTAAGAAGCATGGACTCCACAAAAACGTAACCGTGCTGAAGTTTGTTTACTCCGTGAAAGAGCAGCAGTGTACCAACAGAAACCCGCAGAAGCAGTTTTCCAAAGTCACTGTTATTGACAAACCGTTCAATCATCGGTGACCTTCTTTTTGTGTATTTTTTCACCATTATCAACCGTGTTTGGGTTCTTCTTCAACCTTGTGCCTTTGGACGGTTCAAGCTGCAATATATGCCTCCAGCAGTACGTCATTCCCGAAAAACTTCGGAGGTTCGAAACGCAGATTGAATGCCTGATCGGGCATGCTGATACCGAGAGGCGCAAAGGAACTCAGGGCGTCACCGCCAAAAAGTTTCGGAGCTATAAACATCGTGATTTTATCAACAAGCCTGGCTCGAACGAATGAGGCGGACAAGCGGCTCCCTCCTTCAACCATCACGGAGAGAACATTCTGCTTCTGCAGCTCCGCCAGTACAGAACGAAGATCAAGTTCTCCGGCATGTTCATTGACAAATAACACGGTTACCCCTCTCTGTCGTAACAGCGCGACTTTCGGCAGCCGTTCCCATGAGGATGATGCAAAGACCATAGTGGGGGCGGCGGTATCAAATATTTTTGCATCCAAAGGAAGACTCAGCCGGCGGTCAAGAACCACGCGAAGGGGATTACGCCCTGCACAATGCCTGACGGTAAGCTGGGAGTCGTCGGCGCGTACGCTGGCCTCGCCGATCAGTACGGCATCATAAATGCTCCTGAGCCGGTGTACCTCGCGTCTTGCCTCTTCCCCGGTAATCCAGTGGGATGCACCGAGCGAGGTTGCAATTTTTCCGTCAAGGGTCTGGGCAAGTTTTATGGTCACAAAGGGCAGCCCTTTCGTATGGCTTTTGATAAAGGCTTCATTGCATTTCAGACATTCTGCTTCGAGCACGCCCTCAGTAACCGGAATCCCTGCGGCCTGCAGCCTGGCGATGCCTTTTCCGGCAACCTCGACATGGGGATCGCGGCAACCGATGACAACGCGGGAAATACCCTTCTCAACAATAAGGTCACTGCATGGGGGAGTTTTTCCGAAATGGGCGCAGGGCTCAAGAGTAACATACAATGTCGCCTCTCGAAGCTTCTGTTCGTCGGAAACCGATGCAATGGCATTAACCTCCGCATGGGGGCCTCCAAATTTCTGGTGACAGCCCTCGCCGATAATTTCTCCGTTGTAGACGATAACCGATCCCACCATGGGGTTCGGGCTTACACTGCCCGCACCCTGCAGGGCAAGTTCAAGAGCGCGCCTCATAAAAATGGCATCATCGCGGTACGGCATAGTCACTCCTTCAGGTTACTGGCTAAATTCACTTGTACCAGCCGAATACCGGAAAGTCTCAGCAGTTCGTCGATCTGCTCTATTTTATAGGGTTTGTCATAGTAGATGGTTTTGATGCCGACGTTGATGAGCACCTTAAGGCAGTGAATACAGGGACTGGCAGTAATGTAGATATCGGAATCTTTGATTGAAACACCATGTTTTGCCGCCAGTGCGATGGCATTGATTTCAGCATGTATCGTGTTGACACAGTTCTCTTCAACAGTACCGTCGGGATGTTTGCTCTCGTAAATAATGCAGTTACTGTCGTTGCAGTGAGGGAGCCCGGATGGGGCTCCGTTGTAGCCGGTCGAAAGAATACTGTTCTCTCTGACGATGACGGCTCCGATATGCGCCCGGCTGCAGGTCGCCCTGCGCGAAATTAGATGCGCGACGTTCATGAAGTACTCATGCCAGCCAAGCCGCTTTTCAGGGACTGAAGAGCCCTCACCTTTTTCACCCGAACAGCAGCTTCCGCTCTTCATTTCTTCATGCATAGTCCTGTTCTTTATTTAAAGAGATGGCAGGAGAAAAAATACTTTAACGGTAAATGTAATGAAAAAGATCGGGCTCATGCAAAACGCGCCAACTCTTTCTGCAGGGATGCCTGCTTATTGATGCGGTTTTATGAGGAGCAGAGGAATGGTGATTTTTTCACGGAGAGTTCTGGAAACACTGCCGAAAAGGATTCTTTCGGGCAAGCGGTGACCATGGAGAGCCATGGCGAGAAAATCGTAACCGTTTTCTTCAATCTCCCTGAGAATCTCTTTTTCCGGTTCTCCGCTTCGGATGACTATGCGGGCATCAATGCCTTCTGCCTGCAGTTGATTGCGGTAACGCTCAAGAATAATGATAGACTGTTCGCGAAAATACCTCTCCTGATCAAGGGTATGTGAGTGAACAACATGCAGCAGGTGCAGTGTGGCGCCAAGCTGAAGTGCCAATGCTGAAACATGCTCAATAATGGTCTCATCAACCGGTGAGCAGTCGATAGCAACAAGGATTTCTTTGTAGAGTTTCATCTCAGCTTCCTCCGGTCAGTGTCGTGTAAAAAAAATAGATGTTGAGGACGATAACAATCAGAGAAATAATTGATGCGGCGGCAAACTCAAGGTTACGGCTTCGGAAACTACCCATCACCGTGCTGTTACGGCTGAGTATGAGGAGCGGCACCAGAGTAAAGGGTAGCTGTATGCTCAGGATTACCTGGCTGAAAATAAGAATGCGAAAGGTGTCTTGAGTGAACAGAATAATCAGAAATGCCGGAATGGCAGTTATAAAAACGGCAGTTCTGTAGAGCGCGGTTCGGGGATCTTCAGGCTTGCCCAGAAAACCGGTGATAACATCGGCTTCTGCCATGGAGGAGGTCATCGAAGAGCCTACTCCGGAAAAAATAAGGGCTATGGAAAACAGTAAACCGGCAAGCGGGCCGGCAAGTGGCTTCAGTGTTGACGATGCCTGTTCGATACTGTTTACCGGAATATGGTTGTTATAAAAAACCGCAGCGGCAACAATGATCATGGAAGCATTCACCACCCAGCCCAGAGTCATGGCGGAGAGGGTATCAATTTTTTCATATCGGAGCAGCTCTCGCTTTTCTTTCTCCGAAATTCCCCACTCCCGGCTGTGAATGACATTTGAATGGAGGAAAATGTTATGCGGCATCACTACTGCGCCGAGAATGGCCAAGGCTGTATAAATGCTTTTGTTATCAACTTCAGGCACAAGAAGCCCGGAAAATGCAGCGCTCCAGTCGGGCTTGACAATCAGCAGTTCGACAAGGTAGCATAAGGTGATAATGCCAAGAAAGCCGACAATGATTGTTTCAATTCGGTGGTATCGCTGACTGATGACCAGAAAAACCTTGAGAAGCAGCGTTATGAGCGCTCCGGCCCAGAGGGGGATACCAAAAAAGAGCATGAATCCGATTCCGCCTCCCAAAAGCTCGGCGACATCGGTTGCTACACAGGCAAGAATAACGCTGAAACCAAGAAAAGCCGTGACCGGCCCGGGAAAAAAGTCACGGATGTTGACGGCTAATGATTTTCCGGTAGCAATGCCAAGTTTAGCGGCGCTATGCTGAATCAGTACCAGCATGATGGTGCCTAAAGTGACCACCCAGAGTAACTGGTACCCAAACTTCGAGCCTCCCTCAATATTTGTAGCCCAGTTGCCCGGGTCAATAAATCCCACGGTAACAAGAAAGCCCGGCCCAAGAAAACTGAGGAGTGTTTTCAAAGAAAATATTTTCTTTTTGGCTTTTGGCATCGGTGACGTTTTCTTTTTGGCAAAGCTTCTTATAGCATTAAGTTATAAGGAACCAAGCATCACCTGAATCTACATTTTTATTTTGTCATGGAAACGTACAAGCTTGTTTTGCCTGAACATCTTAACCATTACGGATTTCTCTTTGGAGGAAACCTGTTGAAATGGATTGATGAGGTCAGCTATATCACGGTATCTCTGGATTATCCCGGATGTAACTTTGTTACGGTGGGAATGGACAAGGTCGAGTTCAAGAAAAGTATCCGGGGGGGGTCTATTCTTTGTTTTGTGACTGAAAAAAGCAGAATAGGGCGTACGTCAATTGAGTATACGGTGCACGTCTACAAAAAAAGTATTGAAACCGGTGAGAGAATTCTTGCTTTCAGTACCAATATCACCTTTGTCTGTCTTGATGAAAAAGGGGCAAAGAAAGAGCTCTGCTGCGGACATAAAATAACCGGCCCTGACAAGACCTGCATCTGAGGCTTGCAGGTCATCGTTACCGGGAGGTATTGAACACTGCTCCGGTCAGACTGATAACAAGCAAGATGCCGATACCGGCCATCACGGTATTGGCCAGCCACATCGAAATCATGGGGTCAATCAGACCGCGTTCGGCGATTTTTTCGCCTGCAATCATGATCATCCAGTATAAAACGAAAAAAAGCAGCGAGATGGCGGCCCCGGCCCCAAAACCGCCGCGCCTCGCGAGAACGCCAAGAGGAGCGCCGACCATAACAAAAACGAAACAGGCAAGTGATAGTGCGTATTTTTTATGATAAGCGGCCATGTAACGATTGTAGGTGCTCTGGTTTGATGCAATGCTGTTGAGTTCACTGTCAAGTTGTGCAAGTTGCCGGTCAACATAGCCTGCGGCTGCGGCTATTGCCTTTGACGATGGAGAGGCTGCGTGGAGGGTTTCGCGAGCTTCGGCGCGGGGTTGTGCCATTAGCGCCGCCAATTTTTCAAGCGGCATGCGGATGCGTTTTTCGGATGCCGACATCCTTTGCATGATTGCATTGCCAATATTATGCAGCTCGTTCGCTGAAAGTTCGTTGTCACCGGAACGCATCCTGTTCCCGGAAGAGCGCGCAAAACCTGAACCTGATGACTCAAAAACAAAGCGCTGTTTGCTGAAGCTCATGTTGCGGCTGTTTTTGTGATCCGGCTGGCGTACTTGATGAATCTCACCGTTATAGAGCGTCATCACCAGATACTGGTAATCGGCGGTAAAATCGATAGTTCCCTTTTCAGCCGTCACCACGGTGCTGTACTCCGGTTTTGTAACATCATAAATGACAATGCCATAAAGATTTTTTAACCGATCATCAGATTTACGGATGAAGATGGAATAACCGTCCACCAAGGTTGAAAAAGCGTTTTCTGTTAATCCGAAGGCGGGTTTTGATCGTGCGATATCGACCATCATGGATTTCGCATAATAGTTTGCCTGGGGAAGAACAACATTATTGAACCGTTCGACAAGCGCGGAGAGAAGAAGTCCTGCCAGGAGCACAGGAATCATAAGTCGGTAGAGAGAGATGCCTGATGCCCTGAAAACGGTCATTTCCGAGGTAGTGGTCAGCGTACCGAATGCCATAACGACGGCAACAAGCACAGCCATTGGAGCGGCAAGACCAACCATCCATGCTGACTGCAGCATAATGAGTTCGACAATGGTCGAGAAACTAATACCCTTACCGATAAAGCGATCGGCAAATGTTGAAAAAAACTGGAGTATCAGAACAAAAACAAGGGTGATAAAGGCAAATAAAAAGGGCCCGAGATGTAATTTGAGGATATATCGATCAATAATTTTCAACACCTTTATCACTCTATTTGGGGGGCCGTTACAAAAAAACATTCTGTGCTGACAGGATCAGAAACAATGCAACTGCGACCTGCTGTTCTGCAAGATAAGAACTCTGGAGTATCTATCAATAAGCTGGAGGGTGCTCGGGAAGCAGGAAAAGGCATAAAACAATAAAGACTTACAAGCCTGAACCTGTAAGTCTTTATTTTATATGGTGCACCCGGGAGGACTCGAACCTCCAACCCATTGATTAAGAGTCAATTGCTCTACCGATTGAGCCACGGGTGCGGATAATTTTATTTTGCTGGCAGTAGTGGTGTTGATGGTGCAGAAGGCACGGTTTTAGCTGGAGCTGGAGCTGCGGGCCGGGCTGGAACACTCTGCTGAAGAATGCTTTCCGACGAAGTCTTTGAGGACTCTTTGCCTGGAAGGGTAAACTGGGCTATAAAACAAAGCAACATGACAACGGCTGCAAGGATGGCTGTCGTCTTGCTTAAAAAGTCACCTGTCCGCCGGACACCAAGAGTCTGAACAGTACCAAGACTGGCCATACCGCCAGTCAAACCGCTGCCGCTTTTTGGACTCTGCAACAAAATAACGCCAATAAGCAGAATCGATGCAAGTAAACCGACAATAACTATGAAAACATGCATGTCGAGCCGCTCTAAATAATTCGCAAATATTCTTGTATCTTTCAATCAAAAGAAGGCCTTAATTTAGCAACTTTTAAAAAATATCCAAACCATGTTTTCAGTTGCTGGTAAAATAGTTACCCTGGCTGGTCTGGTTATTGTTCTTGTTGGCCTTCTTCTTATGACTTCTGATAAAACAGGATTATGGCGCTGGTTCACCTGGTTTGGCAATCTTCCCTTCGATATCAGGATTGAGAAGGCTAACTTCAGGTTTTATTTTCCAATAGGCACCTCCCTGCTGCTTTCTCTATTTCTCAGTCTGATACTTTTTCTTGTCAACAAATTTATCCGCTAAACTCTCTATGCCAGAAACAATCTCAAGGGCACCTCGTTCCGCAACGGTTAGCAGAACCACAAAAGAGACAAACATTACTGTAACTGTAACGCTTGACGGGACGGGCATGAGCTCTGTCAACTCCGGAGTGGTTTTTCTTGACCACATGCTGACCAATTTCAGCAAACATTCAGGCTTTGACCTGGCACTGGAGTGCCATGGTGACCTTGAGGTCGATGATCATCATACTGTTGAAGATGTGGCTCTGGTTCTCGGCAGTGCCATTGCCGAAGCTCTTGGAGAGAAAAGGGGGATTCAGCGCTATGGCTGGGCACTTATTCCTATGGATGAGGCTTTGGCCCGTTGCGCGCTTGACCTTGGGGGAAGAAGTTATTGTGTTTTCAGTGCTGAGTTCAATCGACCGGTTATTCAGGGATTTTCAACAGAAATGGTTGAACATTTCTTTTTGTCGCTTTCGGGAACATTGAAAGCCAATATCCACCTGTCAATTCTTGAGGGAGAAAATACGCACCACAAAATAGAGGCGCTGTTCAAGTCTTTTGCTTATGCCATGAAGGCTGCTGTTGCCATAACCGGTACTGAAATCCCTTCAACCAAGGGAAAGCTTTAAGCTCTCCCTTTGGCTTTTTCAGGATTGGGGACTTTTATTTTGCGTAGGCGACAGAACGTTTTTCGCGGATAATGGAGACCTTTATCTGGCCGGGATACTGTGCCTCTGATTCAATTTTGTGGGCGATATCATGGGCAAGAACATCTGCCTGTGAATCGCTTACATTATCGCCTTCAACAATCACCCTGATTTCTCTTCCTGCCTGCAAGGCGTAGGTTTTCAAAACACCGGGAAATCCTTTTGCGATCTCTTCAAGACTCTCAAGCCGCTTGACGTTGCCATCTGCCGTTACTGCACCCCGGGCTCCGGGACGGGAGAGGGATATAGTATTGGCTGCGTCAACGAGATCGGCGATGGGTGACTCTTTATCGACGTCACCATGATGGGCGGCTATGGCATTAAGGACCAGAGGCGATTCGTTGAACCTTTTCATAAAGGTCATTCCGGTCATGGCATGGGGTTCATCACTTTCCGGCAGCACCAGTCCGATGTCATGCAAAAGACCGGCACGTTTGGCAAGGCGAGCATCAAGTTTGAGTTCGGCAGCCATAAGACCTGAAAGCATGGCAACCTCTCGACTGTGCTGGAGCAGGTTTTGGCCGTAGACGGTGTAAAATTTCATTTTACCGACAAGCGCGATAACTTCAGCGGGCATGTCGGAAATCTGCAGCGAAGAGAGCGCTTCCTCTCCGGCGGTTATGATAACATCATCAATCTCCTTTTTCGCGTCACCAAAGGCTTTTTCAATAGCCACCGGATGAATAATGCCATCGACAAGAAGTTTCTGGAGAGTCAGCTTGGCAAGCTCACGGCGCAGAGGATCAAAGCATGATAAAATAACCACTTCAGGAGTATCGTCAACAATGATATCAACTCCGGTTGCGTTTTCAAAAGCTTTGATATTGCGTCCTTCACGTCCGATAATGCGACCCTTGAGTTCATCGCTCTGAATATGAACGACGGAAAGCGCATTTTCTGTGGTCTGCTCAAAAGAGATGCGCTGAATTGCTGTCAAAAGCGTTTTCTCAGCAAGACGGTCTGCTTTCTGCTCTGCTTCTTCATGAATCTGATGAAGCGTTTCCGTTGCTTCTTCGCGTGCTTTTGCAACCATGTTGTCGATCAACATCTGCCGAGCCTCTTCGGCCTGCAGGTTGCTGATGCTTTCAAGGCGCTGGTTCTGTTCTGAAATAATCCGTTCAAGCTCTGTTGAGCGAAGCATCACTGACTCGGTGATCTGATCGATTTCCTTGCGCTGATCCTGGAGCTTGCGTTCAGTATCCTTGACATCCTGCGCCTGTTTTTTCAGTTGCGCCTCTCTCTGCTGTGTCTGCTTCTGCAGTTGGGTGTACTTGTTGTTTTTGATGAGAACTTCCTGATCAAACTCACGACGCTTCTTTTTCCACTCCTGGTTTACTTCGCTGACCTTAAGTTCTTTGTATTCGTTGGCCTCTTTCTGGGCTTCCTGAACTATTTGCACCGCACGTTCCTCGGCTTCAAGCACTTTTGTCGTACCGATCCGTTCAAGAAAATATCGTCCAATAAAAAAACCCGCTGCAAAAAAAAACACTGAAGCTAAAACAATTAAAAACAGGTTTATAACTATACCCATTAAACCACCTCCATTTTCATGCTCTCATACTCACATAAGAAGCACCGTTTTAAACAAAAAAAACCGCACCAAGACAAGGTGTGTAAGATTCAAGAACCCGTGATACACGGTGGGCGCCTCCTTCAGGTTTTTTGCTTCCAATGGAACACCGTTTCGAGTGTTCTTAAACTTTCCTCCTCATGGAGTCAGGAAAATTCAATAAGGCCTGCAATCAAAAAGAAGAGCTGGGCTCCCTGTTTTTTACTGTTAGTTCTTGTACCTTACAACCACCTCAATCAACCGGTGCGGATACTCGTTCTCTTTTAATGTAACGGTTTATTGCAGATTTTGCCCAATAAAAACATTAAGCCGGGCAATGTTCTGTTTCAGCGACGCCATCTCCTCTTCAAGTTCGATCTTTTTCTCGGCAAACTGAATTGCCGCAAGAACTGCCAGTTTTGCAGCTCCAAATGTCGGGGCCTTTTCAGCAAAAAGCCTCATCACCCCATCAACATCACGAGCAGCCTTTTCGGTCAACTCCCTTCTCCCGGACCTTAGAGGATAGCTGTCACCATAAACATTTACATCAATTTTTTCCATCTCATTACGCTACAATGTCTGATTGTTTCTGAGCTCCATTTCTATTTTCTGCAAAATCAGAACCAACTTCTGTTTCACCTGCCCTTTTTCTGCATCGGCAAAAACTCCATCAAGGACGTTGCCGGCATCTATGGCAGTGGAACCAACTGTTCCCGGCAACTTGAGAGACCTGAGAATATTCTGAAGACTTGAAAGTTCAGAACGCAATACCTCATTCTCTTTCCGGCAGTCAGTCAACTGGACAATGAGCAGTTCAATATTTTTCTCAAGAAGGTTGACGTCAACCTTGATGTTTTGCCCGTCAAAATCTTGCATAGAACAAAGAGGATCAGACTTGTCGAATCACCGCACCAAGTTTACTTTCGGCATCACTGCCGACTTTCGAAAGAATATCGCTGATTTTCTCTTCCTGTAATGTTCCCTTATGATCGACTATTTCAAGAGCAAGTGCTACACTGCGCTCTCCTCCATCTTCGCGGGTGCGCTCGAAAAGGTCAAAAACCGAGACACCCCTGATCAACGAGTCACTTGAACGTACAAGCTCTACCAGTGACTGAACGGTAACATCCGGCGGCAAAATAAGCGATATATCCCTCTGAACAACTGGAAATCTGGACGGCGGGTCATAAGTGACATCTGAATTGAAACAGCATTCCAGAACTGCCACATCAATTTCCGCTACATAAACATCCTGAGCGATATCAAATTTCTTTAACAGGTCATCATCAACCTGCTGAACCGCCCCCACTCTGTATGAGCGGGTACTTCCTTTTTCTGTCAACTCCACGTCAATGCCGACAGTGTTTTTATTATAAAGATTCACTGCTGATTTATCAAGCAAATTCAGCTTTTCAAGAAGCATCTCGACAGAGCCCATGAGATCGTAATAATCAACCTTTTCGGACGACTGATTCCAGATTCTTGGAAAACGGCTACCCGTCAACGCTATAACAAGATACTCCTGCTCCTTGTAACCGTTGAGCCGCGACTCACCACAACGCTCGCTCTCTGGAATGCTTTGAAATCCCCTGGCAACTTCAAAGAGTCTCTGATCCCGATTGCCATGCCTGATATTATGGCTGATAACCTTGAGAAATCCGGGCACCAGCCCCGGCCTGAGAACTTCAAGCCCTTCACTGATAGGATTAAGCACTCCAACAAGTCTGTCGCTGAACAATCCGGCCTCCTCTCTTTTCATCAGCGGGTTGGTCAGAATTTCCCTGAAATTCAGCCCGACCAGAAGGGAGCGAAGGAAGTCAGGGAAAAATTCCGGATGTTTGCGTGACTGCGGATAAATGGTCGCCATCTGTGATGAGGGCTGTATGTTGTCGTAACCAGAGAGGCGTGCAACCTCCTCGACAAGATCAATCTCTTCAGAAACATCAACCCTGAAGGAGGGCACCGCAACGGTTATGGACTCACCGGTCGTTCCTTCCGCTGAAAAGCATATCCTCTCAAGCATCTCTACCATATCGGCGGCACTGATCGAACTGCCAAGCAAGGCATTGACCCTGGCTGGACGCAAGGTGACCTTCCGCAATGCTGCAGGCATGGAACCCCACTCCTGAGCCTCTTCAATTCTGCCTCCGGCAAGCTCGAGTATCAGCGCTACGGCACACTCTGACGACCGCCTGACGTTTTGCGGATCGATACCTCGCTCGTAACGATAGGAAGCGTCTGAGGAAAGCGCTGCTTTTTTTGCAGATTTCCGGATCATTGAGGGATCAAAGTAAGCCGATTCAAGTAAAATATCTGTTGTGGTATCACTGACGGCTGAATCAAACCCTCCCATGACGCCTGCCAGAGCAACCGGTTTCAGTGCATCGCAAATGACCGGCATTCCGGGTTCAACCCGGATGAGTTGCTGATTGATGGCGGCAAATTCTCCCCGCATGTCGCTCCGTATCACCACCCGCTCTCCGGCAAGTCTGGCAAGATCAAAGGCATGAAGGGGCTGACCAAGCGCATGGAGAATATAGTTGGTAATATCAACGATATTGTTTTTTGGCCTGAGACCAATACTTTCAAGCTTTTTCCGTAACCATTCGGGAGACTGGGCAACGGTTATGCCGCGAATAACCACTCCTGTGTACCAGGGGCATGCTCCTTCGTCCAAAACCTCAACCAGCGCGCCTTTTTGTGAAAATGCGACCGGGTAACGGGAGGGATAATGAATCTGATCGCGACCGGCGAGCTCCCTTGCCACACCAAGGTGCGAGAGAACATCGGGCCTGTTTGGCGTCACCGATATATCAAGCACCACGTCACCGTCAAGGTAACGGGAGAAGGGTTGGCCTATGATACATGATGAATCAAGCTCCATGACTCCTGAATGGTCGTCAGAAAGCCCAAGTTCGTCAGCGGCACAAATCATCCCGAAGGAGCGTTCACCCCGTATTTTTGATGGTTTGATGGTCATGGTCTGGCCGTCAGGAAGCTGAAGTTTCGCCTTTTCAGTTGCTACCGGTACAAGCATCCCCGCTTTGACATTCGGGGCGCCGCAGACAATCTGGAGAGGTTCGTCACGGCCAATATCGACACGGCACAGCGTCAATCGCTCTGCATTGGGATGGGGCAGAACTTCATCAATTCTGCCGACCACCACCAGATCATCGGGCAAAGAGGGCTCCTGAACCTCCTCTACCTCAAGCCCGAGAAAGGTCAGTTTTTCAACAAGCGACGGCGTATCGGAAGAAAAATCAGGTAAAAAATCTTTGAGCCAACTGACAGATATTTTCATAGGAGAGATCTGCTTTCATGAACAAAAAAAGCTCTGTACCGGCAACGAACAGAGCTTTATTGAGTGACCCCAACGGGATTCGAACCCGTGCTACCACCTTGAAAGGGTGATGACCTAACCACTAGTCGATGGGGCCTTCTATGGGTGAATGAGGGGACTCGAACCCCCGGCCTCCAGGGCCACAACCTGGCGCTCTAACCAACTGAGCTACAATCACCGTCTACATCATACGGACTTTTTATTCGTGCGCCCGACTGGACTCGAACCAGTAACCCTCAGCTTAGAAGGCTGATGCTCTATCCATTGAGCTACGGGCACCGCTTCAATCTTGAGAACCTTTACTTGTCGGGGTGCCGAGACTCGAACTCGGGACCTCCTGCTCCCAAAGCAGGCACGCTACCAACTGCGCCACACCCCGATCCTTAAGGGAAGGCCCAATATAGCACAAGAACATTGATTACAAAAAAAAATATTTCTTTACCAGGCTATAAATTGTCCCTGAAATAATTTGTAATAATCTGCCTGAGCTCCTCATGATAAATCATTTCAACCGCTTCTGCCGGAGTAACAAGCTTGCGGCGACGGTCGTGCATCTCATCCCACTCATCAAGCATGGTTTCAATGAAAAGCGGATAGACCTGAACAGAAAAGTGTTTCCCGAACTTGCTGTATCGGAATTGACCTGCTTTTTTGTAATGAACCTCTCCTATCAAACCAGCTTCCTCGTAAGCCTCTTTCGCGGCTGAATCTGCAGGAGACAAGCCTTTTTCAACATATCCCTTGGGTATGATCCATCGCTCGGATTTTCGGGAAGTAATCAGCACCAGCCGATCGTCAAGAACCGGGATAACCCCCGACTGCCTGAATACTCCCTTAAGCCTTCCTGCCATAACAAACATTTCTATATTTTTATCCAGCTCATTTTATTTTCAACAGCCGAAATATGAATTCCGTGTGCGCAAAATACAACTGATTTCCTTATTTAACAGCTATCAGTCAGCAGTTGACTTAAATATTTTTTATACTGTCTGTCTTGTAAATGTAAGGATAAGAATATATCGTTGTGTTTTTTTAACTAAAACCTTTTGAGAAAACATGAAAGCAATTATTCCTGTTGCGGGTGTCGGCACCCGTTTGCGGCCTCATACTTTTTCACAGCCGAAAGTATTGCTTAATGTGGCAGGAAAACCCATTATCGGCCACATTATGGACAAGCTTATCGCAGCAGGTATCGATGAAGCCATCGTTATTGTGGGCTATCTTGGCAACATGGTTGAAGAGTGGCTGTTAAAACATTACACGATCAAATTCACCTTTGTTCAGCAAACGGATCTCCTCGGACTTGCCCATGCTCTCTGGATGTGCAAACCGAACGTCATTGACAATGAACCGCTTTTCATCATTCTCGGCGACACCATTTTTGATGTGGATCTGGAACAGGTTCTGAAAAGTCCGTTTTCAACCTTGGGAGTAAAAGAGGTTGATGACCCCAGACGATTCGGTGTGGCTGTAACTGATGGTGAAAAAATTCTGAAACTGGTGGAAAAACCTGATACTCCTGTCAGTAACCTTGCCATTGTCGGACTTTATTTTCTCCGTGAATCCAGATCGCTCTTTGCCACCATTGACCATCTGATTGACAATAAAATAAAGACAAAGGGAGAATACCAGCTCACCGATGCGCTCCAGCTCATGATTGAAGGTGGAGAGACATTCACCACGTTCCCGGTCAGCGGCTGGTATGACTGCGGCAAACCTGATACGCTGCTCTCAACCAACAAGATTCTTCTTCAAAACAATATCACGTCAAAAGAGTACCCCGGCTGCATTATTGTTGATCCGGTGTTTATTGCCGATAATGCCATTCTAAAAAATGCCATTATTGGCCCAAATGCCACTATAGGCGAAGATTCCAAAATTACGGATGCTATCGTCAGGGATTCTATTATCGGCAGTGAAGCCAGGGTTGTCCATATCATGCTTAATCACTCCATCATAGGAAGCAATGCAAGCATTACCGGAAATCCTCATGAAATCAGTGTCGGTGATTATTCTGAAATTATGGTGGGATAAGAGAATTTTTGCATAGAAGAAAGCGAATGTTTACATTTTGTCTTTTATTTTTCGTCGGCATCCCCATTACCTATGGACACGGTGCCGCAAGCTCCTGTGAGGCCGTATGTCTCCGGGCTTGCCGGATAAAGTTTTTCCGTGTCCTGTCATTTCCCTGTGAAATCTTCACACTGAAAAGCTCTCCACCAGGTTAGTTTTTTCTTTTCTTGTTAGTTATTGTTATTCGTTTAATCAAAACCTTATTGAAAATATGTCACAGAAAAGGTATTTCTTTACCTCAGAATCTGTATCAGAAGGACACCCGGACAAGGTAGCCGATCAGATTTCCGATGCTGTTCTCGATGATTTTCTTCGCCAGGACTCCAATTCACGTGTTGCCTGTGAGACTTTTGTAACAACTGGCCAGGTAATTGTGGGCGGTGAAGTGACAACCAAAGGAATTGCAGATATCCAGACAATTGCCCGCAAGGTTGTGACCGAAATCGGCTACACCAAGGGTGAGTACATGTTTGAAGCCAACTCATGCGGCGTTCTTTCAGCGCTTCACAGTCAGTCTCCCGATATCAATCGCGGTGTTGACCGGAAAGAAGAGATTGCTGACGAGTTTGACCGTGTCGGCGCAGGTGATCAGGGCATGATGTTCGGCTATGCCTGCACAGAAACCCCTGAGTTGATGCCTGCTGCAATCCAGTTTGCCCAGCAGCTTGTCAAGAAACTTGCAGAGATCCGCAAGGAGGGAAAAATCATGACTTACCTCCGTCCTGATGCGAAGAGCCAGGTTACCCTTGAATATGAAAACGAAATCGTCAAGCGTGTTGATGCTGTTGTTGTTTCAACCCAGCACGATCCGGAACCGGAAGGCGTCAGCGAAGCTGCATGGCAGGAAGTCATTAAAAATGACATCATCAATAATGTTGTCAAGGTTGTCATTCCGGCATCTCTGATCGACGAAAACACCAAGTTTCATATCAATCCGACTGGACGCTTTGTTATCGGCGGACCACACGGTGATACCGGCCTGACCGGTCGGAAGATCATTGTTGATACTTACGGCGGTGCGGCGCCTCACGGCGGTGGTGCCTTCAGCGGCAAGGATCCTTCAAAGGTTGACCGCAGTGCCGCTTATGCAGCACGCCACGTTGCCAAAAACATTGTTGCCGCCGGACTGGCTGACAAATGCACCGTTCAGGTCTCTTATGCCATCGGTGTTGCACGCCCGGTCTCTATCTATATCAATACGCATGATACTGCAAAACAAGGCTTTGATGATGCCCAGATCCAGGAAAAGGCTGAAGTGATTTTCGATCTTCGTCCTGCGGCCATCATCAAACGGTTCAGCCTCGACAAACCTCAGGGATGGAGCTATCAGCAGACTGCTGCCTACGGTCATTTCGGCCGCGATATCTTCCCTTGGGAAAAAACCGAGAAGGTTGCAGAGCTGAAAAAAGCTTTCAATCTGGCCTGAGCAATATCAACGTCTTAAAACAAGAAACACTCCTATGACAACAGTCGCGAAGGCACTTGATTATAAAGTAGCTGATATCTCTCTTGCTGAATGGGGACGGAAGGAAATTGATGTCGCTGAAAAAGAGATGCCGGGCCTTATGGCTACCAGGCGGAAGTATGCAGGCAAATATCCGCTGAAGGGCGCCCGTATTTCCGGTTCCCTGCACATGACCATCCAGACCGCCGTGCTGATCGAAACCCTTGTGGAGCTCGGTGCAGAAGTGCGCTGGGCAAGCTGCAATATTTTTTCCACCCAGGATCATGCAGCCGCCGCTATCGCGGAAAGCGGTGTGCCGGTCTTTGCCTGGAAAGGCGAAACGCTTGAAGAGTACTGGTGGTGTACCCGCCAGATCCTTGAATTTGAAGGCGGAAAGGGGCCAAACCTGATTGTCGATGACGGCGGTGACGCAACATTGATGATCATTCTCGGTTACAAAATCGAGAACAATCCGGAAATGCTTGAGAAAGTTCCGGGCAATGCTGAGGAAAAAGCACTTTACCAGCAGCTCAGGGAGGTCTTTGAAGAGGACAACCAGCGCTGGCACAAGGTTGCTGCTGAGATGAAGGGCGTTTCGGAAGAGACCACTACCGGCGTCCACCGCCTCTACCAGATGATGGAAAAAGGCGAATTGCTCTTCCCTGCCATCAACGTCAACGACTCGGTCACCAAGTCGAAATTTGACAATCTCTATGGATGCCGTGAGTCACTGGCTGACGGTATCAAGCGGGCAACTGACGTCATGGTTGCCGGCAAGGTTGTTGTTGTGCTTGGCTATGGTGATGTGGGCAAGGGATCAGCCCGCTCAATGCGTGCTTATGGTGCAAGGGTCATCGTTACGGAAATTGATCCGATCTGCGCTTTGCAGGCTGCCATGGAGGGCTACGAAGTCTCTACCATGGATGAAGCGGTCAAGGAAGGTAACATTTTTGTCACCACCACAGGCAACAAGGATGTCATCACCCTTGAACACATGAAGCAGATGAAGGATGAAGCTATTGTGTGCAACATCGGCCACTTCGACAACGAAATCCAGGTTGAGCAGCTTTATGCTTATGCCGGTGCGAAAAGGCTCAATATCAAGCCTCAGGTGGACAAGTACACTTTTGAGAATGGCAACTGCATCTATCTGCTTGCAGAGGGACGCCTTGTCAATCTGGGATGTGCAACCGGTCACCCGTCGTTTGTGATGAGCAACTCGTTTACCAACCAGACGCTTGCACAAATTGAACTCTGGACCAAAGAGTATGCCATTGATGTCTACCGACTGCCGAAAGAGCTTGATGAGGAGGTTGCAAGACTGCACCTTGAACAGCTCGGCGTGAAACTTACCCGGCTTACCGATGCACAGGCTGAGTATATCGGCGTACCTCTTGATGGACCGTACAAACCCGACCATTATCGCTATTGAGAGCTTGATGGCAAACGCTACAAACAAAAAAGCAACCTCCAGAGGTTGCTTTTTTGTTTTGCGGTGCTGGGGCGGCAGGATTCGAACCTGCGGATGTCGGCTCCAAAGGCCGATGCCTTACCACTTGGCGACGCCCCATTGCGCGAGGTTACGTTAAATCATAACCGGCTTTTAATATACGCACAATATGAGAAAATAAAAACCGCTTGAATATAACGAGTCTCTCTGCCACTTTACTCCATTTTAGTGTATTTTTTGTTGAGAAAAACAGAGAGTACACCTGTTGATAACATTATTGAAAACGCATTGATGACAAAAATCAAGATCTGCGGAATAACCCGCCTTCAGGATGCTCTTTATGCCGCTCACGCTGGCGCCGACGCCCTCGGCTTTAATTTCAGCCACATGAGTCCGCGACTGATTGCACCCGAAAAGGCAAAGGATATTATTGATAAACTGCCGCCGTTTGTTCAGTCGGCTGGTATCTTTGTAGAACACTCCCCTGAAGAGATCAATGCCATTTGCCGTCTCTGTAACTTGCAGATTGCACAATTGCATAGCGACCGGTACAGTCCGGAACAGGCGCGATCGATCACTGCGGCAAAGGTTATCAGAGTGTTTCGCCCTGAAGAAAATTTTGCGGTAGAAGAGGTTTTTGAGTTTGCCGCAAAAAGCGGCATCAGGAGTTTCCTGTTTGATGCTTACCGGCCAGACATGGCTGGAGGAACTGGAGAGAGTATCGGTGAGGCACTTGCGACGCGTCTCTTTAACCAAATCAGAAGCTCATGCTATGCCATACTTGCGGGAGGACTGAATGCCGATAATGTCAGTGAGGCAATCCGGCGTGTTCAGCCCTACGGAGTCGATACGGCAAGCGGAGTTGAAAGCGAGCCCGGCATCAAGGATCCTGAAAAAATAGAAGCCTTTATCCGGGCTGTACGCAAAACTTCTTAAGTACCGCTATTGGCCTGCACGTGTCCCCAGATAAGTTCCGAGGCCACCTCCGGCAGTTCCACCGTGATCAGATGACCGCATTCGGGAACACAAACATAACTCCCTTTGTGAGTAAGGTTGACCAATTTTTCTGTGTTCTCACAGGTCATGATGGAATCACCCGCTCCGGCGACAAAGAGGATTGGCATATCAACTTTTTTGACCATCTCCGGCACTGAGTCAGTAGTACTGAACGCCGTAATGTGCTGAGTCGTCTGATCAATGGCCTCTGGAGCGCAGAGACCAAGGCTTTTGAACCCGATAAGAATATCATGAAGCATGACGGTATTCTTCGCAAGAACAAGACGGGCAAAGATATAGGCAGGAAGCCACCAGGTTAGTTTTCGTAAAAGGCCATTGAAAACAAAAGTAATGGTATTCGTGGCAAATGCCTGGATGAACTGGCTGTTTGGCAAAAACCCGAAATTGAAAAAGGTCATTGATCGAATAAGGCCGGGATGAGAACAGGCATAATCGAGCGCAACAAAAGGGCCAAAAGAAAAGGCGGCAATATGAAACCGTTTGAGCCCGAGATTGACAACCAGATCGTTCAGGTCATGGGCAAAAAAGTCGATGTGATAATGGTTATTGGGATCGTTTTCTGACCATCCATGTCCGCGCATGTCGTAAGCGATCGTACGAACACCCTGGTTGTTAAGATTTTTAATGATATGGTGCCACCACATCCACCAGCAATCCCAGCCATGGATAAGCACTACTGTCTCGGCGGCATCTTTGGGCCCGGAATCGTGATAGTGATGCACAACACCGTTCAACTCCACGAAACAACTCTTCTCCATTAAAGACAGTTCATAAGTGGCCCGTTTAGAGGCACCTCTGTCTTCTGAAGCCTGAAGATCGAGAAGTTCCTGCCGGTAACGGATAAATTTTTGTGTTGGTTGTGACTGTTGTGCCATAACACGTGTCAGGTGAAAGGTGAGTAGAGATATGGTCTCTTTATAGCGATAAATATAAGAAAAATTTTATCGTAGCGGGGAAAAAACCACCATTCGTCAAGACTGATAAGAATGATTATTTCAGAAAAATCTTTTCACATTCGCGCCTGATAATTTCCTGCTGTTCGAGAATCAGTTCCGGATCAACTGTAAAGTGGTTGAGCAGGAGCGAAAAAATCTGGATCGATGTTTCAAATTTTTCGGTAACCACAACATCGGCACCAGCCTTGTAGAGGGCTGCAATATTATCGAGAGTTCTTGCCCGAACGATAATAAACGCTTTTGTATTGATCTCGCGGATCATCGCAATACTGTTGCGGATCGCACCGGTATCTGAAATCCCGAGCACCACTGCGCGAGCATGATCTATTCCTGCGCGAAGAAGAGCTTTTTTCTCCGTACAGTCTCCATAATAGATTGGCTCACCCTTTCTTCTCATAACTTTAACTTTTTCGCGATCCAGTTCAAGTACAGAATAAGAGATATTGGTTGCATGAAGCACTGATGCAACATTTTGGCCGTTGACGCCAAAGCCGATAATAGCCGCATGAATCTCTCCTGCACAAATAATGGTACTATCGGGAGGACGAACAGCAACAGAGGGAGATTCCCTTGAAACCAGAGGAATAAACCCGAGTGCCGGCGCCACCTGATCGGCAAATTTCGGAGCAATAGCTATCATGGCAGGAGTGACAATCATTGTGACGACGCTGATGGCAAGCATAGCCTGAAAAACCTCATGATTGATGATGCTGTTCTTCATGCCGCTCTCTGCCAGCACAAAGGAGAATTCCCCAATCTGTGCCAGCGCCATGCCTGCCATCATACTGACTCTGATGGAGTTTCCCAGGAAAAGAGCAATCCCGGCAACAAGCAGCCCTTTTACGAACAGCACAAGAAGGGCTATTGAGATAAAAAGAGGCAGATTAATCATCTTGACGTCAAGCAGAAGACCGACTGAGATAAAAAAGATGCTGCTGAACGCCTCACGAAATGGATCAATCGTCATGCTTATCTGATGACTTTCATCGGTACTGGCGATAACCATGCCGGCAACAAATGAACCGAGTGCAAGCGACAGGCCTGCCAGGGAGGTCAAATATGCCGCGCCGAAACAAATCACAAGAGCTCCGATAACGAGAACCTCCCTGGCATGCAACGAGGCTATCAGATGCACCATTTTCGGCATAAGAAGCCTGAATCCTATCACAATAGCCGCAGAGAACAGCACAATAATGCCGATCTTTTTAAAGACAATCTCGAAGGTAGGGACGGCATGAGGACTTAGAAAATTAATGCCGATCATCAAGGGAACAATAGCGATATCCTGGAATATCAAAATTCCAAGGGCAATGCGGCCATGCGGTAAAGCAAGTTCATCGCGGTCCGTAAGGATTTTCAGGCAGATTGCTGTACTGCTGACCGAAAAGGTGAATCCAAGAAATACGGCAGAGGAAACGGTAATGTCCTGACCTATGGCGAGCATAAACCACCAGGAGAGAACGCTGATGGCCAGACCGGTAAAAAGAATCTGGACGACACCGCCAACCAGTACAATTTTTTTTAGTTTTTTAAGGTCATTGACGGAAAACTCAAGGCCTATGGTAAACAAAAGAAGAACAACCCCGAGCTCGGCAAGCGTTGAAACCATTTTCTGATCATAGACCGCGCCAATACCTGAGGGGCCAAGAATAATCCCGGTAAAAATCAACCCGATGACCGGCGGAATTTTTAATCTCTGAAAAATCAGAATAATAGCGACGGCTAATGCTCCGATGAGCACCAGTTCGCCGAGAAAATCAAATTCATGCATAACGAGACAGGATTAGTCATGAAAAGCGGATTTTGGACAGGTGATATTAAGTCAATTTTGAGAATTATTCACCCCCGTAATTATCTATTTGAAAATGATCATGAATTACGTTAAACTTCGAAAGAAATCAGTCAATGGTTGACTGATCGCTATTCAAGTAATTTGTGCGTTGGTTACTTGACGGTATCTCTTTCTATCAATGCATAGATACACTGAGACTAATAATGAATATTTACATTGGCAATTTGGCTTACACCGTAACTGAAGATGATCTTCGTGAAGCCTTTTCCGAATTTGGTCAAGTCGATAGCGCAAGCATCATTAATGACAAATTTTCGGGCCGCTCCAAAGGGTTCGGATTTGTTGACATGCCTAATGAAAGTGAAGCTCGTGAAGCTATCGAATCAATGAACGAAAAGGATTTGAATGGCCGCACGATAAAGGTCAATGAAGCGAAACCTCGCGAAGAGAGACCCGCGAGAAGAGATCGCTACTGAGTCTTAAGCTTTTCGACTATTTTCCTCTTAAGCCAGACAGAATGCAAGTTCCGTCTGGCTTTTTTTATTCCATTTCTCATCACCTCATGTTATGCCGGTACAAGTCATTTATATTACAGCAGCACTGCTGCTCCTTGCCGTATTCCCGCTCAATGATGAATTCTATGCTTTTCTGAAAATTACTGCCGCAGGAACCTTTGCCTGGGGAGCGTACAGGAACTTTGGAAAGAAAAAAGTGCTGCTGCCGCTGGCCTACACGCTCTTCACTATTCTTTTTAATCCGGTTATTGATATCCATCTGGCAAAAGAGATCTGGATAGTGGCTGACCTGGCAGGCGCAATACTTCTCTTCTCAACAAAACAGCATATCGCAGAGTAAGGATTCAAATGCTGTAGACAATCCGGGGTACCAGCATACAGCCCCTGGCGGGCTGGTTATGCTGGTTTTTCTGAATGCTCATGGTTACACCTGCACAAACGCTGAGGCTTTTGCTCCGCAAATCGGGCAGGTTTCCGGTGGATTGCCCAACTCGATATGGCCGCAGACCGGGCAGAGCCAGATCTCGGTTGCCGTAATATCCTTACCGTTTCGTACCGCTTCCAGAGCTTTTTTATAGAGCCCGGCATGAACCCGTTCCGCTTTGAGTGCATAGGTAAACATCCGTTTGGCGGGATGCTCATCGGCCTCAGCCTGTTCCAGCATCGGCGGATACATTTCGGTATGCTCAAAGGTTTCACCACTGATTGCCGCTTCCAGATTTTCGGCGGTTGAGCCTATTCCGCCGAGAGCTGTAAAATGCCCTTCTGCATGAATACGCTCAGCCTGGGCTGTTGTACGAAACAACTTGGCCACATTACCAAAACCGGCTTTTTCGGCTTCTTTTGCAAAAGCCAGATATTTCTGGTTTGCCTGACTCTCACCGGCAAACGCCTCTTTCAGGTTCTCTTTCGTTGTGGTCATATCTTTTTTATCTCCTTTTATTTTGTTACGATGGTCGACTTTCAGGCGTCAGACATGGTAAATCACCTCCTCTGCCCCTCATTCGGAAACGTTATGCCTCCTGATTCCAGTAATAGTATATTTTGATGACAAGATCGGGCATCAATTGGGCCAGGCCGAAAATCTCTTCTTCAGACAAGTCGTCGAAATCATCAGTTATTTTTGCGAGAATGAACATTGGCAGAACCAACTGTGCTGTCTCTTCATCCGCCAGAAAAGAGTTCCATGAACCATGTATCAGCTCTATGCCTACAGAAAATCCAAGCGCCCAGTTTTCAATGGCGAGTCTCCTCTCCTCTTCATTACTGTAACTGAATTGTTCATACAGTGGCATAAAATCTTCAGGGTCATTCTTGAATTGCAGAGCAATAGTGTTCATGTGGCGAACAAGAAGCTCGCGTATCGTCTTTTCTTCGACTTCTGAAGAAAAAAATGGTTCATTATTGAATTCCTGATCCCATATATAGGGAATCCAGATGTCAGGCTCAATCACCTCGGGCCCGACAACCAGGGCAGTCATATAACCATCAAGCATTTCAACCGGAAACAGGCACTCTTCAGGTGTCGAATCAGAACCGAGAAAATCGTCAAGTATTTCAAGCTCTTCATCGGAGAGCGGTTGCTGCTGCAAATCGGATGGGTTCTTCATAGTGGACAATTTATCGTGGATAATAAACTGAGACGCTCTCCAGACTCATTTTCTCAAGATAAGTACCACGACACAACAAATACCATCAGAAAAAGCAGTTTTACCACAGGAATCCAACTTTTTTTTAACGGAACGGGTCGATGAATTGATAAAATAAGGTAAAAACATTATATAGAAACCCATGCCCGCCAAGGGCTGCTTGTTCATTTTCCTTTTCTGACGCTCACCATGTTCAAACCAAAGCTTTTCTCAATTTTACCGGAACTCACACCGGACCGGATAATGAAGGATGTCATTGCCGGTGTCATGGTCGGCATTGTAGCCCTCCCGCTTGCTATTGCGTTTGCCATTGCATCGGGGGTTTCTCCTGAGAAAGGGCTTATTACTGCGGTTGTCGGGGGCTTTCTGGTCTCTTTTCTCGGAGGAAGCAGGGTACAGATTGGAGGACCGACGGGAGCTTTTATTGTTATCCTGTATGGAATTGTCCAGCAATACGGCGTTAACGGCCTGATGCTGGCAACGGTGATGTCAGGCATTATCCTTATGATCATGGGTTTTGCCCAGTTTGGATCACTGATAAAGTTCATTCCCTATCCGGTTATTGTCGGTTTTACCAGCGGGATTGCCGTCATTATTTTCTCCAGCCAGATCAAGGATTTTCTCGGCCTTGCTATTGCTGTTGTTCCGGCAGATTTTATCGGCAAATGGACAGCTTACGCCCGCAACCTGCCGACGCTTGATCTTTCGAGTCTCATGATCGGCATCACTGCTCTTCTTATTATTGTTTTCTGGCCAAAGGTGTCGCGAAAAATTCCCGGTTCTCTTGTTGCCATTATTGTAACAACCCTGATGGTGCGTTACCTGCCACTTGATGTTGCGACTATTGCGTCCCGTTTCGGAGAAATCCCCTCCTCGATTCCCGCACCATCACTCCCTTCGTTTGATTTTGCAACGATTCAGCACCTCATCATGCCGGCAACAACCATTGCCCTGCTTGGCGCCATTGAAGCACTGCTCTCGGCTGTTGTGGCCGATGGTATGATCGGCAGCCGGCATAAGTCGAATATGGAGCTGATTGCGCAGGGTGCGGCAAATATCATTACTCCTCTTTTTGGGGGCATCCCCGTCACCGGAGCAATTGCGCGAACCGCGACCAACGTCAAGAACGGCGGCAGAACTCCTGTGGCTGGAATTGTTCATGCGATTACACTGCTTCTCATCATGCTGCTCTTCGGCAAGTGGGCAAAGCTCATCCCTATGCCTGCTCTGGCGGCAATCCTTATTGTTGTCGCCTGGAACATGAGTGAGGTCAAAGTGTTCCGGCAACTTCTGAAAAGCCCTAGAAGTGACGTTATTGTTTTACTGACAACGTTTGGTTTGACGGTAGTGTTTGATCTGACGCTTGCCATAGAGATCGGGATGCTGCTCGCGGTTATCCTCTTTATGCAGCGGATGGCGCAGCTCTCCAATGTCGGCGTCATCACCAATGAGCTGACTGACCGGGATGAAGAGGACGATCCGAACACCATTGTGACGCGCAAAGTACCTGCCGGTGTGGAGGTCTTTGAAATAAACGGCCCTTTTTTCTTTGGTGCGGCAAGCAAGTTCAGGGAGGCCATGCGTATTGTTGAGAAGGCGCCAAAAATCCGGATTATCAGGATGCGAAGCGTGCTTTCAATTGATGCAACAGGACTGAATATGATGAGGGAGCTGCTGAAAGACTGCATAAAAACCGATACCAAACTTATTCTTTCAGGGGTTCATGCGCAGCCATTATTTGCCTTGCAGCAGTACGGACTTTACGATGAGATCGGTGAAGAGAATATTTTCGGCAATATTGATGATGCGCTTGACCATGCACGGGAGATACTCGGCCTCGCTAAAACAGGACGGCAAAAGAATTTCATTCCTACCGTACAGCGGGAGATGAAATAACTCCGACCGATAACAAGAATTGACAGAGCAACCACTGAACGCCGTAAAGGGAAGGTCATCGGACATGATACATGCCTTCCCTCTACGAAACATCAAGCCTGCATACTGTTTTACTATTGCTCTTTGGTGCTATAGGTACGAATGCTTGAAACCGCTTTCATATCGTAATAGGTATTCACACTGACACCATCAGCATCCACCGTAACCCTCAGAAAAAGATCGCTGATAAAAAGAACCGCATCTTCATAGATGCTCCCTTCGTTAATCTGCAGCTTGACTCCTTTCCTGATTTTTCTGGACATCGTTCCATGCAACGGAACTGAAGCATACTCCAGCACCTTCTCCCATGCCTGCAAATTGCTTTCTGCCATTGTTAAGCTTTTGTTAATAATTAATGAAATAATGCAAATAGTCCTTATTAAAGAAAATATAATACAAAATTAATATTAATAATTTTATGTTATTAGCAGTTTTTCCTTATTATATACTGAGAACCAAGAATTCAAGAATCCGAACATAAGATCATGACAAACGTACTCTTTTACGAAAAACCGGGATGCAGGAACAATATCCGACAGAAGGCGATGCTTGAGCTTTCGGGGCATGTTGTTGAAACAGTCGATCTGCTTCAATACTCCTGGTCCAAAGAGGAACTTGATGAATTTCTCGGAGAAAAACCGGTAGCCGAATGCTTTAATCCGGCAGCGCCTGCAATAAAATCAGGCGAAATCGACCCTTTACGATTTACGAAAGAAGAGGCTATCGCCATAATGATTCAGGAACCGCTGCTGATAAAACGACCCCTTATGAAAATCGGCAGCCATTACATTCAGGGATTTGATACCACTGAGCTGAGAAACCTGATAAGCCTCGATGCGGTTCAAGGGGCGGAAGATGTGATAAAATCTTTCAAAATGAGTGACATGGACTCATGCCCCCATAACAATAACAACAACTTTTCATGCAAAAATCCGGAGCAATAAACCATGGAAACATTATTTCGACCACTGGGTAGTGTCTTACAGCTTCTCGAAGATCTCGGACACGAAGTCACGTATGCTTATGATGATCTTGTTTTTGTCAATGACAATAATTTTCTGCTTCAGTTCGATAGCAGCGGCCTGGCGCTGAACCTCTTTTTCAACCAGAGCTGCACGAAACAGGAGGCTGATAATATTGAGCAAAGTATCATCCCTGCCGGTGACAAGAAGGGACTTTCGATTATCAAAAAAGGGCAGTACAGCATAACCGGACAATCAGATGAAAATCTGCGAATAGAGTTTTTCGACAACTGAGGCGGTTTTACTACATTGCTTTTCAAGGATCGGCATCCCTTGATTTCGGGAGGGAAACTGGCAATGATAACGATGAAAAGCAATGAAATATTCAGAAGCAAGGCAGGGCAGAGTCTTTGTGATACGGCTTGAAGACGGTGAAATTGTCCACGAAAAACTGGAACAGTTCGTCAAGGATCATGCCATTGAGCGCGCCTCGTTTTTTGCTGTCGGCGGGGCTGACAAAGGCAGCCTGCTGGTTGTCGGCCCTGAGGAGGGCCGATCAAATCCTGTGATTCCGATGACTCATGAACTTTATGACGTTCATGAAATAACCGGCACTGGAACCATTTTTCCTGATAACAAAGGAAATCCGATACTCCACGCACACTTTGCCTGCGGCAGGGAGGAAAGCACTGTCACCGGTTGCATTCGCAATGGGGTAAAGGTGTGGCAGGTCATGGAAGTGATCCTGATTGAGCTGCTGGACAACACGGCAACCCGCCAGTATGACCCCAGGACCGGCTTCAAACTGCTGATACCCTGAAACAGTTTATCGGGTAGCTCTTGGTCTCTCCGACCACCTTTTCGCCGTTGTGTTTACGGAGGTTTTCGGTACGGGATGACCTGAATTTCCTCTCCCCTGCTGTTTTGGAGCTTTTATCGGATGATGATCCATGAGTGGAAACGGGTGTTTATCAATAACAGGAATTTTTTTCGCGATCAGTTTTTCAATGTCGCGCAGGTACTCTTTCTCTTCGGCATCACAAAACGACAGTGCGGTTCCTTTTGCCCCGGCTCTTCCCGTACGCCCGATACGATGAACATAGGTCTCGGCAATATTGGGCATTTCAAAATTGATCACATACTCCAGATCATCAACATCAATACCTCTTGCGGCAATATCTGTCGCCACAAGAACACGAGTTGTTTGTGCCTTGAAATTCTTCAAGGCTCGCTGACGGGCATTTTGGGCCTTGTTGCCATGGATCGCCTCAGCCGTAATATTGTGCTTCTGCAGGACTTTCACCACTTTATCGGCACCATGCTTTGTTCGGGTAAAAACCAGCGCGGTCTTTATCGTTTCATCTTTCAGGAGGTCTACCAGCAAGGCATTTTTATTGCCTTTATCAACGAAATAGATCGATTGATTAATGATTTCTACCGTTGAGGAGACCGGTGTTACCGATACCTTGGACGGGTGATGCAAGATGGTTGCCGCAAGCGTGACAATTTCAGGCGGCATGGTGGCAGAAAAAAAGAGTGACTGCCTTTTTTTCGGAAGCACGGTCAATATTTTTTTCACATCGTGAATAAAGCCCATATCAAGCATCCGGTCCGCTTCATCCAGAACGAGTATTTCGACGTCCCGCAAGTGCAGAAATCCCTGGTTGAGAAGATCGAGCAACCGGCCGGGTGTTGCAACAACAATGTCAACACCGCGAATCAACGCGGCAGTCTGCGGGTTCTGATTGACACCGCCAAAAATCACGGTATTGGTTAAACCGGTATGGCGGCCGTAGGCTTTAAAACTTTCGCCTATCTGAATAGCAAGTTCTCGCGTAGGGGTAACAATCAAGCTCCGTATTTTCCGTTTCCTGTCATAAACTTTATTGGCGCTGAGCAACTGGAGAATTGGAATAGCAAAAGCGGCTGTTTTCCCTGTTCCTGTCTGTGCGCAGCCGAGCAAGTCGGTACCCTGTAAAATAATCGGTATGGCTTCGGCCTGGATGGGGGTTGGAGTCGTATAACCCTCTTCCTGCAGTGACTTTAAAATTGGATCGATGATATTCAGTGACTCAAATTGCATAGTGTCTTCTTAATTTATTGAATTGAACGGTTACTGAGAGTAAGCGTGAAATGTCCCTGAAGTCAAGCAGAGAAACAGGGGAACTATTACAAAGGGGGATGTTTTCTTTGCCAGCCGTAGACTGCGCTCTTGAACGAGGGAAATCAGATTATGCCAATATAACAATTACATCCTCATAATGCAGCATATCCTTTAGAACACGGACTCTCCATAAAAGATTCACGCTTTAGCGGAAACCCAGGCTGGTACATATTTCCAGGCACTCTTCATTTCACGGTTGTGAATCCGCCATAACGGATCGTGCTGGTGAACCAAAGCCCAGAAGGAGCGGGAATGGTTGAGATGAACCGTATGACACAGTTCATGAACCATAATATGGCGGATGAGATAGTCCGGCAAAAAAAGCAGTTTGTTGTTCAGTGTTATGACCCGGTTGGACGAGCAACTCCCCCAGCGGGAGTGCTGCAGGCGAACCTTTGCTTCTGCATAGTCGAAATCAAGTGATGCTGCAAGTTTTTCAAATGAAGGCAGCAGAAGCTGCCCCGCACGATGTTTCAACCATGAGAAGAGAAGTTTACGACAAAGGGCATCATTGGCTACATCTCCGGAAATAAGCAGACTGTTTTTTGAACGCTCCTCAATATCCGCTTCTCCAATGACAGTTTGAACATACTCCACCTCCCACGCTTCATCAAAATGGGGAAAGGTAACCGTGCAGGGCAAGCCATTATCTGTTGCAGGAAGAGGCTCCTCTCGCTGCGCATCAAGCTGCGCCGCTGTCTTTCGTATCCAAAACTCATGACGCAGCAACAAGTCAGGAACATGCTTCTTGTTGAACCCTTCGGGTAACACAACAATAAGGCCATCATGCGGAGTCATCTTCAAGCGGGCATGTTTAGCCCGAGCACTTACCTGCACCGTATAGGGTGGGGGAAAGCTATCCTTACTCATCAACCAAGCGCGTTTTGTAAATCTGCCACAAGATCGTCACCATCCTCAATACCTACTGAAAGCCTGATAATGGTATCCGTAATTCCAGCCGCCTCGCGATGCTCTTTATCCATCGACGCATGGCTCATCGATGCCGGGTGCTCAATCAGTGACTCAACGCCGCCAAGACTTTCGGCAAGCGCAAAGAGCTTTGTGCCCATCAGCACCCGATTGACATCCTCGATAGTGCCATCAAGCTCAAAGGAAACCATGCCGCCAAAACTTTTCTGCTGTTTTTTGGCAAGCTCATGCTGGGGATGATTCACCAGACCGGGATAAAAAACCCGTTTCACCTTCGGGTGCTGCTCCAGGAACTGCGCCACTGCCAGTGCATTGCGTTCATGCTCTCTCATGCGAACCACCAGCGTCTTGATGCCGCGCAGCACCAGCCAGCAGTCGAAAGGCTGGGCGCAGGTACCAAGCGCATTGACCGTAAACTTCAGCTTCGCATCAAGATCCTCACTGTTTGAGAGCACAGCTCCGCCAACCACGTCGGAATGACCGTTCAGGTACTTGGTCGTCGAATGCACCACAATGTCCGCTCCAAGTTCGAAAGGCTTCTGCCCATAAGGAGAGAGAAAGGTGTTGTCAACGATAGTTAAAAGGCCTCGTTCCCTGGCAAGCGCCGACACGGCAGCAACATCAATAAGGTTCAGCAGAGGGTTTGAGGGTGTTTCAACCCAGACAGCTTTCGTCCGCTCATTCACAGAAGGGAGAATATTTTCCGCCACTTGCATGTTCACAAAATGAACCTTGATACCGAAATGCTCTTCAACCGTCTTCATCAGTCTTGAGGTACCGCCATAGCAGTCATCGGTGCAGATAATCTCATCACCCGAATGGAACAAGCTCAGGGTCGAGGTAATCGCCGCCATGCCCGTGGTAACAGCAACTGCTGATGAACACCCCTCAAGAGTACAGAGATTGTCTTCGAGTGCCTTGCGAGTCGGATTGCCGCTTCTGGTGTAATCAAATCCCCTGTGCTTGCCGATGTCTTCAAACACAAAGGTTGAAGACTGGTAAATCGGGGTCATAATGGCACCGTAAGCCTTGTCGGGGCCTACACCGGCATGAATGGTATCGGTCTGGAAACTCATAACTCTTTCGGTTAGAATATTGAAAAAGATAATACAACAAAAAAACCTCTTCCCTGATGAGCATGGAAGAGGTTTTTAATGGAATTCTGTTCTTGTATGGCGCGTTTTGAGAGCAACTCGCCTGTTTTGAAAAGAGAAACTATTAAAAGCTCTTTTTCACTCATCGTTCTTCTGCTTCACCTGGCGTTCAACAACCAGATGCATAGATCGCAAAAGTAGAATTTGGCACCGTGTTCCCTTTTGACAGGAATCGGTTGTCAAGGCTTCGCAGGGTCTAATCCCTCAGCCTTTCTTGATGACCAGTAATGGATAAAGAACGTTTTAACGATTGTTAATATAGGGCATCGGGAAGAATAATACAAATGGCTCCGTCATAATTGAACGCCCTGCTTTTTTGCAATTTTTCACCTGAAGTCGTTTTCAGGAGCATCGGGATTACGGCTGAAAACCCATGCCTGCGGGAATAACGATATCAAGAATCCTTAAGGCATAAGACGAATGAAGTTCCCGGAATTGATGCCTGTGCCGGGTAAGACAACGCCGAGTTGTGCCGGCCAGACGGAAACATAGGGGAAAACGAGATTGCTGTTGCTCTCCACCACCACTTCGTAGAAAAAACCTTCGCTATATTTGTTGGCGTTGTGAGATGCTTTGCCGGGATCGAGGGTCACAATGAGGGCTCCAGGTGCTGCAGGAGTTTTAACAGCTCCAACTGGGCACTTGAATACGGTAACACGCGCCGTTTGTTGCACAGTATCATTGTTGAGAAGACCCCAATCAAGGGATCCTGCATTTTGCGGCAAAAGAAAGGGTCCTGTCGTGTAACGGTAGCTATAGCCTCTCACAGGCTTGATGTCGAGAAGGGCTCCTATGGGGAGCACACTTATATCGGTCAGTTCCGGCATACCGGCTACTGGTTTCAGTGGAACAGTACCCATAATAATTCCCTCCTGTTTACAAGTTGTAGAAAAAGGCGTTACTAGCCTACACGTGCATGAAAAACAGCTCTTTGTTCCGGCATCTGCGAACTCAATAAGAGAGGTACATACTCCAATTGAACTGTTAAATTATAATAAATTTCTGTCATTATTTCACACTCAGCATAACAGGAATCTCTACGACGGTGCGTTAATTTAATGTCCTGGAAAGTGGATATAAGTAAGGAAATGGGAAACCCTTATCTTCAGTTGTTCCCGGCATATTTTCTTTTCAGTGAGATATATTGAACGAGAACAATCATCATAGAAATCACGTAACAGAGCAAGCCACCTGTCATCCCCAACCATACTACATTTTGAAATGAATCAGTACAACAAATCATTCCAGTCGTAATATAGAGCAACAGGGCTGTTACGACCATCCTCCATGACCAGCGCCATGCAAAAGGCCACCAGATTAACTTGTCACCTTTTTTCTGGAAGGCCAAATGGATATTTTTATTGGTATTATCGCTTTCTCCCTCACTTTGATTCAACAGTATTCTTCTCCATTCAACTGCAGCGACAATCAGCCTTGTAAATATCCCGGGATTAACAATGTTCATCATAAACAACGTCAATCTTGACTGATGAACCCCGTGATAGCTTGTTTTTTCTTTGTAGTAGGTCAGGAACGCAGGTATTATCCACAAAAACAACGCAATCAAAAACGATAGAATCATTTTTACCGTGTCACCTGAAAAACTGGCATTAATGCCAAAAGCAATAATTATTCCGGTCATGAGAGACGCAAGAAAAGGGATACGAAAATAAGCCCATACTATAGCCTGTATATTCGCTTTCTTGACGTTGCGAAACTTCTCTGCATCCTCTTCTTTCCCCGGTTTCCTGTCAATAATTTCCCCGAGTATGTTTTTGAACAACTCCTTGTCTTTAAAATACATGAGGTGCGCAACGCCTGGCACGGCGTAACGCCGATAAACAACGTCACGGCCTTCTGGATCCGTTATATCGAACAACTTTTTATAGATCCTTGTTTTGTTTCTGGTCAGATCAAGATGATGACCGACAGGATCCTGCTCGTCACAGAAATTATAATGCCTTATGGTGTTGGATGGTTCAGGAAAGTCATACTGGCTCTCACTGGGCCTGAGCTTGTCGTACCGTTCGATCATCAAATCGAGATGCAGATAATTTTTGTGCCACATCACCAGATATTTATCGATGGGAGCGCCGAGAGTAATGAAATTTTTCACCTGTGTTCTCCAAAGAAGAGGAGGAATTCCCGCTGGCGTCAGTCCATGAAACAATGGAGGGGTTTCTGGTGTTGACTGAATCATCAAATTCTGGTCTCTGAATCCATCAAGAAAATGTTCCCAATATTGCTGAATGCTGCACTGAACCTTTTCGGTATGCTCTTCATTCAGCCACGCTTCCACTTCATGAACAAACGACTTGATTTTTTGTTGCTTTATTTCATGAATATCCTCCTCGCCTGGCAAGGGTGTTGTATAACCAGGAAACGGCAGACTTGAAAAAAATCTGATGCTTTCGGCAGAAGCCATGCGTATCTCTTCTTTTATAAAAGCATAGACAAGCGCATCAAAACTCATAATACCGCCAAGACTGTGAGCGACAATGGTTATATCGGGTTTCTGATAGGGGACCGGGCAGAACAACCCTCCGTTAAGCCTGGCTGCATCAAGCTCACGTTTCCGCCAATCGAGAAAGTCGTTGAAGATGATCTTGTCGAGTTCGAGATGAAAATGCCGGACCGCCTCACCTCTCGTACGCGCATAATCGCCATACAGATGCACATCGCCGAGATAACCGTTAAAAATTGTCTTCACCATGGGCGCATATTTCAGCACCAGCATTTGTTTGAGTGGAACCGCCGTGTTGACAATTGATTCGAGCATCGGAACGGCCCAGGAGGGCAGCCATTCGGGAGGGGTAATGTTTTCGTCATTAAGACGATTGAGCATTGCCTTGGCCCACACTTCGGTCTCCGATGCAAAAAGCTCCTGATGACGCTGGAGAATATCCTGCCAATACAGTTCAACAAACCGGAAGTTCTCACCGGCTGTTTCTGTTGCGTGTGTGCCGTCAAATTTTTCATCAGGCTTTTCCCCCTTGTCCGCTATCGGAATTCCCCGATATTCAGCCCAACCATGCTGCTCGGCTTCAGAACGTACTGATTGAGAGGATTGCGTGGCAGGAAGAATAATGTCATATTTGTTTTGTTTTTTCTGCCTTACCTCGGCAAACCGTTGAACAATCGGCGGAATTGTCTCGTTCAGCTTCTGTTCACCTATGCCATGAACAACAACAACGTAATGCCGGGGGGTTGAGGGAGATGAAATAGGCATATCAGTAATTCTCAAAAGGTTGAAAATTTCCAGACCTGTTTTCCGGTGTAATGCTCTCTTACATAATACGTAACTTTTTTCTTGAAATCAGAAATCACTGAGCCGTAAACAAAAAAAAACGTCCAATCAATATTCCTGCCTTACATCCTGAACTTTTATTACCTGCTGCAGTGGAAATTCTCAACCAATGTTCACTATGTTCACCACGTTCACTCTTTTGAATGATAAACTCTACCTGTCTAAAGGGGGATCCGCCAAGAGCCACTCCATTCCGCCAGCGCTCACCCCCGGCAAAGCCGCAAACGAAGAGAAAAAACAAAGCACAACCCTTGAAATCCTGAACTGTTTATTGAATGGATACCTGAAGTTTCTTTCCAAGAGCTTCGGCATAATGAAAAAGGGTAGAGAGCCTTATATCCTCTGAATGATTTTCAATACGCGAAATTGCTGATTTTTTTGTGTTCAATTTTCCAGCAAGTTCTTCTTGGGTAAACCCTGCACGCTCTCTTGCGTAGCGCAGGAGTTCACCGATTTTGAATTGCTCATAGCCTTCATCAAAGGTCTTGGCAAATTCAAGATCAAGGTCTTTTCGTTGTTCAGCCAAATCAATTTCAGACGCTGGTGTTTTTTGACTTTTTTTTTGCAAACCCATTCGTCAAAATCACCAACAAACCATCATCAAGAAAGCCTAAAAGCCTGAACGCATTATTGCCAAGTTTTGCGCGGACTTCCCCTATATCGTCCGTGTTTTGCAGTTTCTTAAAGTATTCGCCCGATACAGCGGGAAGTTCTTTAATCAGTTGCAATACCCATCCCATCCGCTCAGTCACGCTTTTTGCACCACCATCCGCCGGACCTTGCAACCATGTCCAAGCAAAAAGCCCGCCTTCGCTTCTCCAGTCTCAAGAACCGACAGCTTGACACGCCATTGGTGATCAACTTGAACAAAGGACTATGGCGCAGTTTTCGTGAACGGCCAAGCCACCTTGAGTTGTTCGGAGCTGCCGTTAAAGACATTTATGTCCATATCGGGTTTTGTGCCGGATATGGGCATCTGGGGAAGTAGCTCACTGGAAAACTGCCAAAGTGTGTACGTGGGCCAGACACCGCGTGGAAAGTCGGTAACCTTTGACTTGAAGCGCGCGTACCAAAGCGGTGTCTTCGAGAAGACGCTGTTTTTATACCTGGCAGCTATGAGCTTTGCACTGGAGTGATTGGTGTAGAGAACCGGGTAGCGACCCGTACGAGCTTTTACGCGCTCCACAAACAGGATGGCCTCGTCAACGTTCATCAGAGTCTTTGACTGTGCGTCTTCAAGGTCCAATGCGATCAGTTCATCGGGTTCCGGTTTGACCGTATCGATATAAAAGTCGGCCTGTTTTTCGGGTTGGCCGGCCACCCCCCAGTGATAAGAGCCCCAGAGGTAACCGCGTTTGCGTGCCTCTTCCTTGCGCGTTCTGTATCCGGGATCAAGTTTCTTTGTGCCAATCGTGGCCTTGTGAATAATCGCGACGACCCTTGGTTCAGTTTTCAACGTATCCCAATCGATTGTATTCGCGTAGTACGGATCAATGACGAGAGCAACCTTCGGATCCTTCCAAGGGGCATCAAACTCGCCCGAAAAGGCAATGGCAGGGACCATCAGGAGCAGGAAAAAAGCGATCTTGTTCATGGAGCGTCTCCTTGTTGCATCTAACAATAAGCAGATTGATCCGCCTAAACAGCGGATTGTTGAATTGCAACCTATATACGGCGAAATATACTCAAACTTTGAACACAATTCCTGCAAAGAGTATTGCTGCCCTGCAACGGATTACCGTGCAAAGCTCCATGAAAAACATCAGTTAAATACCCACGCGAAAGCGGAGTACCACCTTCGCTTCAACACGCCCCGACGCATCAACCACCATGCCGCCCTTGAGTACAAAAGCGCCAATAAAAGGCAAGTCCAGATAATCTGCTACCATCATTTCGTATAGACCCAATAGGTCATTACACTGCACGTGGGTACGAATCTCTCGTCATGTCGAATATGCTGATTCCGCTTCAAAAAATTATATGGCAAATAAATCGTGCTTTCGAGCTATCTATTATTAGCCCCTGCCATGGAGCATTCGTTGATCGACATAAGAGCGCAATACGGCATTGATTTTTGTCTGATAGCCCTTCCCCTGACTGCGAAAAAATTCAAGGACCTCATAATCAACGCGCATATTGAGGACGGCCTTGGGCTGCGGTAATTCTACCGAGGCTTTCGACCAATCAACCACCATGCCCGCTTCGTCGGCATCGCCAGCAATAGCTGCTTCAATCTCTGCATCCGTCATAGCGGCAGCTTGCGCCCAGTTGCTTTTACTCTCTCCGCGCCCCTGCATTGCGCGTAATTCCTTATGCATGTGCTTGACGATACGCTCTTTCCTCGCCATGTCGTGCCCTCCTGAATGATATTATTCTTCGAGTCTCTTCTCTCCATGTCCAAACGACGGTATAAAACTTCCCGTCAATGATGGCAGTCGTGACATACCGCGCTTCAACAGGGTAAACCGATTGATTGGGTTGCGCCCAGTGCAATCACAGATGACGACACGAGCACGATCGATTAGGGAGACAACGTCTTGGATGACCGCAGGATTCTCCCATATGTCATCTGCTCGCTGGGGCCGGAGACCAAGAGACTCGACCATCTCTTTCAGAGTGACATAGACATTATTGAACGCCGAGTTAAACGGCATCATCTCTGAAACTAGTTGCGGCTCGATGTTCTCGGGATCAGCGATCTGAAACACACGAGGTTTTAGGATTCTCGGTTGTAGATTGCGAAATAGCGTGCGAAACAAATCGACATCTTTGACGGCCCAGTGAGTCCTAAAGAATTCGGAGTCGTCGATACCAAACTCCAAAGCAAATCTTTGCAGCCTTTCATTCTGGATTGCAGGAATAGCTGTATCATAAGTGTATTCCAGAGCAACGTCAGTTCCTACGATCCGAGCTCGGGTTATTGTCGCGACACGTGCCGGTTGTTCTGTGAGGCGCTTTCCTTCTTGCATGAACAGGGCAGGAAAGGCAATGAGTGAGGCCAAGTCGATTGAACTATTCTGTTTGAAAGAACTGACGATTGACTAGCAGCCTGTCGGTCTAACAATAGAGAAGCTGGACGCAAAAAAGCCCTCAACCGTCCTTTTTCTGTTCATTTTAGCCATAAAAACCCATATCAAGCGCATAGTACACCAAAACAGTCCCAATTGTCTGCCTTGTACTCC
>CAILRB010000010.1 GCA_903836465.1 uncultured Chlorobiaceae bacterium
ACCTTTTCTCAGTCAAAAATGACTCTAATGGGGTGTTATTACGCTTTTGTTCAGGGGTACGCCAAATCTTTCGATCTTTATAAAGCAATATAAGCTATTATTTTATAATATCATAACGACTTTTCGTTCAACCACTATATAAATAATAAGGAAAAAAAGCGTTACTGCATAAAACAGGGAAAACATTATTGGCAATTTTCTGTTCTTTGTTTTTAAAAGATGAGCCGGAGGCTGGTGGAAGGATTTTGCCGGGAGGGAGGTTGCGATAGAGTCGCAAGAACCGAAAAAATGTACTACTTTGAAACTCAAATGTCGTGATGACTGTAGTTCACCGTTATTCGGCAAGTCACCATTCCGTTCCTGTTCAAAGGATGAATTTTTATCGTTATGGATTTTATACATTTACATGCTCATACTCACTATTCTATGCAGAGTAGTCCGATTTTTCCGGATGAGATTTTTTCTGCAGCCGTAAAATTTGGCATGAAGAGCATTGCGGTCACCGATTATTGTGCAATGTTTAATATGCCGCAGCTTTTCAGCGAGGCAAAAAGCGCAGGCATCAAGCTTATTATCGGCAGTGAGCTTCTTTTGCTCGAAACCGATGCACACCAGCACAGTCGAATTCCCGTCTCACCTTCATTGGTGCTTCTTGTTCAAAATGATGCCGGATACCGAAACCTCTGCATTTTACTTTCAAGGGCGGCCAAGGAGGGTTTTGTCAATGGTATGCCGCATATTGAGAGCCGTCTGCTTGAAACCTTTCATGAGGGTCTGGTTGCTCTTTCCGGATATTCCTCAGGCAGAACAGGTCGGGCGCTTCTTGCCGGGGCCATCGATGAGGCGGAAACCTTTGCCGCCTACTATCAGGAGATTTTCGGAGAGAACTTCTATCTTGAGCTGCAGCGCCATAACACTCCTTTTGATGACAAGCTCAATGAGCAGACCATTGCTTTGGCAGAAAAATTTTCCATCGAACTGGTCGCGACCAATAATGTTCACTATCTCGAACGAAAGGATGCTGGCTGCTACAGGGCTATGGTTGCCAACCGAACCAAGGAAAAACTTTCCAGTCAACATCTTCTGGCACTGGCAGGAAGCGACCATTATCTGAAGTCTTCTGATGAAATGTGTGCTCTTTTCAGCGATGAACACCGGGAACTGAGCAATACCTTGCTGATTTCCGACAAGTGTTCTTTCACTTTCAGCAATAAAGAGCCTATTCTGCCACACTTTCCTCTTCCTGAGGGGTTTGAGAACGAGTTTGCCTATCTCCGTCATTTGACGTGGGAAGGAGCAAAGGAAAAGTATGCTGATTCTGAAGCCGATGGAATCACTGCAGAGGATGTGCGTGCGAGAATAGAACTGGAGCTTGGTGTTATCGAAAAGATGGGCTTCAGTTCCTATTTTCTCATTGTCAGCGATCTTATTGCCGCATCCCGGCGTCTTGGCTATTCGGTTGGCCCTGGCCGTGGATCGGCGGCAGGGAGTATTGTCGCCTATCTTACCGGAATTACCAGGATTGATCCGCTGAAATACAAGCTGTTGTTTGAGAGGTTTTTAAACCCCGAACGTTCTTCGATGCCGGATATTGATATTGACTTTACCCCTGTCGGCAAGCAAAAAGTTCTTGAATATACGGTCGAAAAATATGGTACGGAGAGTGTTGCAAAAGTGATTGCTATCGGTACGTTTGGTGCCAAGGCAGCAATTCGTGATGCAGGAAGGGTGCTTGAAGTTCCACTCTCTCTGGTTGATAAACTTGCAAAACTTGTTCCGGTCAAGCCTGGTATAACTCTTGAAAAAGCATTGAATGAATCAAGAGAGCTGAAGCAGTTTGCCGAAAGCGCTCCGGAACTTCGGGAGCTTATGATTTCTGCTCGTGCTCTTGAAGGTCGGGCGCGGAATGTTTCAATGCATGCTGGCGCAGTGGTTATTACCGATGGTCCGCTTGAAGAACAGGTTCCGCTCTATGTTTCGAACAAGATTGAGACTGAGGTTCGAAAATTTGCCGACGAGTTTGATCTTGATGAACCGGAACATGTCAGGGGAAAAGCTTCTGATGGTCACGATGAGAAGCAGGTGGTTACCCAGTTTGACAAAAACTGGATTGAAACTTCCGGACTGCTCAAGATTGACTATCTCGGTCTTGAAACCCTTGCCGTCATTGATGAAACACTCAAGATGATCAAGCGACGGCACGACCTTGATATTGAGCTTGAAAAAGTTCCGGTGACCGACCGTAAAACCTTCAAAATTTTTCAGGAAGGCAAGATGGCCGGAATTTTCCAGTTTGAGTCGTCTGGTATGCAGAGCTATATGACACGGTTGCAGCCAACCCAGATTGGTGATATTATTGCCATGAGCGCCCTCTACCGTCCTGGAGCTCTCAATGCGAGGATTGATGAACGGCGCAATGCAGTGGATCTTTTTGTTGATCGCAAACATGGCAGGGAGGCTATTGACTATATGCACCCCATGCTTGAGGAGATTTTAAAAGAGACTTATGGTGTTATTGTCTATCAGGAGCAGGTGATGCAGATTTCCCAGGTGATGGGCGGGTTCTCGCTTGCCAAAGCAGATAATCTGCGCAAGGCTATGGGAAAAAAGAAGCCTGAAATCATGGAGAAATACAAGGCCGATTTTGTTCAGGGTGCTGTTCAGCAGGGAGTGCATGATACGCTTGCAACAAGGGTTTTTGAACTTATGGCCGAGTTTGCCGGTTATGGTTTCAATAAAAGTCATTCTGCGGCTTATGGTGTTCTTGCCTATTGGACGGGGTATCTCAAAGCTCATTATACCATTGAGTTTGTCACTGCTGTCCTGAATAGTGAAATAGGCGATATTGAACGGATGAAGCATTTGACTGATGAGGCGAAAAGTTTTGGCATATCGACTCTCCCGCCTTCGATCAACAAGAGTGATGCTCTTTTTTCTGTTGAAGATGATGCCAACGGGCGTTCATATATTCGTGTTGGACTAAGTGCTATCAAGCAGGTTGGTGGTGCGGCAAGGGCGGTCGTGACCTCAAGACTCCGCAGAAAACGTGATTTTGTCAACCTGTTCGATCTGGCCGCATCGGTTGACCTGAGAGTCATGAACCGCAAGGCGCTGGAGTGCCTTATTCTTTCAGGTGCGTTTGACGAGCTTGACACGCATCGTGCCAGACTCATCGCCAATATCGACAAAGCCATCAAATTCGGTCAGATGCAGAATCGTTCAGTGACGCTTGGTCAGTGTGGCTTTTTTTCTGCCGAAGAGGGTGCCTCGCTTGAGGAAGAGCACTATCCCGATATGGATAATGCCGAGATGATGCCTGAAGCAGAAAAGCTTCTTCATGAAAAAAAACTGGTCGGTTTTTACCTGAGTCATCATCCACTTTCCCCCTATCGTCGTGACTGGCAGGCTTTTGCAACACTTCAGCTTCAGTCAAAAGAGGTTGTTGCTGCAAAGCAGTATAAAGTTATTGGTGTTATTGTATCGGTGAAGCCATACCAGGACAGGAAAGGAAAGCAGATGCTTTTTGGCTGTATTGAGGACTTTACGGGCAAGGCTGATTTTACGGTGTTTGCCAGTCTTTACGAGCAGTATGGCCATCTTATAAAGCCTGAAGAGGTGCTGATGCTTGTTGCCGAAGGTGAGGTGAGTGGTGGAATGCTCAAACTGCTTGTCAGAGATGTTGTGCCAATAAAAAAGGTAAGAAATAACCTTGTCAAAAAAATTGTTCTTAAAGTTGATGCGGATGATCAGGTGCAGATGGAAAAACTTGGCAGGGTGAAAAAAATATTTGAATCATACAAGGGGGGCACACCAGTAGAATTTGAGGTGAAAGCGCAGTCGGGCGGAAATATTGAAGCAATTACTCTCTTTGCTCGCGGCACTCCCATTGATGCGGCAGAAAGTACAATTGAAAAGCTTGAGGAAATTCTTGGTCCCGACAATGTGCGGATTTCCGGGTAGTCCGGGTTAATTATAAATTTTTTGTTACTTTCTTCACTGACTGATTGTATTTGTGACGTTAAAACTATCATTAATTTAAACTGGTATATAAATAAAACAATGAGTGAAAAATATCTTGTGGCAACAGACACGAATTTTCAGGCCGAGATTCTTGATTCTGATAAAGTAGCATTGGTTGATTTCTGGGCAGCCTGGTGTGCCCCGTGCAAGATGCTTGGTCCTGTTATCGAAGAGCTTGGCGGTGATTACGAAGGAAAGGCGGTTATTGCAAAACTCAATGTCGATGACAACCCGAATACTGCGGCCAAGTATGGCATCAGAAGCATTCCCTCCCTGCTTATCTTCAAAAATGGCCAGGTTGTTGACCAGATGCTTGGAGCCATGCCAAAGAACATGATTGCAAAGAAACTCGACGAGTATCTCGGCTGACAGAGCGCAGCCACGAAACCTGTTATCCCGCAGCTAACAGCGGGATAACAGGTTTTTCTTTATATAAATCCCATCCTGAAATACATTATGGAGAGTAGCGTACGTGATCTCATCATCATGGGCACTGGCCCTGCTGGTTATACAGCCGCAATTTACACCGGAAGGGCTAATCTTAAACCTCTTGTTATTGAGGGTTTTCAGCCTGGTGGTCAGCTCATGATTACAACAGATATCGAAAATTTTCCCGGTTTTCCTGAAGGTATAAATGGTCCGGAGCTGATGGGAAAAATGCGCGATCAGGCGGCAAAGTTTGATGCAGAGTTCATCAACGGGAGCGTTACCGAGGTTGATCTTTCGAGAAGTCCATTTTGTCTGGCACTTGAGGATGGCCGGGAATTTTTGACCCATGCACTCATTGTCGCAACCGGCGCAAATGCCAAATGGCTTGGCATAAAGTCGGAAGGGCGTTACCGAGGTAAAGGAGTATCTGCCTGTGCAACCTGCGACGGGTTTTTCTTCCGAGACTGCAATGTCTTTGTTATCGGGGGAGGTGATACTGCAATGGAGGAGGCTCTTTATCTGACCAAGTTTGCTGCTCATGTGACTCTTGTGCATCGCCGCGAAGAGTTCCGTTCATCGAAAATCATGAGTCTTAGAACCAGAAAAAATCCGAAGATCAGCATGATGCTGAATGAGGTGGTTGACGAAATTCTTGGTGACGGTGAAAAAGTTACCGGAATCAGACTGAAAAATGTGGTGACTGGAGAACTTTCAGAACATGCTTGCGATGGTGTTTTTCTGGCTATCGGTCATGCACCCAATACAGGGTTGTTCAAAGACCAGCTCGATCTGGATGACTACGGCTATATTAAAACAAAAAAATCATCGACAGAAACCAATGTGATGGGTGTTTTTGCCTGTGGCGACGTCCAGGACTATGTTTACCGTCAAGCGGTCACGGCGGTGGGCACGGGATGTATGGCTGCTGTTGATGCAGAGCGGTTCCTTGAATCGATACGTTGAGCCTCACCAGGCACCGGTTTCAGGCGAACTGACTGCTGAAATAGTCCTCGAGAACCTTATCGAAGCCGTAGGCAAGTTCGACTTGCCCGGCTTCATCCCGGGAAAACCACCGGAGCATTTGCCCCTCGTGCAGAATAATCTTCTTGAGTTCAAACTCTGCATGTTTCATAAAGACATACTCTGTCCGGTCTGAAAACTCGTAGACACGGAAAAGTGTGCACCCCTCAACAGTAACTTCGATCTCTTCCTGCATCTCTCTGACAATGCACTCTTCCGGGGTTTCATTGTCTTCAATATGCCCTCCTGGTACATCCCACAGTCCGGGGTAAGGGATTGTGGGGATGTTGTCGCGCAACACCAGCAATACCTGGTGAGAGTTGTTGTGAAAAATGATGCTGGCGCCACGGTGTTTCATGCCGTTGTTTCAGGTTCCTCGGAACTCCTTGACGGCGACTGAGCGGGTGTGTTCTTGAGGTTCTTTTTGGTTACACCAACAATGAGGGCACCCACTCCGAAGGTCAACGCTCCTACAGCGGCGCCTGTCAAGGCATGAAGAACCAGAGGAATGCCAAGGACTGGCAGCAGCAGTGCAGCGCCTGCGGGAAGTTCGGGAAGGGTTATGGGTTTCTGAGGGGGTTGTGGATTATCTTCAGGCATAATTGTCAAGGGTTATAGTGGTATTGAAGTAAAAAAAATAGCTTCGGTCACAGCAACTTAATGGGGGGAATATAAGCATCTCTATGCAATAAATGAATCTCCCTGCAGCAAGAGGCAGGAAGATAAATCCATGGAATCCTGGCCTGACTTAATCATCGTCCTCCTCAGCTTTGCCGTTGCGATGGCACTTCATGCAGTTCTGGTAATTGTAGATTCCCTCTTCACGATGCTTGTCCGCAATATTGGACTGCGAGTGTTCATGGCAGTTATAGCAGGTATATTTTTTGTAGTTGCCTGAATCGGTATGGCATGTCTTGCAATTTGCCCTGTGATCACTGTCGAGTCTGAAATATCGGCTATGGTTAAATGTTGCAGGTTTCCAACGGGTAGTGCTATGGCAAGTTCCGCAGCTTGCCTGGGATTGGCGGTGCATATCGTCAGAGGGCTGATCAGCCTTGTGGCAACTGATACACTGTTTTCCACTTAAAGCAGTAAACTTTTTGTGATCAAATGTGGCAGGTTTCCACTTACTGGAAAGATGGCATTCCGCGCAGTTTGTAGAGACGCTCTGGTGCAGCCGGTCACCAGGTCGGTCGGTTTTGTGGCAATTGATACACTGTTTTCCACCTGAAGCAGTAAACTTATTGTGATCAAATGTGGCAGGTTTCCACTTACTGGAACGATGGCATTCCGCGCAGTTTGTAGAGACGCTCTGGTGCAGCCGGTCACCCGGTCGCTCGGTTTTGTGGCAACTGATACAAAGCTTCAGATCTGAAGCCGCAAGGCTTTTGTGATCGAATGTGGCGGGCTTCCAGCTTGTGGTTTGATGGCATTCAAGGCAATTTCCTTTAGCAAATTGATGCAGGGAGTCTTTCGGTTTTTGATTGTTGTGACAGGCGATGCAGTCGTTCCTGAGTTGAGGAGAGAGCGATGCGTGCCTGAACGGTTTGGTGACTTCTTTGGCGAATGTACCTTTGTGATCGGTATGGCACTCGACACAGGAGTTATCGGCAAGGCCTTTATGAAAGAGAGCCTTGTTACTATTTTTTTTGAGAAAGGCTCCAGCAACAGTTTTGTACCCAATGTCACTCTGTTTATGACAACTGATACACTGAACTGACGTGATGCTACGAAAAGGTGTATGGCATGCCAGGCAATCGTTGTTGATCGAATTATGACCTTTGGTGAGCTTGCCCGGGCTCAGGAGTACGTCGGGGTATGCCATGGCAAGAACTGCAAGAATAACTGCAGAGGCGATAAAAACAATAAGTGATTTCAATAGGTTACCTCCAGTTCCAGAAGAAAAATATGGAAAGAATATGGACTGTCGTTAATGCGATTAATAAAGATACCATGGGCATGTGAACGCTTCTCCATTTGTCAAGAGTTTTAACGGTAAGGCTATCCCAGTAATGTTGCAGCTCAAGTTGATCATCAACTGTAGCATTGACTCCATGCTGTTTCATTTTCAATTTGATCTCCTCTTTGAGTTTTTTGATCAGATATTGTCCAATATGGCCGCTCGCAGTTACTACCATCATTAGCGTTGTCGCAAGCCAAGGCAGAATTGCGTTGAAATGAATGCCAGAATGAACGAGAATCATCAGGGTTCCAATCCAACCGGTGTAGCAGTGAAATTTAAGAAAAAATTTGAGTGCGCCGTTTGTGATAAGCTTTTTTTTGCGGGCGGAATATCCAAAAGACAAGGCAAGAAAAACCGTGCCTGTAATGCCAAGATATCGTCCAATCCAAACAAGATTTCCAATATGCAGGATGTAGTCCAGTGTGATTCCGGCAATAATCAGCAGGAGATATGAAACCGACAGGGGTAAGGTTCGTTGTATAAAGAGTGATTTCCACATCGTTGGGTATTGATAATCAATGATTAACCTTTTTCCAAAAGATAATCAGCAGAGCTTAAAAGAGTCTGAAAAGAGCCTTAAAAATCACTTAAAATAACATAGAATCGGGGTTTCACTTCAGCTTCCATTCCAATTTACAAGAAATTTGGAATGGTGAGGCTGATAAAAATGGAGTATAAAAAAATATAAGACTTGCGTTTTAAGCATTTATTAAGCTGGGCTTTCGGCTTTTTTATGATTATGGCTGGTACATTTGGATTCAAATAAAGTTTATGTGCTTTTAAAAAAATGTCGACAGGTTTGTCCAACATTACCATCAATCAGGAGTGTCCCGTGAAATGTCCCGTTTGTAATGCCGATCTGCTTCTTCCTGAACGTCAGGGTGTTGAAATTGATTATTGTCCGTCATGCCGGGGAGTCTGGCTTGACAGGGGCGAACTGGATAAAATAATTGAAAGGTCAGTGCCTCAGTCGCATGTCGGCGATTATGCTCGAGAATATCGTAAAGAGGAGTCACATCATGGCCAGCATGATGATAATGATCACGATTATTACATTGACCCGAAAACGGGACGAAGAAAGAGAAAGGGAGGAGCGTTAGGATTTCTTGGTGAACTATTTGATTGAAATATGAAATTTCTCACACATCTCGTAATTCGCTCATGACAAAAGCTAAAGAAAGCTACAATTTTCAGAAAATTGTAGCGGTTACGGGTGTTTTGCTTTTTGTCATGAAAACAGGCGCCTGGTACCTGACCAATTCAGTTGCGATTCTTACTGATGCGCTGGAGAGTACGGTCAATGTTACCAGCGCCTTTATAGGATTATACAGCCTCTATCTCTCTGCAAAGCCAAAAGATAGTCATCACCCATACGGGCATGGGAGGGCCGAGTTTATTTCAGCGGCCATTGAGGGAACATTGATTGCCGGCGCTGGTTTGCTCATTATCTATGAAGCGATTAAAAACCTTCTTGGTACTCCCGAGCCGATTGGCAAGCTTGATTATGGCATACTCTTGATAACGTTAACCGCGATCATAAACTATCTTGTCGGTGCGATCGCCGTAAAAAAAGGAGACCAGAACAACTCTCTTGCCCTTGTTGCCAGCGGAAAACATCTTCAGTCAGACACTTACTCTACGATTGGCATTATTTTCGGACTGATTCTTTTGTTTTTTACCGGGATGGTCTGGCTGGACAGCGTCGTTGCCCTTCTATTTGCCCTCCTCATAGTTTTTACCGGCTACAGGATTATCCGGGACTCTCTCCGGGGAATTATGGATGAAGCAGATGAAGAGTTGCTGAAAAATATGGTCGATTTGTTGGAGGCTCATCGTTCTCAGGAATGGATTGATCTGCACAATATGCGCATGATCAAATATGGCAGTGCTCTCCATCTTGACTGCCATCTGACGGTTCCATGGTATTTTAACGTTCATGAAGTTCATCAGGAAATTGAGAAACTTGACCGACTGGTTAACGAAAATTTTGGGCAGAATATTGAGTTATCTGTCCATACTGATGGATGTTTTGATTTTTCTTGTGAAATATGTGATAAAAAGAGTTGTTCTTTTCGTAAAGAAGAATTCAGGCGAAGAATAGAGTGGACGGTTGAAAATATCTCGAATAATCATAAGCACCATTGTGCATCATTATCACAAAAACAGTAAAGGATATCAGTGAAAAACTCATTACAGATGTTTTTGCTTCCGGTTATAGCACTTATGTGTATCTCTGTGTCAGCCTGCGATAATGCGGCAGACAAGGTACTGAGTGAAGGTTCAAAGATTGGTCGTGGCGCTCTTCATGGCTCCATGGCTGAATTTTCAACAACAATAAAACTGGATTCAACTTCAGCGAAGGTCTATGTTGGTCGTGCGGCTGTAAAATATGCCAACAGAGATAACAGGGGGGCTATTACTGACCTTACGAAGGCTATCGAACTGGATCCAAAATCAGCAACAGCATACTCTGCGAGAGCAACTGCAAAATTCTCCGAAGATGATATTTCAGGATCGATGGCTGATTTTATGAACGCCGCAAAGATTGTTGTTCTCTCTTCGTTCAGACAGGATTCAGGCAAGTGATTCCAAATTGCAAACAAGATGTTTATAATGTAACCATCATTGAAAAATGATGTTAAAGCAATCAAGCCTTGTAACAAGAGTTTCCTCTCTTGATTACAATATGGAATGAGCTCTCCCTATAAGAAACTATTTTTTCTGGCAAAAGCGTTCCGGGAATGCCGAGCTGGAGTTCGGTGTTTCCGGCAAGATTAGAACTTCTCCACAATCGGTTGTACATTTCAGGCAATAGGGATTATGCTATACTATAACCAAAGCAGGAGAGTGTTATGGCCATTGTTTCAAAACTGCAGCTTGCCTCGGATGCTCTTCAGGATGCAAAAAGACGTCTGGAAAGAGCAAAGGATGATGCGGATGATGATTATGAGATTCGCCAGGCTATGAAAATTATTGATGAAGCTGCGGAGTATATACGGAGCGCAATCTCAGGACTTCAAAAAGAAAAGTAATCAACATTTTTTTCTTCAGCCACCCGGCAGCCCGAAGGCTGCATAATGGCAAGGCAGATTAGCGTGTTATATAAAAACAGGCAAATTTGAGGTAGCTTGTTTCAGGCATGGCAAGCAGTACAGGATGGTCGAACGGCTGGGAGTTTTTGTAGATCAGCCTGAGCTGGCAGCCTGCGGCAAGAGCGGCTTGATGTACAGCTTGCAGGAAGTCCTCTTCTGAAACATGGTGACTGCAAGAGGCGGTAGCGAGAAACCCTCCATTTTTCAGGAGTTGCAAACCAAGTTTGTTGAGCCGTTTGTAAGCCTTGAGGGCTCCTGGAAGGTTTTTACGGCTCTTGGTGAAACTGGGAGGATCAAGAACAACAAGATCGAATGACTCTTTCGACTCAACCATCTGATCAAGCGTATCAAAAGCATCAGCCGCAACAAGACTGTACTCTGAAAATTTGTTCAGTTGTGCGTTGCGCTCCGCCCGTTGCAGTGCCTCCTTTGACGCATCTACAAGAATGGCTGAACGTGCCCCTCCGTAAAGGGCGTTGAGGGCGAAGCCTCCATCATTGGTAAAGACGTCAAGCACATCGGCGCCTGCGGAAAACTTTCTGATTATTCTGCGATTTTCACGCTGGTCAAGGAAAAAGCCAGTTTTCTGTCCCTCTAAAAGATTGACCTCGAACGTAATACCATCGTCGTGAATGGTTTGTACCGATTCGGATCGTTCGCCTCTTACAATATCCTTGTAGAGCGACAGCCCTTCGAGTTCTCTCAGAGGAGATTCGTTTCGCACAATAATAATGGAAGGATTGAGCAGCTCCTGCAGTACATCGCAGACAAGTGGCAGGTGTATGTCCATGCCAGCCGAAAACGCCTGAAGCACAATTGCCTTGTTGAAGCGGTCCACAATGAGGCCCGGCAGACCGTCCGATTCCCCATGCACAAGACGATATGCATTGGTTTCCTCATTGTTGTAGATTTTTTCACGAAGCGTGAGGGCTTCAAGAAATTTTTTACGGAAAAAATTCCGGTCAGCCTCTTCATCTGTGCGGGTAAGGAGGCGTACTGAGATAAGGGAGTGGGGGTTGTAAAAACCTGTCCCCAGAAATTTTTTGTCGTGCGTCAAGAGTTTTACCGTTTCTCCGGAAGCAATATCACGGGGAAGGCTTTCAAGTTCATTGCTGAACACCCAGAGATGACCTTTCTGGATCCGGTGGTGTTCTTTTGGCTTAAGGTAGAGGGATTGCATAGCTTTTAAAATATATCGTGTTTTGAGATCTCTTTATTATACCTTGACATAACTTTCGCCAGTAAAATGCAGTTGTTTATCTTGGGGCCAAGCGGCATTTTCAGCGGTGAGGTATCAAACGCAGTACCAAACGTCTCTGATGCAATGTGCAGCAAAAGCAATGAATCTCAAAAGAAATAGTTAAAGGAATGGAAAGATGAAGCAAAAGAGCACTCTGTTTTGGGGACTATTAATCGTTGTTTTTCTGGGAGGGTGTGCCGATTTCAGGATGGTTGGCAAACAGGAACTGCCTGCTGAACAAACGACTCTTCTTGCCGAACAAGGAGCCCTCTACCGGGAAGTTGCAGAAGCTTCCCCATTTATTCACTCTCTGGATGGCTATGCTGATGTCTGGATAAAAACTCCGAAAAGACAGAATCGGGTTTTCTGCAATATTCTTGTCAATCGCGGGAGTGAGGCAAGAATGATTGTCACCGCAGGTTTGCTCGGATGGCCTGTCGCGGATATGTTTTTCAACAGGGATTCGCTTTATGTGCATGATATGCTTAACAACCGGCTTTTTCTTGGCAGTAACAACGATCTGAATCTTGAAAAAATTATAGGGGTGAATTCAGGATACCGGCTCTTGACGGAATCCCTTTTGGGGTTGGTGAACCTTACAGAGCCCTTGAGCGCTATCAGATCGGTAAAAAAAGGTTCTGGAATGTTGCTTTTTACGGTTGCGAGTTCTACGGGAAGCAAAGAGGTGGTTATCGATCTTTCCAACAAAACGCTTGGCGCCCTTCTCTTAAAAGATTGGCAGGGAAGAACAACATCTGAAATGCATTTCAAAAATTTCGAGACCATCACTCTTGACGGCCAAACTGCGCTTGTTCCAAAAGAGATTGAGATGGTGCTTTACAAACGAAACGCTGATGGCAGTAACAGCGAGCAGCAATTGGTCATAGCCTATTATGAAAGGGTATTTAATCAGAGCAGTCGTTCTTTCAGATTCTCAACGCCTAAAAAAGCGAAGGTGGTCAATCTCAATAATGCCTCAGCTCTGCCATGGATGTGAAAGCCCTTCGGGCGCGCTGTCAACTGAGAAGAGACAAGGCGCCCTGAGCCATTAAAACCTTGGCGGAAAGTCGTTAACGTCCTTTCAAACCCTCGCTTTTTTGAAATTATCTGCGGCAAATTCCCAGTTGATCAGGTTATCGATCACGGTTGCGACATAGTCAGGGCGACGGTTCTGGTAGTCAAGATAATAGGCGTGTTCCCATACATCAATGGTAAGAATCGGTTTCTGGCCACTGGTTAAAGGTGTCTGGGCATTGCTTGTTTTTACGACCTTCAGTGTCTCTCCTTCAAGCACAAGCCATGCCCACCCGCTTCCGAACTGGGTAGCAGCGGCACTCTTGAGCTCTTCTTTAAATTTATCAAAACTGCCAAAATCCTGCGTAATTTTCGCTTCGAGTTCTTCGCCTGGTTTGCCACCGCCATTAGGAGTGAGGCTATTCCAGTAGAAGGAGTGGTTCCAGGCTTGTGCGCCGTTATTGAAAATACCGACTTTTTGAGGATCTGTGGCTGTCAAGGCAATAACCTCCTCAAGCGTCAAGCTGTCTAAAGGAGTCCCTGCTACAAGGTTGTTATAGTTCGTAATATAGGCAACATGGTGTTTGCCATAATGAAAACCGAGCGTTTTTGCGGAAATAAAAGGTTCCAGTGCATTTTCTGCATAGAACAATGCTGGTTGCTGATAGGCCATAAGAATAAGTTGTTTAGAATTTAAATAGAAAGCAATAGATACAATTAAAATGTTTAAACTTGTATCAGGAAAATTTAGTTTCTTCAATACCTGAAATTCATTGTTGCGGTAATGAAATTTTACGATACTCTTCGTACTTCTTTTTTTTGTTTTGTTTTTTGTTACGCCTTCTCAGGGTGCAGCGAAAACAAAACAGCCAGCCTTGATAAGGATGATATCCGAGTAGCCGGGTTCTACAGTGATTATCTTCTGATATCCGGAGTGGAGCCTCGTGATGGAGGAGTTGAACTTACTGCGATTGATTCGGTTGATCTCAATGAACTTCTTGTGCGTCATGCCCTGACTCGAGAGAGTATGACCCGCAAAATAGTTGCTTACAAAAAGAATCCTCAACTCTGGCGCTCAGTACTTGAGCAGGTAAGGGCAAATATTCGTAATAAAGCAGCAGCAGGGCAATGAAGCGAACCTATCCTTTTCTTGTGGGTGTAACGGGTGGTCTTGGCAGCGGAAAATCAATGGTTTGTCGCTTTTTTTCGGAAATGGGTTGCAGGCTTTTCGAGTCTGATCAGGTAGCAAAGGAGCTGCAGCTTCATGATCCTGACGTGATTAAGGGAATCAGTGAGCTTTTTGGACCGGAGGTTTATTCTCGTGATGCTTCTGGTGGATTGGTTCTGGACCGAAAAAAAATAGCAGCAACAGTCTTTTCTGCACCCGATAAACTTGATGCCCTCAACAGGCTTATCCATCCCAGGGTTTCTCATGAATTTCGTAAAGCTGTACTTGAAGCAAGACAACAGAGAACAAAAATTCTGGTAAAAGAAGCGGCAATTCTTTTTGAGTCGGGCGGAAATGAGGGGCTTGACGCTGTGATTGTCGTTGTGGCGGATATACAGGATCGGCTTGAGAGGGCTATGCAGAAGGGTATGGGAACGCCTGAGGAGATCAAACGACGTATTGCAACACAGTGGCCTCAGGAAAAGTTGATTGCCAAAGCCGATTATGTGCTTTTCAACAAAGGCTCTCTGGATGATCTGAAAAAAGAGACGGAAGCACTCTGCCGCACCCTGCTGGTGGCCGCTGCATCACTCTGCGATACCCACTGAGAGTGCCGGGAGCGAGAGTCTTTTCCCGGTCGACGTAAATCCGGCAAGGGTGATGTACTGTATATTGTTGGCATCATTTCAGTGCGGCATTGTTTCGGTTGACCTGGGCTGAAATCAGGATACTGAGTTCATAGAGAAGAATCATCGGCAGTCCGATGATGAGCTGGGTGACAAAATCAGTTGAAGGTGTTACGACGGCGGCAACAATCAAAAGCACGACAATGGCATGTTTGCGGTAAAACCTCATGAATGCCGGTGTCAGAAGTCCTATTTTTGAAAGGATGTAGGAGATAAAGGGGAGTTCGAAGACAAGGCCTGCCGTCAAGAGTGTGCCGATAAAAAAACTGACATAATCCTGGATGGAGATATTGTTCTTTATGAGGGCAGAGCCGAAGCTTGCAAAAAACTGGAGCGAGATGGGCAGAAACACAAAATAACCGAAGGCTATCCCTGAAAAGAAGCAGAGGGAGATGAAGAGTATGGAAAACCGTCCAGCCTTGCGTTCGTGTTCGTGCAGGCCTGGCGCCACAAATTGCCAGATTTGCCATGCGATGAAAGGAAATGAGATAATAAATCCTGCAAAGAAGACAACCTGAAAGTAGAGGGAGAGCTGTCCGTATGGAACAAGGTTTTGCAGGACAAGGGATTGGCTGCTTCGTTTGAGCGGGCCAATAAGAATCTCGTTGACCAGAAAATCAGCAAAAGTGGCACACAAGGTCATAACGATAATCAGCACAAGGGCGGACTTTATCAGTCGTGATCGTATTTCCTCGAGATGTCCGATAAAGTTCATCTCCTTGTCCGGTTCGGACTCTACGGCACTGATGCTCAGCGGGCTGTCTTCAGGAAGCTCCAGTGATTCTGTCGATTCTGTTTCCTGGGTCATGAGGTGGTTCGGAATGAAAATGATTACTTTGATGATAATAATAGCAACAAAGCCGCACCTGCACAAGAAAATGTTTTACACCAGCTTATTATATGTAGTTGACTCATTTTTTTTGCTCCCTGAAAATGTTATACTTTATGTCGTTTGATGGAGCTTGTCATGAAAAAAGTCCGGGGAATTGGTGAATATCAAGGATGTTACTGCATCGGTTAACGATGACATTTTATTGTTTCAGCAGAAGTACAAACAGGTGCTTTATGCGCGAAATACGCTTGTTGACAAGGTTTCCCGTTATGTCCTCAAGCAACAGGGCAAGCAGATTCGTCCTGCCATGGTTTTGCTTGCAGCCAAGTTGTGTGGCGGGGTAACAGAGTCGAGTTATCGGGCGGCTATCATGGTTGAACTGTTGCATTCAGCAACACTGATTCATGATGATGTCGTGGATGGGGCTGAAATGAGACGTGGACTGCCGTCGATTAATGCCCTGTGGAAAAATAAAATATCGGTACTGATGGGCGATTATCTGCTTTCCAGGGGTCTCCTTTACTCTCTTGAACACAAAGACTATGGTTTTCTCCATTTGGTTTCGGAAGCGGTACGCCGGATGAGTGAAGGAGAGATCCTTCAGATACAGAAAACCCGCAGTCTTGATATTTCCGAAGAGGATTATCTGAGCGTTATTTCAGACAAGACCGCTTCTCTTATCTCTTCTTCCTGTGCAATGGGGGCGATGAGTGCAACAGCCGATGAGGGCAGAATTGCCGCACTGAAAAGTTATGGTGAGTATCTTGGGCTTGCTTTCCAGATACGTGACGATCTGCTCGACTATACCGGGGATTCCAAAAAAACGGGCAAGCAGATGGGTATTGATATCAAGGACAAGAAGATAACTCTTCCTTTGATTTATGCGCTTCGTCATGCTCCTGTCGCCGAACAGAAAAAAATTCGCTCCATTTTGAAGAGCTCCCGCAAAAGGGCCATGAAAAGCGAGGAAGTTATAGCGTTTGTTACCGGCAAAGGGGGGCTCGACTATGCCGCCGAAGTTGCGGAAGGGTTTGCTTTAAAAGCCGTTGACTCAATCAGCTCTTTTCCTGAGAGTTCCGCAAAAACCTCATTGCTGCGGCTCGTGGATTTTGTCATGATAAGACAATATTGATTTCTCTTGTTCCGTTGGACGGAGGTTGTCATTGAAAAGAAATAATCGTTACCGTCGAGATGAAAAAAACAGGCGTAATTTTTCTGATACTTTTAGGGCTTTTGGTGTTGTTTGACAAGCTGATTATGCCCTTGTATATATCACAGGGAAGCGTCAAGGTTGTTCCTGATGTGGCGAACATGGACTATGACGATGCTGCGCAGAAGTTGCGGTTGGCCGGATTCGAGGCAATCAAAAGCTACCATGTCAGATACCTCAGCAATGTTGATTCCAATATTGTTATTTCACAGATGCCTCAGGCGGGAATGGAGGTAAAGCCAGGCAGAAACGTTTATCTGGTCGTCAACCGGCGCGAAAAGCCAAGTGTTCCGATGCCTGATCTGGTAGGAAGACCAGAATTTGATGCCCGTCAGGCCGCTGCCCGTATGGATATACCGCTTCTTGGTGTACAGGTCAGCACGGTCACTAATCCTGAAGAGAACGGAAGGGTGCTGAGCCAGTCGATTCCACCACAGACTATGGTGAAGTCAGGTACTTCTGCCTCTATTATTGTCGGCAGGTATGAAGCGTCGACACAAGGAACGAAAAAGATTGCTCTGCCGGATGTTCTTGGCATGTCTCTTGCCCAGGCACAGCAGGTTATTGCCGATGCAGGTCTTACGATGGGAAAGGTTACTACTGAATACTCGGCTCTTCTTGTGCCCAATACCGTTATCAGCCAAAAGCCTGCTGTTGGTTCTTATCTTTCTCCCGAACAGCCGGTTGAATTGACCGTAGTAACGGCAGAGTAATCCTTCTTATTTATAGTTGGCCTTTTTGTACTCCTCACGCATATCCTTTATGCCTGTTGTTCTGTCGTTGCCGTCACTGATCAGGCCGAAATACTCAAGAATAATACGCACAACCAGCCATAGTCCGGCAAAAAGAAGTGAGAGCGATCCCCAGACCCTGGCGATGCTTTTTTTTATCATAGGAGGTGCTTGTTAATCATACAAAAAAGGCCACTCTCTCAAGAATGGCCTTGCAACATTTGATAAAAGCCAGAGCTGTTCAGTCGGTTAAGGAATGTTCCGCTTCAAACCAGTCATCGGAATGTGATCCGTCAGTTTTGCCCCTCTTTTCCCACAGGTAATATGCCGCAACTCTTACCTGTTCTTCACGCATTTCAGGTGTTTGTGCAGCCTTTGCTTTCTTGCTTTTTGATGCAGGAGTTTTTTTCTTGTTCTCTGTTTCAGTTGTTATTTTAGCCATTGTGTCTATTTTTTTATTTTTTCATGCCTCTTAATTTATGGAATTTTATCAAAGGAAAAAATAGCATTGTTACTGCAATCGCTTTCCAAGTGCGCTGAAAGAAATGACCAGAAGGATGGTGAGCGCTTCGATGATCATGAAGATATCTTTTGGTATCCAGGCGTTAACCGTCAGTCCCCCATATTCAAGGCATCCGAAAAAAAACGCTGACAGGAGAAGCCACAATGGGTGAGCGCCTGCAAGCAGTGCCACGGCGATGCCCGTAAAGCCTGTTCCGCCGGTCATTCCTGATTCATAGTAATGCTTGTAGCCGAGAACAATGTTCGCAGCTCCAAGACCCGCCATAGCTCCGCCGATGCCCATGGAAGTGAGCGTGTGCATTTTCGCATTGATTCCTCCATATCGTGCCGCCTCAGGTTGGAGGCCCGCAGCCCGCATTTCGTAGCCGAACCTCGAACGGAATATGAGAATCCACAAAAGCAGCGCCACGCCGACCGTTACCAGTGAACTGAGATTTGCCGGGGAGTTGGTGAGCCACCCGGTGGCAGAGTCAAAGGTCGGGATTATGGAGTTATCCGTTATTTTGGCCGTGTGAACCGTCGAGGGAATCGCAAAATGCCAGGTCAGCAGATATCCGGTAATGCCCTGGGCAATGAAATTCAGCATGATGGTTGCAATCACCTCATTGACGCCGAAGCGAACCTTGAGCACTCCAGCCAGCAGCGCCCAGCAGGCACCTGCGGTCATTGCAGAAAGAGTGCAGAGCGAGATTGCAAGAAGGGAAGGGAGAGTGGCAGGAAGCATGGCACCGGTCATTGCTGCAGCAAAAGCACCCATAAGAAGCTGCCCCTCTGCGCCGATGTTGAAAAGCCTGACCTGAAAGGGAATTGCAACCGCAAGCCCAACAAGTACAAGTGTTGTCATCCTGAAAATCACCTGCCCGAATCCGTAGGAGGTGCCAAGCGTTGCGTGCAACATTTTCTGAAAAATCATGAGCGGATCACGTCCTGCCAGAGCAATAATCAGACTGCTGACGGCGAGCGCAGAGAGAAGAGAGAGCAAGGGTACAAGAATCCGGAGATTTTTTGAATTCATGGTAGTCAGGTTGTTCACGTGATATGAAGACCGATCTCTTTTTCGAACTCATGTTCCGCCTCTCTTTTGAGTGCCACTTCCTCCTGACTGAATTCGTGCCGGATTGAACCCTTGTAAAGGCAGCCGATACGCGTTGAAAGCGCAATAATTTCCTCCAGTTCTGAAGAGACAAGAAGAATTGCCATCCCGTTATTACGAGCATCAATAATCTTTTTATGGATAGTCTCAATGGCGCCAATATCAACACCTCGGGCAGGTTGGGCAAGGATCAGCAGGGAGATACCGGGACGGTTGAGTTCCCGGGCAAGAACAACCTTCTGCTGATTGCCCCCCGAAAGAGCCCTGAGGGGTTGGCGTTCAGGTGAGGTGCACCTGATATCAAAGTCCGATATCATCTCTGCGGTAAAACGTTGGATGGTGCGGCTGTTAAACCCGATACCCTTGTGAAACGCCGCCTCCCGGTGTCTGCCAAAGAGCAGATTTTCAGCAATAGTGTACTCAAGGATAACGGCATGTCGAAGACGGTTTTCAGGAGTATGGGAGACACCCATAAGCGCGATCTTTGCAGGTTTTTTTCCGATGATCGACTGCCCTTTAAGCGTTGCTTCACCGGAGATGACGCTTCCCTCGGGCGCAAGACCCCAGAGAGTCTGCAAGAGTTCGTTTTGTCCATTTCCTTCAACTCCGGCAATCCCGTAGATCTCTCCGGCCCTGATATGCAGCGTGAGGCCACGAAGCCTCTCTTCGCTTTGAGGAGTGCAAAATCTGAGCCGGTTAATGTTGAGAATGGTTTCTCCAGGCGAGGCCGGAGGATTTATGACCCGTAACAGTACGCTGCGTCCCACCATCATCCGGGCAAGTTCCGGTTTGGTCACCGAGGATGCTGGCACCGTGCCGACAATTTCCCCTTTTCTCATAACGCTCACCGTGTCGGCGACAGCCAGCACCTCGTCCAGTTTATGGGTAATGAGAATAACGGTTTTTCCTTTGTCGCGGAGCGATCGTAGCGTTGCAAAAAGCCTCTCCGTTTCAGAGGGTGTGAGCACGGCGGTTGGTTCATCAAAAATCATGATTGAGGCCTTGCGGAACAGCAGCTTGAGGATTTCAACCCGTTGCTGCTCGCCAATGCTGAGGCTTGCAACCAAAGCGTCAGGGTTTACGGCCAGCCCGTATGCTTCGGAATTTTTCAGGATAAGAGCTTTGGCATATTTCAGGGGAAGAGATCCAAAAAGCCAGGTATGTTCATGGCCAAGAATGATGTTTTCCGCAACAGAGAGTTCCGGGACAAGCATAAAGTGCTGATGAACCATCCCTATACCAGCCTCAATGGCATCCCGTGGAGAGGCGAAGCGGACTGCTTTTCCCTGTATGACCACCTCGCCCGACGTCGGCTGGTGCATCCCGTAGATGATTTTAGTCAGAGTACTTTTTCCTGCCCCGTTTTCACCGACAAGCGCATGAATGGTGCCCTCTTCTATAGAAAGCGAGATATTGCTGTTTGCAGCAAAGCTTCCAAACGTTTTTGAAACACCGCTTAAACGGACGGCAATACCCATGGCATGAGGATTTTCAGTCGTTATACCCAGCTCAAGACGGTTTTGATGGACTCCTTGCCGTCAAGCGCCCTGCGGTAGGCCAGTTCAAACTGTGCAACCGGATAGACACCGGTGAAAAACTTTTCAGTTTCAAGTCGGTCACTCTCCAGCAGGGAGATGGCCTCTTTCAGGTGCGACAGTGAGGTAATGCTGGAGCTGATGATCACCGGCTCCTTATGCTGTATCAGGCGGTAATCGTATGCCATAACCTCATAATTCCCCATTAGCAGAACCACGGCTTGCGGCTTCATCAGTCGAGTGGCCTTTTCAATCATCAAAATTCTGCCGGTAGTTTCAATAACAAGATCGTACGTGTTGTTGAACTCCCCGGTGAAATCATCAATGTCGAGAGCGATATGTTCGGCATGAGAGAGCTGCCCCCTGATACTGAAAATTTCAACCGCATCCACCTGTTTGATACCAAGAGAGTGAAGGTACTCCGAAACCATGAGTCCCACCGAACCGAGACCAAGGACAAGGACTTTCGAGGAAGCCTCAAGGGGCACTTTGTCGATGGCGCTGACCGCGTAGGCAAGCAGGCCGGTAAGCAGATCGCGGTGAACAGGAGGACGGCCAAGAGCCAGAACATTCTGGCGCGATGTGGGAATGATCTCCGCATGACAACCGGCATAAGGCTCAATGCCTGTCCATTGATCCCCTCTGAACGCATACACAAAATCACCCGGTTGCAGATCAGTGACTTCCGGGCCGGTTTCAATAACCTGGCCGATAGCCTCACTGCCCGGCATGATCGGATACTTGAACACCTTGTTCGATACCGGTTTGTTGGTCAGCAGAAGTCGGTCAAATCCCGGAGTTATGGTGCTCGCGATTGTTTTTACAAGCACATCGCCAGGCTGATCGGCATGGTACGCAGCACTCTGCAATTTAAGCTTGTTGGCCTTCTGCAACACAATCGCTTGAGCTTCACCCTTCATGGTCATTCGTGTGGTTACTTCGTAAATATTTCTGTAGCACAGGATACCACGGATGATATCCTTTTGCATCCTGTGATGTTCCTGGGAAGATAAGGAAAAGAGAGAAGATAAACAGGGCCGGGAAATTTGTACAGCGTGCGTCTGTGCTATGATGTTAATATTTTTTCAAAAAAATGTATATTATTTCATTTAACCATGCAAATCATGGAATGACTTTCCGTAATTGAGCAGATGATCGCCAGAACCCTTCACGACAAGCTTCTTGCCGCCCTTACTCATTTCCCGGCAGTTGCCCTGCTTGGTCCACGTCAGGTTGGAAAAACCACCCTTGCGCTTGAGATCGGCAAAACTCTTAACGCACTCTATCTTGATTTGGAATCGGAACAGGACAGAGCCAAAATGGTACATCCCGAACTCTACCTCTCTGACCATCAGGATCGGCTTGTCATTCTGGATGAGGTTCATCGTGTTCCAGGTCTTTTTCCTCTTCTGCGGGGTCTTATCGACAGCGCTCGTCGTGCAGGTCGTAAAAGCGGGCAATACCTGCTTCTTGGGTCAGCCTCACTTGACCTGCTCAAGCAGTCCGGTGAAACACTGGCAGGCCGGATTGCCTATCTGGAGCTGGCACCTTTTGGTGTTCTGGAAACAGCCGCTTTTTCTCTCGATGATCTCTGGGTTTGTGGCGGCTTTCCAGACAGTCTGCTTGCCGAAACTGCAACTGAAAGCCTTCGGTGGAGGACAAATTTTATTCGCACCTACCTCGAACGCGATATTCCCCAGTTTGGTCCTCGCATTGCGGCTGAAACATTACGAAGATTTTGGGTCATGCTCGCCTGGCAGCAAGGCGGACTGCTCAATAGCGCCGATTTTGCCCGGAATCTTGGCGTTGATGTCAAAACCATCAACAACTACATCGATCTGCTGGTCGATCTGTTGCTTGTTCGTCGTCTGGCACCATGGCATGGTAATATCGGCAAGCGCCTCGTCAAGTCCCCAAAAGTCTCTGTGCGTGACAGCGGGCTTTTACATGCCCTGCTCTCCATCCCGGACAAGGAGACACTTCTCTCGCATCCCGTTATCGGGCAGAGTTGGGAGTGCTTTGCGATTGAAAACATCCTTGCTGCTGCTCCGGATGATGTTCAGGGTTGTTTTTATCGAACAGGAGGAGGCGCAGAGATTGACCTGTTGCTCACCTGGCCGAACGGAAGTTTATGGGCAATTGAAATAAAGCGCAGCATGTCCCCAAAACTGGAGCGCGGATTCCATTTGGCCTGTGCCGACCTCAACCCTTCCCGGAAAATTGTTGTCTATCCGGGCAAAGAGCGTTTTCGGCTTGCTCCCGACATTGAGGCGATGTCACTGGCCGATATTGCACAGCAGTTGTCCGACATGGACAAGGGGGTATGAATTATACTGATATTATTGTATAATCATGTATAAATGAATATAATTCCCAATAAATCAGGATTATCGATGGATGCTATCAGAAATCCCTTCTCTCCCGGCGCAGGCTCTCCTCCTCCAGAACTGGCGGGACGTGATGCCATTCTGGAGCTTGCCAATGTGCTTTTCGGACGGGTGCGCCTAAAACGCTCCGAAAAGAGCATGATGATGACAGGGTTGCGTGGTGTGGGCAAAACGGTTCTGCTGAACGAGATGGAGCGTATGGCTCTCCATGATGGATATCGAACTCTTTTTCTTGAAGCGCAGGAGAACAAGTCATTGGTGTTGCTCCTTGTGCCGCAGTTGCGCAAGCTTCTTTTCGATCTGGACAGGGTTGCTGGTGGTGGCGAAAAGGTTCGTCGTGCTCTTGCTGTTTTGAAAAGCTTCATTGGTGGCGTAAAGGTATCGCTGGGCGATGTTGAGATTGGTCTGGATATTGATCCTGAAAAGGGGAGTGCTGACAGCGGAGACCTGGAGGTTGATCTTTCGAGCCTCTTTGTTGCGGTGGGTGAAGCGGCCGAGGAGCGCAAAAGCGCCGTAGCCATTCTGATTGACGAAATTCAGTACCTCTCTTCATCAGAGCTGAATGCCATCATTATGGCCATGCACAAAATGCAGCAACGCCAACTGCCTGTTGTGCTGGTTGCCGCAGGCCTGCCAATTCTGCCGGGCTTGGCTGGTGAGGCAAAATCCTATGCAGAACGGCTCTTCAATTTCCCCGACATCGGTGCGCTCAACGAACAGGATGCCGCCAAAGCGCTTCAGGAACCGGTTGTTGAGGCAGGAGTTTCATTTGACGGTGATGCCCTTCACGAAATTTTTCGCCTGACCAAAGGCTATCCCTATTTTCTTCAGGAGTGGGGGTATCAGGTGTGGAACCAGGCCGAAAGTTCACCCATTACCTTGTCGGTTGTCGAGAAAACAACCAGACTTGTCGTCAACCGTCTGGATGAAAATTTCTTTCGGGTGCGCTTTAACCGCCTTACCGATCGCGAAAAAAAATACCTGCGGGCAATGGCCGAGCTTGGCCCCGGCCTTTATCGCAGTGCCGACATATCCACAGCTCTTGGTGTTGACATTACAGCACTCAGCTCCGTGCGCTCAGGGCTCATCAAAAAGGGAATGATCTACAGCCCTTCGCATGGCGTGATGGCCTTCACGGTGCCTCTTTTCGATGAGTTCATGCGTCGGGCTATGCCGGAGGTGGATGGGGAGTGATTGTAACGGTGTCAACTCCCTGTATGTTCAGATATTGATTAATACATTGATTTATAATTTTTTATGAAATCAAATGCACAACCCGTATCCCCTGAATTTCCGTCCGATGAGCTGCTGATTTTTATCGGGCACAGCGACGATGCGTCGGTGGAAGCTGAAGCGATATGGGAGCTTCAAGCAAAAATAACAGAAAAATTTAAGCTTTTACTAAATGCTAACGGTCATCATTCGTCCTATCGGAGTGTCAAATTCTGGAAATGGCAATATGATGCAGCCGCATTGATCGGAGGTCAGGATGTTGTTGTTAATCCTGAACTTGATAGGGCGAGCATAGCGCTTTTTGTTTTTAGGGAACGAGTTGGTAGAGTAACTCGTGAGGAGCTTGACAGGGTTAGAGGGAAGAGAAAAGAAGATCGCATTCGTATTCTTGTATTTTTTCCTAAACAACCTTTTGAGCCAGAAAAACTTGCTGATGATGTGTATGCGGAGGATTGGGCTAAACTGATGAAGTATAAGAAGGAATTGACAAGTGACTGGAATGAGCCGGATTCATACTCTGTCACACCATGTTGCGCCTATACAAATAAAGAAGATCTTCTTGGTATGGTGCGCGACAAAATTGAGCAGGCTCTTGCAGCTCTTATCGGTGAATCACCAGCCTGTCTGGTTCCGAATTTCGTTTCGCCGCATACATATACTTTCTCCTTGCTTCGCCTCTACCAGGCTACACTGACGCGGCAGCTCGGTAACATAACGCTCACGGGTTCGCCAGCGCTGGAGCATTTTGCCACCAAGCTTTCTGACACGTTTGTGTCGCTCAGTCTTTCTGGTTCGGTGCGTTCTGAAACACGCTTCTGCAAGGGAGTTGAGCAGTGCGAATTTTTGAGTGATGAGCGAAGCAGGATGCCCGAACAGGTGATGAAATTTGTGTTGCATGAGCAAAATCATCCTTTGCTGTTGATTATCGGTGATCCGGGTTCGGGGAAAACCACACTTCTCAAGCATTATGCGCTTTCTTGCCTCAATGAACAACGCTATGGTGACTGTGGTTTCAGTGAACCGGTGAATGTCTTTTTTCTACCGTTGCGTGAGCTGAACATAGGCGATGGCAGCGATATTTCACTTGCTGATAACCTTGCAGCATGGTCGAAAAAAAATTTTCTCGCCATTGATGCGGCACATTATTCCGATTGGCTTGACCAACCATCAACGTTGGTGCTGCTTGATGGATTAGATGAAATCAGCGATAAGGAGGATCGGATAGCGGTCTGTAAGTGGATTGACCGCACGGTAGGGCGCTTTACCAGGGCAAAGTTTGTGGTAACGTCGCGGAGCACGGGTTACCGCAAAGGTGATGGCATTGAAATTGAAGCTGATCATTTGCGGGCGGACATTATGGATTTTTCTCCACAACAGCAGGCGGAGTTTTTGCACCGCTGGTTCAAGGCTGCTTTTTGTGGTGAAATTCCACCTGCTGGCGATCAAGCAGTATGGCGAACGGAGCAGGAACAGAAGGCCACCAAAAAAGCCGATGCCATTCTTGCATTTCTTGCATTGGGTAAAAATCGCAGTTTGCGCCCTCTGGCGGGTGTGCCGCTTTTGTTGCAGATTATGGCGATGCTCTGGAAAGAGCGTGAGTATTTACCTGGTAGTCGCCTTGAGCTGTACGATGCGGCGTTGAACTATCTCCTTGATTATCGCGACCGTCGTCGTGGTCTTTATCCAAAACTTTCCGCACAGGATGCGCGCCGGGTGCTCTCTCCTGTCTCGCTCATTATGCAGGAGGAGCTGAAAAAAGATGAGATTGATCGTTTAGAGATGCAGCAGCAGATGCAGGGGCAGCTCGACACCCTGTACAACTCGTTGCCAGCCTCCGATTTTTGCCGGAACCTTGTTGACCGTGCGGGAGTGCTGGTCGAGTACGGTGAAAAGGAGTATCTCTTTCGCCACAAATCATTCCGCGAGTATCTGGCTGGCGTTCAATTGGTGAAAAATATTCACAAACCTGACGCTCTCGACAAGCTGGTGAGCCATTTCGGCGACGACTGGTGGACAGAGGTGTTCCGCTTTTTCATCGGTCATGTTGAGGATGCAGAGCTGTTCGACAGCTTCATGCAGAGGCTTTTCGATTCGCCGGTGACGGAAGAGTTGACTCAAAAGCAGCAGGATTTGCTGATTGCTCTCGTTGAGGAGGCCCCACAGCGGAAGATTGATGCCCTGCGCACGAAACTGCTCGATCCGGCAACCACAGCAAACCGGCAGCGCTACCTGCTGGAGTGCCTGAAAAATATTGAGAAGCCGGAGGCAATGGCGACACTTCTGGAGTTCAGGCAGTCGGGGTTGACGAAAGAGCAGCAGTTGGTCAAAGAGGTGAAATATGACAAACTTGGCGCTGAGTACATCTTTATCAAGGGCGGGACGTTCCCTTGCTCCCTCACGAAAAAGCGGGAAACCGTCAAGGAGATGTACGTTGCAAAATTCACCGTGACCAATCAGCTCTTCATGCGCTTTATCAGCTATCTGGATGCTCAAGAGCCCGAATTAGTAGAGAGGGTTCCACTCAAAACGTACGAGGAGCGCTTGCATAAAATGGCATCCTCCATCAAGGGATTCAGTGACTGGCTGAAGGAAGAACCATCTCTGGCGAAGCGTTTTGTTTCGTATCTGTACACCAATAAACAATTTAACAAGGATGACCAACCGGTGGCAGGGGTGACCTGGTATGCCGCCCGTGCGTATTGTCTCTGGTTATCATTGCTTGAGAGCGATGATGCTCTCTATCGGTTGCCGACTGAGGTGGAGTGGGAATATGCCGCAGCAGGAGAAGAGGGCAGACCCTGGCCGTGGTCAAAAGAGAAAGGTGAACCAAATAAAACATTGGCTAATTATAATAATCATGAAGGTGCCCCGACATCTGCCGGGCGTTACCCAGAAGGCACTACACCGGAAGGGTTGCATGATATGGCAGGCAATGTGTGGGAGTGGACGGATGACTTTTATGATAAAGACGAAGATGTTCGTGCAATTCGAGGTGGAGCGTATTATAGTGATAATGCTGATGCTCTGCGCTGCTCCTCCCGG
>CAILRB010000011.1 GCA_903836465.1 uncultured Chlorobiaceae bacterium
CCATGTAGTCGAACCCGATGGTCTCGCAGAATTTGATGATCTCCGTCCGGATGGGAATGACCTTGTACCTGCCGTAGTAGACCGAGCGGGCAAACTGGTCGCCGATGTTGATGCAGAGACGGCAGCCGGGATGCAGCACCCGTTCGCATTCGTTCCAGACAAGGTTCAGGTTGTTGATGTAGCTTTCGTAACTCTCGTGAAAGCCGATCTGGTTCTCCGTCCCGTAGTCCTTGAGCTGCCAGTAGGGCGGTGAGGTGACAACAAGGTGCACCGACCTGTCAGCGAGAAGGTTCATCTGTCGGCTGTCGCCGTGGATTATGGTGTGGTGGCTCTTCAAGGTGCTGTTGGGTGCTTGGGTTTTGGGTCGTGATGAAAAATCCTGAATCAACGTAATCGGGAGTGAAAAAAGGAGATGACTGTAGTTTCAATCAGGCTCAACAAAACCTTTTTCGACAAGAATTTTTTCAAATTCAGCCCTGCTGAGTGGGCATTCAATAAGATCACGAAATTGCTTGTTGGTCAGCTTGCATTGTTTGGCCATGCTCGACACGAGATTATCGGAAATATCCTTGTGTCCAGTTCCATGAGACGTTCTTGTTCTGACACGACTTTTCTGATGAGCCTCGGAATAGTAGATGAAAAATGAGTGATCGCCCTCGACCCTTTTGAATCCTTTGAGTTCAAGGGATGCTTCAACATCTCGTTTTTTAACTGGCACAGGATTCCTCCTCAAAGCTATCGAGAAGTTCCTGACGCAATTGCTGTGCATCTTTGGTCAACGTCCCTGGCTCCACCTTTGCATACTCACTCCAGAGCATTGCAAGTTCTTCATAAAGCTGTGCTTCAAGATCTGGCCGGGTAACTGAATTCAAAAGAATATCGAAAGGGCCATTCGCTTCATACAACAGGGTGTCCCGGTCATAAGAAACAGAGGATGAGAGCGCGACCTTTGGCTTAAGAACTGCTCCGTCCAGTTCGACAAAAAGAATATCAATCAGGCTCTCATCAATTTCAAGCACCTCATCGACATCTGAAATGGAATGGGGGCTTCCATCCTCATTCCAGACAATATTGCCATGAACCTGAATGAGTTCACGCGGATGAGCGAGCAGAACCAGTTCAAAATCTTCACCATAAGTGGCAGTAAGTGAGCGGTTCGATTCGAGAAGCTTCAGGCTCAGGCGACGCTCATTAAATTTCATCTCAATCAAAGTGCCGGTAACATAGCCCAAATCCGCTGGAGATATTTCGCTGCTTTGAGGCGCTAAAAGATGTTTAATTCTCTCCTGCGCCGTTCCTCCATCAAGAATTTTCTTTTGTCTGAAATCCTCAATGCTTATAACCACTCCAGAGTGTCGGACGGGTTGCATTGCATCTAATTCAGACAGAATGCTGCGACGGTAAAAAGTATCAGGGACAATTTGCGCCAGTATTTTTGCTTCGCCGGAATTAACTGCGTCAAGAGTTTGGCAAGTCTTTCGAGCAATGACCTCAACGGACTGCTCATCAAAAAGCTGATGGGAGGTATCTCCGATCTCGACAGGCTGGGCATATCCACCCTCTTCAGGAGGTCGGCACATTACAGGAAAGCGCCGCTCTATATCGCGTGTAACCCGGGCTCGTTGCTGAACCTCTCTGCCCTCTTCGGCCATAGCAAGAAGATGAACAACCCTTTGAAAGTGGGAGAGTGCTTGCACCAGCGCCGATGCTGGCAAGGTATGTGCGTTAGTCGCCGTTCCCTCAAAATGGAGCCTCAACTGACGCATATTTTCATCATTGATTGCCATCACACGAGCATAAAAATTACGGATTGATTATCTGCTGTTGCCTTTTTTTTACAGTGTTCAATCACCAACAACCTATAGGAAACCTAATCGTTGAAGCTAACTCGTCAAATCGCATTTACCAAATTTTATGGTACATCAAGAAGCTCAAACAAGAGATCACCGGAAGAACCTGACTATCTAAACAAAACCTGAACGCATGAAGAAACAAAAGGTTACGACTCAAAAGCCAAAACTCACCTATCGAGTCAATGAGCAGATTCGTGTTCCGCAAGTCCGTATTATCTTTCCGGACGGAACACAGGAGGTGATGAACACCATTGACGCCAAGCGGGTAGCCGAAGAGCGGAATCAGGATCTGATTGAAGTACAGCCAAACGCCGAACCTCCGGTTTGCAAGTTCGACAACCTCGGCAGGCTGCTCTACAAAATGGACAAGAGGGACAAGGATCTCAAGAAAAAGCAGAAGACCACTACCCTCAAGGAGCTGCGCTTTCATCCGAATACCGACAAGCACGACTTTGACTTCAAGACCGCACATCTTGAAGAGTTTCTGCGCAAGGGCAACCGCGTCAGGGCAACCATCGTTTTTCTGGGACGCTCCATTATCTACAAGGATAAGGGGCTGGAGCTGGCCGAGCGCCTGACCGAGCGACTGAGCGTGGTGAGCACCCGTGACGGCGACCCGAAATTCGAGGGCAAAAAGCTCTTTGTCTATTTCGAGCCCGACAAGAAGAAGATTGATGCCTACGACCGCATCAGGGCAAAAACAAACCAGCCACCGGCAGCGCCGCTTGCGCCTCTGGCTCCTGAA
>CAILRB010000012.1 GCA_903836465.1 uncultured Chlorobiaceae bacterium
GCCCCCAGTCAAAAAATATTTTGGATTATGGCGCTTTACTATGATTTACCAGTGTATCGTGATGTCTATCGTCTGATCCTGAAAATTTTTGAATACACCAAAGATTTTCCCCGTGAGTACAAATATTCGCTTGGTCAGGATCTCAAGCACGACAGCATTGTGCTGGTGCGCAGCATCTACAGGGCCAATAAAGCCAAAAGCAAGACCGAGTATCTTGAAGTGTTTCTTGACGATTTTGAAATCCTTAAACTGGAGGTGCGTCTATGTGTTGACCTGAAAATTCTGCCCATGAAAAAGCAGGCCGAAATTACCGGCCTCATGGATGGAATTGGTAAACAAATCACTGGATGGCGAAATGCCGGGATGGTGAAAGGTGCCTGAATTCCGACGGTCAAGGCTGTCGGAAGCGAGCAAAGCTTCGTTCAAAAGCGGCAAGGAGACTGTGAGCCGATCCGTGAAACTTGAAGATCGGGGAGCAGTAAAGGAAAATGCATCGAAAGCGCTTTGGGTGCATGTCAACATCTTTGCGAAAGTGCTGTTGGCGGTTTTTCCGACAACAACTACTGGAGTTCTACGGAGAACAGTGCAAATAACGCATGGAAACAGAACTTCAACAATGGCAACCAGAACAACAACAATAAGAGTGTGGGGTGGTGTGTTCGGGCGGTGCGGGGTTTTGAACAAGCAAGTGTATCGCCCGGTTGCAATGTTCGCCGGGTTTTCTACGATCCGGCAGCCCATTGCGTGATCAAAGGGAAACGCTCAAACTGGAAGGGGTTGCCGGACGACAAAAGCCTCTTTCACTCTCGCCCTGGCTGTGGCTTACCCATTGGCAACCTGACCAGCCAGGTGTTTGCCAACTTCTATCTCAACTCGTTCGACCATTTTATGAAACACACCCTCGCACTCCGATACTATGGCCGTTACGTTGATGATGTGGTGGTGGTGCATCAGGATCCTGCTTTTCTGAACTCATTACTGCCGGTCATTCGCGCCTATCTGCAACAGGAGCTTGGGCTGATACTGCATCCTAAAAAAATCTTTCTTGAGCATTACACTGAGGGAGTCAAGTATCTTGGAGTTGTTCTCAAGCCTCGCAGGATTTATGTTGCCAACCGCACAAAAGGCAATATGTATCGCGCTCTTTTAAAATATAACCAGATAGCGCAAACGCATAAACCCTGGCATGCCGAGCGTACCGCCTTCCAGAGCAGTATCAACTCTTACCTCGGCTTGATGAAGCATTACCATACCTACTCCCTCCGCCGTTCCATGTTGCGCAAACACCTTTCGCCCTGGTGGCTGAGGCTGGCCAAGGCAAATGCCCGGCTTGAAAAATTCACGCTCAAAATAAGGCCGCGCCGGTCAAAGAGAGGCAGATTCTCGAAAAAGCAACGGCTCAAGCGTGTATGAGAAGAAGGTTTTCGAATCCATAATGAGATGAAAAGGGAGCAAACTCCATGCGCCTTGGCTTTTTGGAATGCTATATTAAGGATTGCTCCGGCAAATCGTCTTGAAAAGCTCTCGGGTAAAAACAAAGATTTTTACAGCATAGGGATTAACGATCAATGGAGAATCATCTTCAAATGGGCCGATGGAAATGCCTCCGAAGCAGAAATTATTGACTATCACTGAAATGAACGAACTCAGAAATATTTATCCTGGAGAGGTCTTGATGGAGGAGTTTTTAATTCCACTGGAGATCTCTGCGTACCGGCTTTCCAAAGATATCGGGATTCCTCAGACCCGGATATCCGGGATAGTGAAACGGACGCGACGTGTCACTGCCGACACGGTATTGCGCCTGTCACAATATTTCGGGAACTCCGCGAAGTTCTGGCTTGGTCTGCAAGATGACTATGACCTTGAGGAGGGGATGCAGATCAAGAGAGAAGCAATACATTCTATCGTTTGCTACAAGAGCAGCGTGATGGCATAAAAATAAGGTAAATGACTATATTCCCTGCAACTGTTCACAGGGTTCCTGTCCGATATAAAATTGATACCGATTCATGCCCGATATTTTTATCAGCTACGCCCATGAGGATCAGGAGCGTGTCAGGCCAATAGTTCAAGAGCTTGAAAAACGCTGGAGTGTTTTTTGGGACAAAAAGATTCCGCCAGGGAAAACATGGGAGGACTCCATTGGCAAAGCGCTGGAAGAGTCGCCCTGTGTTCTTGTTGTATGGTCGCACTCTTCTGTAAAGTCTGATTGGGTTAAAGAAGAGGCGGACGTGGCCAGGAAAAGGGATACTTTTGTGCCTCTTTTTCTTGACAAGGTTGAACCGCCAATGGGATTTCGGCGGATTCATGCAGCGGATCTCTCTGACTGGAAAAACAACAACGCTCATCAGGGATTTCAGTTACTCGTTGGCGCGATTGAATCCAAAATTTCTCCTGCAACTCTGCCAGTTACAGACTCCCGGCAGGTGTCAAAGCCGGACACGGTTTCATTAGAGGGTGCCGGGCACACATCACCACAACGCAAATCGGCGTTGCAACCGGTCGGAAACGTAAGCTGGGTTCAAAAAAAACAGATTCTAATAGTTGTTGCTGTTGTGATGCTGGTTATACTTGGCGTTGTCTGGAGTATGAAACAGCCACAGTCAAAAGTTGAACCTAAACCTGCGCCCATCGCTGAGGTAGTAAAAGGAAATCCTGAGGCAGAAGCCCCTCGAAAAGCGGAGGCGGCACGGTTGAGGGCAGAGCAAGATGCGGCCACTCGTCGTGAAGCTGAAGCCGCAAAGGTAAGGCAAGATGCAGAAGATCGTCGAAAAGTGGAGGATGCGCGTTTGCTGGCGGCGAAAGATGCTTCGGCTCGTCGTGCAGCAGAAGTCGCAAAGGCAAAGCAGGAAGCAGAAGCTCGGTTGAAGGCAGAGAAAGATTTGGCTCGTCGCGAGGCGAAAGCAAAGGAAAAGTTGGACGCAGATGCTCGCCGCGAAGCAAAAGCCGTAAAATTGATAGCAGATAAAGAGGCTGCTCGTCGCGAAGCGGCAGTGGTAAAGGCTCGACAAGAAGCGGAACCGAAAAAAACGCTTAAAATCGGTGACGAATATGGCGGTGGAAAAATTTTCTCGCTCGATGCTACAGGCCAGCACGGCCTGATTGCGGCGAAAGCCGATCTTCCTGGTGGAGATATCTATACTTGGGAAGCTGCAAAGAAAGCGTGTCGGGAGTTGGTGAACAATGGTTATAGTGACTGGCATTTACCGACTAAAGAAGAGTTAAATAAGCTCTATCTCAACAGAAGTGCTGTTGGCGGTTTTTCCGACGGCTACTACTGGAGTTCTACGGAGGTCAGTGCAGATTACGCATGGGCTCAGTACTTCTACAATGGCAACCAGTACTACATCAATAAGAGTGTGGGGTGGTGTGTTCGGGCGGTGCGGGCTTTTTAACCATTTATCTATTCAACAATTAAGGGGGTACCGGGGGCAAAGCCCCCAGTGGAAAAATATTTTTCAGCGGAGAGCGATCAGTTTTCAAATTTTTGCTGGTTTATCGAGAATCAGTGTTGATGGTTCAGCCCGCTCACCCAACCACTCTTGCAATCTGCACTTGGCAATAGTCGTCAGGGAAAGCTTGCGTTGTGGCAGATCATGGCTCGATTGATCGGGCAAGGTTCACGATTGGGTGCGGTCAGGATGGCTGCAAGTTATGGCGCTTGCGATGTCCTGGAACTGGAGAGCTTTACAGAGGATGACCTCTATGCTAACCTGGCTTGGTTGACGGACAATCAGGAGCGGCTGGAGACGCAATTATTCAAGCACAATTCAGCAGGAGCCGGTCCTGAATTATTGCTGTATGATGTTACTTCATCATATCTTGAGGGGATAGAGAATGTTCTTGCAGCCTTTGGTTATAACAGGGATAGCAAAAAGGGAAAAAAGCAGATTGTCATCGGTTTGTTGTGTACAGCAGATGGCGATCCGGTTGCCGTTCGGGTTTTTGCAGGCAATACCGGTGATAAGTCTACGGTTGCAGAGCAGATTCGCACCATTGCCAACACGTTTGGAATTGAAGAGATAACGATGGTTGGCGACAAAGGGATGATCAAAACGCCGCAGGCCAAAGAGTTGACCGATGCTCGATTTCATTACATCACCTCGCTCTCGAAACCGGAAATCAGAACCCTGCTGAAGGCAGAGGTACTACAAATGGATTTTTTTGATAACGATTTGTCTGAGGTTGAAAATAAAACGGATGGCGTTCGATATGTGCTGAGAAGGAATCCTGTTCGAGAGAGAGAGATGGCAAAGAATCGCCAGGAACGGGTTAAAAAAATCCAGCGCTTCGTTGAGGAGAAAAACAGCTATCTCGCCGGTTCTCTCAAGCGTGACAAGGATGTTGCACAACGCTCTCTTCAGAAAAAGATCAACCAGTACAAGCTGAACGATATACTGGAATTGACCCATCAGGAGAGGGTTTTCAAGGTTACAGTCAATGAAGAAATCCTGAAAGGAGCAGCTTTGCTCGATGGGTGCTATGTGATCAAAACCGATGTAAAGAAAGAGCTTCTTTCGACTAAAGAAATTCACGACCGGTACAAAGATCTGGCAAAAGTAGAGCATGCTTTCCGTACGTTCAAACAAAGTCATCTTGAAATCAGACCAGTTCATGTACGAACGGAAGTTAGCACTCGTGGCCATGTCTTTGCGGTCATGCTTGCCTATAAAATCGAGAGAACGTTATCAGAACTCTGGAAAAAATGTGAATGCACCGTGCTGGAAGGAATCGATGAACTTTGTGCAATACGCAGCACGATCGTCACCCTTAAGGAGGCAGGCTGCCAGAAAATTCCTCAGTCGAAAGGGGTTGCTGGAAAACTACTTGCCGCTGCCGGAATTACACTTCCATCAATCATTGATGCCAAAAATGTCGATGTAGTCACAAGAAAAATACTCGCCACTAAGCGTAACTAATTCTGATATAAGGCTTTATAGACGTTTTTTGACCGTTTATTGCTGGAACTTCCGTTCGAAAGATGGGGTGATTATCATCAAGGCGCAACGCTACCGTTCACAGGAGAAGAACCGCACCGATGCCATGCTGCGTCTGCAAGCGTTGCTTCTGCGTGCTGCTCTGCCCGTGAAAAAACGCAAAGCCACAGCTCCGACAAAAAGCTCGAAGGAGCGGCGCATTGAGAGCAAGGTAAAGCGGGGAGCAGTGAAAGCAACGAGAGGGCCGATTGAGTATTGAGCCTCTGCTTCCTTTTTTGCCGAGCTGGTGCTCGGCGCTCCCAGGGCTTGACGCTCACTCACCCCATATTCTCCAGCCGCTTGTAGAAAAAGTGCTTCGTCACTTCAGCGGATACAATATACAGCACCACAATCAGCAGCATCCAGCCATAGAAGATCGGAGGCAACTGTGCAAAGCCAAACGTCGCGGCCAGCGGCGTAAAGGGCAGCGCGAGCACCGCGAGCACCACAAGTATTGTAGCCGTAAGCAGATACTTGCCGGGAAGGCTTTTGAAAAAGGGGAGGCGAGTGCGGATCACCAGCACAATGAGTGAGGCGGAGATGACCGATTCAGCAAACCAGCCGGTCTGAAACTCGGCTTCTTTGGCGTGCAGCACATAATGCA